>NZ_JADBRK010000002.1:0-473287 GCF_014930595.1 Enterobacter cloacae complex sp. P42RS
CAGGTCAAACTCAGTGACAGTTTACCCGTCTGTTGACGGGTAACTGAAGTGACTTTAAACATACAAGGGCATCAGACCGCACGAGATCGCACAGCTTACTTACTCTTAATATCAAAAATATCGGTACCCAGATGGTTATAGTCAACTTTCTGTAATTTGAAGTTGGTAACGTACACTGGGGGCGCTTTCTTGTTGGAGATAAACGGGTAATCATTTTTTATCTCTTTGGCCTTAATCCCCGTCCACTGCGAGAAGAACTGCAGGAAATCATTCGCCGAGCGCCGCGCTTTGATAACGCGATGCGTTTTATCATCACTCGACAGCACCATAAACGGCACCTGGAAATTTTGCTGGAACTGGTCGTCGTGCGCCAGATACTGCACTTCTTTGCCACGCTCTTTAAACGCCAGCCCGTGATCAGAGAAATAGACCACAGAGAAGCTTTCGCCCGTATTGCGCAGCTGATCGTAAAGCTTGCTGAGCAGCTCGTCGGTTTGCGTCATGGTATAGAGATAGCAAGAGGTCTCTTTCGACTGCACAAACTCCGCGTATTTACCGCCAGTGCGATCGCAGGCCTGCGGATGCGATCCCATCAGGTGCAGAACAATCAGCTGCGGCTGGGTGCGCTGGGTAGCAAAGACCTGCGCCGTCATCTTCAGCAGCGCCTCGTCTTTGGTGTTTTTGTCGGCTTCAAAATCGCCGCTCTTCAGGAACTGCACTTCGTCAGCACGCTTAGCAATACTGGCGATGGCGGTGTCGTATTCGCCAATTTGCCCCTGATTGGAGAACCACCAGGTCTGAAAACCGGCGCGGTTGGCCAGCGTGACGAAATTATCCTGAAACTGAGGTTTGCCATCCACCACGCGGTTCAGCGTCAGGCCGAGCGATTTCTGCGTCGAGCCGCTGGCCGCCACATAATCGGTAAACAGGGTGCCGTTGACAGAGCTGGCAAACGGTGTGTTATTCCAGTGCCCGCCAAATGCGCCCAGCGCGTCGCGACGTGCGCTCTCGCCGATCACCACCACATAGGTATGGTATTTCGGCTTAACCGCCAGCACGTTCCAGGTGTCTTTCATATTGGAAAGTTCAGCCATGCGCGCCTGCTCGTCGAGAACCTCTTTATTGTTTACGACGACGTCTTTAACGAAACGGAACACCGGATAGCCCGTATCTTTCAGCTTGAACACGCCGCCCCAGGCCAGGTTTTGCACCGGCGCAACGAAAAACGTCCCCACGCTAAACGCCAGGCACAGAGACTCCATTTTTCCCCATGATCTCTTCGCGTCTGCTTTGCGACGAACCGCGATGACGCCAAGCGCAAAGATAAAGAGGCCGACGACGTAGCTGTACCAGGGGAAGATCGTCAGGATCTCCGTCGACTCTTCCATATTGGTGGAGTGCAGCGCCAGCAGGGTGTTGAAGTTTGGCGCGCCGTAGGCCTGGCCAAACGGGAAATACATCGCAGCAATCAGCGAACAGACCCCTACCAACGCTTTCTGCACGCGCGGGGCCGCTCGCCACAGCACATGCAGGATGCAGGTGAAAGCCACTGCATAAAGCAGGCTGAAGGGATAGCCGAGCGCAAAGTTAATCAGCAGCGACTGCAAAAAGTAAAATCCCGTCCACGGGCTTAAGGCCCGGCTGCGGGTAACGATGGTATCTATCAGGGTTACATTCATAGGTCACTATCACAAAAACGCCATGTGCTCACCCTGGCGCCAAGGGTCAAAGCCTGCCGGACAGTGCGTGGAAAGGGAATGAGAGGTCCGCTTCAGCGAGCCGCAAATTGTGCAGGGCTGCAAGAAGATAGTGCGAGCGTGAATTAAGGTCAACAGTTGCTAAACAGATGTTTTGCGAAGGGGGCTGCAAATCCGCAAAAATTATCGGGAATTGGTCAGTTTACAGCGGAAGTGTGACAGAAAAATGAAGCGGCGTACCGCAACGCCGCTTAGTGGGAAGGTTTGTCGTCCTGATGCGGTTTGTTGTTAAACATATCGCACAGCATGTTCAACAGCATTAAGCGCACTTTAAAAGGAGAGTGGGTAAACACGGTCATGCACCTCTTGAATTCGTTCATGAGACCTCCTGATGTTTGATCCCTTCGATCCGTGAAGGGTGACTGCATTACATACAGATATAGCACAGGCTATATTGTATAGCTATGGCTATTTCGTTAATTTTTTGTGCTTGTGGAGGGATGGTTTACAATGTGCGCTCTCGATACCGGGCGCTGGAAGCGTCACCCCAATGAGGAAGTACAATGAACCGTCGCGCAGGTAAGCCAACCATTAAAAAAACGACGCAACTGGTGAATGTTGAAGAACATGTCGAAGGTTTTCGCCAGGTCCGTGAAGCGCACCGGCGTGAACTGATTGATGATTATGTTGAACTGATTTCCGATCTGATCCGCGAGGTTGGGGAAGCGCGTCAGGTCGATATGGCCGCCAGGCTCGGGGTTTCGCAGCCGACGGTCGCTAAAATGTTAAAACGTCTGGCCTCGGTAGGCCTGATCGAAATGATCCCCTGGCGCGGCGTGTTTCTGACGCCGGAAGGGGAGAAGCTTGCGCAGGAGAGCCGCGAGCGCCATCAGCTCGTCGAGAACTTTTTGCTGGTGCTGGGCGTCAGCCCGGAAATTGCCCGTCGGGATGCGGAAGGAATGGAGCACCACGTTAGCGAAGAGACGCTGGTGAAGTTTCGCGAATTTACCCTTAAATATGGTCCCTCCGCTGAATGAAAATCCCTGGACTGCAGGCCCTGTCACGCGATCGTTTCTTCCATCTCTTATTAATCATTGGCGCCGGGTTAAGCCTGTTTGTGCCGTTTGCGCCACAGGCCTGGTCTGCGGCGATTGACTGGCGCACCATCATCACCCTGAGCGGGTTAATGATGCTGACCAAAGGGGTCGAGCTGAGCGGCTATTTTGACGTCCTGGGGCGCAAAATGGTGCGCCGTTTTGCCACCGAGCGCAGGCTGGCCCTGTTTATGGTATTCTCCGCCGCGGTGCTGTCGACGTTTCTGACCAACGATGTGGCGCTGTTTATCATCGTACCCCTCACGCTCACCCTGCGTAAGCTTTGCGAGATCCCGGTCAGCAGACTGATCATCTTTGAAGCGCTCGCCGTTAACGCCGGTTCTCTGTTGACGCCCATCGGCAACCCGCAAAATATTCTTCTCTGGGGACGTTCCGGTCTGTCATTCGCCGCCTTTACCTGGCAGATGGCGCCTCTGGCGCTGGTGATGATGTTGTCGCTGCTGGCGGTCTGCTGGTTCGCGTTTCCGGATAAAAAGCTGCAATACCATAGCGGGACCACGGGCCCGCAGTGGCAGCCGCGGCTGGTCTGGAGCTGCCTCGGGCTGTATATCGTCTTTCTGTTCGCCCTGGAGCTGAGGTATGAGCTGGCGGGCGTCCTGCTCGTCGCCGCGGGCTTTGTCGTGCTGGCGCGGCGCGTGCTGGTGAGCGTGGACTGGACGCTGCTGCTGGTCTTTATGGCGATGTTCATCGACGTGCATCTGCTTATTCAGCTTCCCGTGCTGCAAAACGTTCTGCACAGCGTCAGCACGCTGTCGCAGCCGGGGCTGTGGCTGACGGCGATTGGCCTGTCGCAGTTTATCAGCAACGTGCCTGCCACCATTCTGCTGCTTAACTACGTTCCGCCGGACACGCTACTGGCCTGGGCGGTGAACATCGGTGGGTTTGGGCTGCTGCCCGGCTCCCTGGCAAACCTGATCGCCCTGCGCATGGCCAACGACCGTCGCATCTGGTGGCGCTTCCACCTCTGGTCGATCCCGATGCTGTTCTGGGCTGCGGCGATCGGTTTCGGACTATTCCTTCTCATATAGTGCGCAATTTGTCAGTTTTTCCTGGCAAATGTATAGCAACGTCCTAGCTTTAGTGAACGGCATAGTGTGATGCCGCTCACTGACAGGACCGTTGCTGAATTATGGCAGAAGAACAAAATCCACCTGCTGACGAGCAGGATAAAAACAATAACGAGCGTAAACGCCCGGGCAAAAAACCGTTAATTATCCTTGGCATCGTGGTCATCGTGATGGTGATCGTGGCGCTGGTCTGGTGGTTTTTAACCCGCAACGAAGAGACCACCGACGACGCCTTTACCGACGGCGACGTGGTGACCATTGCCCCCAAAACGGCGGGCTACGTTACCGAGCTTCGCGTGCGGGATAACCAGCGCGTGAAGAAAGGGGACGTGCTGGTGGTGATCGATCCTCGCGATACCACCGCCCAGCGCGATCAGGCTCAGGCTCAGCTTGGGCTGGCTATCGCGCAGCTGCATCAGGCCCAGGCGCAGCTGGCGCTCTCAAAAGTGCAGTATCCCGCCCAGCGTGACGAAGCCAAAGCGCAGGTGCTGAAAGCGCAAGCCGATCTGGCGAACGCGCAGGCGGAGTACCGGCGCCAGCGCGGCGTCGACCCGCGCGCGACCACCCAGCAAAGTATTGATTCTGCGAACGCTCAGCTGCGCAGCGCCCAGGCTGGCCTTGCCAGCGCACAGGCGCAGCTGGAAGTGGCGGAGCAGGTACAGCTGCAAATCCGCCAGCAGGAGACCAACGTCGAAGCCCGCGAGCGTCAGGTCGAACAGGCGAAAGCACAGCTGGAAACGGCCAATCTGAACCTCTCTTACACCGAAGTCCGCGCCCCGTTCGACGGGTTTGTCACCAAACGCAACGTGCAGCCCGGCACGCTGGTGCAGGCGGGAACGGCGCTGTTCTCACTGGTTTCGCCGAACGTGTGGGTGGTGGCGAACTTTAAGGAGTCCCAGCTTGAGCGCATGAAGCCCGGCGATAAAGTTAGCGTCTCGGTGGATGCCTGGCCGGATATGGAGCTTGAAGGCCATATCGACAGCATCCAGCAGGGCAGCGGCTCGCGCTTCTCCGCCTTCCCGTCGGAAAACGCCACCGGTAACTTCGTGAAGATTGTTCAGCGCGTACCGGTAAAAATCGTCATTGATAAAGGTCTGGATCCGAACAAGCCGCTGCCGCTGGGGCTGTCGGTTGAACCGAAGGTCACCGTGGAATGACGGATCATAGCCACGATAACTGGAAGCCCGCCAGTAACCCGTGGGCGGTGGCGATTGTCGTCACCCTGGCGGTGTTCATGGAAATTCTGGACACCACCATCGTCAACGTCGCGCTGCCGCACGTGGCGGGGTCGCTCTCGGCCAGCTACGACGAATCCACCTGGGTACTGACAAGCTACCTGGTGGCGAACGGCATCGTGCTGCCCATCTCGGCGTTCCTGAGCCGGCTGTTTGGCCGCAAGCAGTTCTTCCTCATTTGCATCGTGATGTTCACCATCTGCTCGTTCCTGTGCGGCATCGCCACCGAGCTGTGGCAAATCATCCTGTTCCGCGTGATGCAGGGCTTCTTTGGCGGCGGGCTACAGCCCACCCAGCAGTCGGTGCTGCTTGACTACTTCAAGCCGGAGGACAGGGGCAAAGCGTTTGGGCTTTCCTCCATTGCGATTATCGTCGCGCCGGTGCTCGGCCCGACGCTGGGGGGCTGGATCACCGACAACTACTCCTGGCGCTGGGTGTTCTTTATCAACATCCCGGTAGGGATTGTGACGGTGCTGGCGATCTACCAGCTGCTGGAAGATCCGCCGTGGGAGAGCAAATCAAAAGAGAAGCTGACCATCGACTGGACGGGGATCGGCCTGATCGCCCTCGGTCTGGGTTGTTTGCAGGTGATGCTCGACCGGGGCGAGGATGACGACTGGTTCTACTCGAACTTTATCCGCACCTTCGCGGTGCTGACGCTGGTCGGCATTATCGGCGCAATCTACTGGCTGATGTATGCCAAAAAGCCGGTGGTGGATCTGCACTGCATGAAGGACCGCAACTTCGCGATCTCCAGCCTGCTGATGGCGGGGATGGCGATGATCCTCTACGGCAGCTCGGTGGTGATCCCGCAGCTGGCGCAGCAGGATCTGGGCTATACCGCCACCTGGTCCGGGCTGGTGCTTTCGCCCGGCGCGGTGCTGATCGTGCTGACCATCCCGCTGGTGCTGAAGCTGATGCCGGTGGTGCAGACGCGCTGGATCATCGCCTTTGGCTTTACCTGCCTGGCGGTGTCGTTCTTCTGGTCGCGCACGCTGACGCCGGATATTGACTTCGAAACCCTGGTGCTGTTCCGAAGCGCCCAGTCGATTGGTCTGGGGTTCCTGTTTGTGCCGCTCACCACCATCGCCTTCATCTCGATACCGAGACGGCTCAACGCCGATGCGGCGGCGCTGTTTACCATGTTCCGCAACGTGGCGGGATCCATCGGGATTTCGCTCTCGACGGCGGCCATCACCGAGCGCGCGCAGGCGCACAGCGCGCACCTTGCCTACCACGCCTCGCCGTTTAACGAGCAGTTCCAGCTGGCGATTCGCGAAAGCGCCCTGGCGATCCAGAACTTCACCACCCAGGTGGGCGATCCGACCGGGATTGCCACCGGGCGGATGTACCAGACGATGATCGAGCAGTCCCGCTTTTTGGCCTACATCGACGTCTTCACTATCCTGAGCGCGGTGGCCTTGTTACTGATTCCGTTTTGTTTGTTGCTCTCGCCGGTTAAGAGCGAGGGGAGTGCAGGAGCACACTGATGATACACAGACGTTTACACCCCCTGATGATAATGATGCTGCTGGTGGGCTGCGCCGTCGGGCCGGACTACCAGCAGCCTGCGCCACCCGCCGTTACGCACTGGAACGATAAGGGCGACAGCGCGGTAAAATCGCAAACCACCTCCGCCGCGACCAATCCGCGCTGGTGGAAAACCTTCGGCTCGCCGCAGCTCGACAGTCTGGTTGAACGCGCCATCGCCGGAAACCTGACGCTGCAGCAAACGGTACTGCGCATTGCCGGGGCGCGTGAACAGATTAATCAGGCGGGCGGCGCGTTTTATCCATCGGTCAACGGCAATCTGCAGGCGACGCGCCAGCAGCTCGGGCTGGAAGGGGAGCTAAAATCCCACGGCGTGTACGACCAGCTGGATAATGTCGACCCTGAACTCAGAGGCGCGCTGGGGCCGCTGACGCAGCCGATTAACCTTTATCAGGGCAGCTTCGACGCCCAGTGGGAAATCGATCTCTGGGGCAAGGTGCGCCGTCAGGTGGAAGCCGCCGAGGCGCAGCAGAAGGCCGCCATCGAACAGCGTAACGATGCGCTGGTGTCGCTGGAAGCGGAAGTGGCGCGCGCGTGGCTTCAGTTGCGCGGGGCACAGAGCATTATCGCTACCCTGAACACCCAGATTAAAAGCGCGCAGCAGACGCTGGACCTGACCGAAAGCCGCCAGCGCGGCGGGCTTTCGCCGCAGATGGACGTGGAAAACGCCCGGGCGCAGCTGGGCAATCTTGAAGCCCAGCTGCCGCAGTATCAGGCCCAGGAACGCCAGGCGATGAACGGGCTGGCTATTCTGCTCGGCAAGCCGCCGGGGGCGCTGGATAGCGAGCTGCAATCCGCACAGCCAATGCCCGCGCTGCCGGATATCGTGCAGACTGGTATACCGTCCACGCTGGCGCGCCGCCGTCCGGACGTGCGCGAAGCGGAGGCCAACCTTCATGCCGCCACGGCGCAGATTGGCGTCTCGGTGGCCGAACTGTTCCCGAGCTTTACCCTCTCCGGACAGTTTGGCCTGCGCAACAGCGAATCCGGCTGGCTGACCGACTGGAGCAGCCACTTCTACAGCTTCGGCCCGCAGGTCTCCATCCCCATCTTCCAGGGCGGTCGGCTGGTCTCCAGCGTCAAGGTGGCGCGCGCGCAGCAGGGGGCGGCGGTGCTGGACTATCGTCAAACGGTGCTGACCGCGCTCGGCGATGTCGAAAACGCGCTGGTGAGCTATCGCACCGACCAGCAGCGTGAGGCGGGCCTGGCGAAAACCATCGACGCCCTGCAAAACGCCTTTGATTTAGCCAGCGACAGCTACCGCCAGGGGATCGCCAGCTTTATCGACGTGCTGGACGCCCAGCGGCAGCTGGCGCAGGCTGAGCAGCAGCGCGCGCAGGCGCAGGTACAAAGCGCTCTCGATCTGGTGGCGCTCTACAAGGCGCTCGGCGGCGGCTGGGAGCCGTATCAGCAGGTGCAGCTGCCGGACTACAGCGTCTTTGGCGACGCCCCGCGCGGATAAATTCAGAGGATTGGGCAAGAAACGGACAGGAACGCCACATTCGCGATGGCTGAGGGGCGGGTATAACTATCGGGTACCCAATCGACATGCGAGGAATAATTTATGCGTTATCAAAAACTGGGCAACACCGGACTGTTTGTTTCTGAACTGTGCCTCGGCACCATGACCTTCGGCGGTGAAGACGGCATGTGGGGCAAGATTGGTCAGCTTAAGCAAAACGAAGCCGAGCAGCTGGTGGGCCGCGCGCTGGACGCGGGCATCAACTTCATTGATACCGCCGACGTCTATTCGGAAGGGCGCTCGGAGGCGATCCTCGGGCAGGCGCTGAAAAACCTCAACGTCCCGCGCGAAAATGTGGTGGTTGCCACCAAGGTGTTCGGCGAAACGGGCACCGCCGGTGTGAACTCGCGCGGCAGCTCGCGCTATCACATCATCAGCAGCGTGAAGGAGAGCCTGCGCCGCCTGCAGCTCGATCATATCGATCTCTATCAGCTTCACGGTTTCGATCCGGCCACGCCGATTGAGGAGACGCTGTATGCGCTGGATAACCTGGTGCAGCACGGCCACGTGCGCTACATCGGCGTCTCGAACTGGGCGGCGTGGCAGATAGCCAAAGCGCTCGGGATTTCCGAGCGTCTGGGGCTGGCGCGTTTTGCGTCATTGCAGGCGTACTACACCATCGCCGGGCGCGATCTTGAGCGCGAGCTGGTGCCGATGATGCAGAGCGAAGGCGTCGGGCTGATGGTCTGGAGCCCGCTGGCGGGCGGCCTGCTGAGCGGAAAATATGGTCGCGACGGGCAGAGCGAAGCCGGTAGCCGCCGTCTGGCGTTCGACTTCCCGCCGGTGGACAAAGATCGCGCCTTTGACTGCGTGGACGTGATGCGCGTGATTGCCGAAAGTAAGGGCGTCTCCGTCGCACAAATCGCGCTGGCGTGGCTGCTGCATCAGAAAGCGGTGACCAGCGTCATCATTGGCGCGAAACGCGTTGAACAGCTGGACGACAACATTGCCGCCACCGGGATCCGTCTCAGCGAAGACGAGCTTCAGCAGCTTGATGCGGTGAGCGCGCTGCCGCGGGAATATCCTGGCTGGATGCTGGAGCGGCAGGGGGAGTATCGCCGCAATCAGCTCGCGCAGCAGTAACCTTTCTTGCCCCGGTGGCGCTTGCGCTTACCGGGGCTGCGTTCCCTTGTAATGACATATTAACGTTATGTCACTACACGAAATACCAATGGGCTGTTCTCTTCTTCCGCTGTTTCAGTATGCCAGCTTTACGAACGCACAGGGTGGTACCCGGGAAGAATCACTCCGGGCCAATGCGTGCGTTTCATTAATGCGCGCATCCGTGTATTAAGGATTGCCTTAATCCTCTCCAAATGATATTAATTATCATTCTTATTATAAAAATAATGGCAGTTTAAAATATCTGGCAAGGATGTGAGCTTAACGATCGATCACTTTTACGTTAGGCATGTATTAGGGAATGGGTATGAGAATTATCAAGATCTTCTGGCCGCTCACTGCGCTCCTGGCAGGGTTGAACAGTCAGGTATCACTGGCAAAATCCTCCGATGATAACGACGAGACCCTGGTGGTGGAAGCCACCGCTGAGCAGGTACTCAAACAGCAGCCGGGCGTGTCGATTATTACCAGCGAAGATATTAAAAAGAACCCTCCGGTCAACGATCTCTCCGATATTATTCGCAAAATGCCCGGTGTCAATCTGACCGGCAACAGCGCCTCGGGTACACGTGGTAATAACCGCCAGATCGACATTCGCGGCATGGGGCCGGAGAACACCTTAATTTTAATTGATGGTGTGCCGGTGACGTCGCGCAACGCCGTGCGTTATAGCTGGCGTGGAGAGCGTGATACCCGCGGCGACACCAACTGGGTGCCACCGGAACAGGTTGAGCGTATTGAAGTGATCCGCGGCCCTGCGGCGGCACGCTACGGTTCGGGCGCAGCGGGCGGGGTGGTGAACATCATTACCAAACGCCCTACCAACGACTGGCACGGTTCGCTGTCGTTATACACCAACCAGCCGGAAAGCAGCGACGAAGGCGCTACGCGTCGCGCCAACTTCAGCCTTAGCGGGCCGCTGGCTGGCGATGCGCTGACCATGCGCCTGTACGGAAACCTGAATAAAACCGATGCCGACAGCTGGGATATTAACTCCTCGGCCGGTACGAAAAACGCGGCCGGGCATGAAGGGGTGCGCAACAAAGATATTAACGGCGTTGTCTCGTGGAAATTAAATCCGCAGCAAATTATCGATTTCGAAGCCGGATATAGCCGTCAGGGGAATATCTATGCGGGCGATACGCAAAATAGTTCTTCCAGTGCCGTCACTGAAAGCCTGGCGAAATCCGGCGAGGAGACGAACCGCCTTTACCGGCAGAATTATGGCGTTACGCACAATGGTATCTGGGACTGGGGTCAAAGCCATTTTGGTGTCTATTATGAGAAAACCAATAACACCCGCATGAATGAAGGATTATCCGGTGGCGGTGAAGGGCGTATTTCGGCGGATGAAAAGTTCACGACCAATCGCCTGAGCTCCTGGCGAACCAGCGGCGAGCTTAATATTCCGCTGAATGCGCTGGTCGATCAAACGCTGACCGTGGGTGCGGAGTGGAGCCGCGATGAGCTCGACGATCCTTCCTCTACCAGCCTGACCGTGGATGACAGTGATATCGGCGGCATTTCTGGCTCGGCTGCGGATCGCAGCAGTAAAAACCATTCCCAAATCAGTGCGCTGTATATTGAAGATAATATTGAGCCGGTTCCCGGCACGAATATCATTCCCGGCCTGCGCTTTGATTATCTCAACGAGTCCGGCGGTAACTTCAGCCCCAGCCTGAACCTCTCGCAGGAATTGGGCGATTACTTCAAAGTCAAAGCGGGGATTGCCCGAACCTTTAAAGCACCAAACCTGTATCAATCCAGCGAAGGTTATCTGCTCTACTCGAAAGGCAACGGTTGTCCAAAAGATATTACATCGGGCGGCTGCTACCTGATCGGTAATAAAGATCTCGATCCGGAAATTAGCATCAATAAAGAAATTGGGCTGGAGTTCGCCTGGGAAGATTACCATGCCAGCGTGACCTACTTCCGCAATGACTACCAGAATAAGATCGTGGCCGGCGATAATGTTATCGGGCAAACCGCTTCCGGCGCATATATTCTCCAGTGGCAGAACGGCGGGAAAGCGCTGGTGGACGGTATCGAAGCCAGCATGGCGTTCCCGCTGGTGAAAGATCGTCTGAACTGGAATACCAATGCCACCTGGATGATCACCTCGGAGCAAAAAGACACCGGTAACCCGCTGTCGATCATCCCGAAATACACCATTAATAACTCGCTTGACTGGACCATCACCCAGGCGTTCTCTGCCAGCGTCAACTGGACGTTATACGGCAGACAAAAACCGCGTACTCATTCGGAAACTCGTAGTGAAGATACTGGCGGTCTGTCAGGTAAAGAGCTGGGCGCTTATTCGCTGGTGGGGACGAACTTCAATTACGATATTAATAAAAATCTGCGTCTTAACGTTGGTGTCAGCAATATCTTAGATAAACAGATTTACCGATCTTCCGAAGGGGCGAATACCTATAACGAGCCTGGCCGGGCTTATTATGCCGGTGTTACCGCGTCATTTTGATCGTAGTGTTACAGGTGTACTGCCCGCGTCAAGGCGGGCAGTGTTTAGCGGCTTAATGAATGACAGCCTGCTGTGTTACCTGCGTTTTCACCACTGATATCTAACAGCGCTCCGCGGAAGGAGGCGTTGAACATCGGCCCGTGTCCCAGGTTTGGGAAATCCCAAAAGTCGGCATTGACGCCTTTATCTTCCAGCGTGGCGAGGGTGGCATGAATTTTCGTCAGCACTCCGGCAGCATGCGTTTCCCGGTTATCGCCCGGCGTCGCCGAACCTTCCATTATCATCAGGCGCCTGGCGCAGTATTGCGACGGCTCAACCGCCGTGATGCGGCTCAGTAGCGCATCATGGCCTCTGCCCAACGACGGGCTGGCGCTGTAATACGTCCGGAAATAAGGGGAAGACAGCCATGCATCCAGCACGAACAGGCCGCCGTAGGAGTGCCCCCACAGGCCGCGACGCTGCCGATCGATATTCAATCCCTGTTCCACCTTTGGCGCTATACGCGTTTCCAGTAACTGGCGAAAGTCGTTGCTACCCCCACTCTTACGGCTAAAACGCCCGTTGCGGGTATCCGTTTTGCCGCTTTCTGCTGCTGGCGTATAGTCGTAGGCCCTGCCGTTGAGATCGAAGGGGAGGTTGGTCTGATACCCGACAGCCACAATCACCGGCGGTGATTTTTCTGCCAGCTGTTTGAGCAGGTCGTCGTTCAGGCGGTCCATAACTGCGTTGCCGTCGAGCATATATAAAATCGGGTAGCCCGACGCCGGTGCGGCTTTATTTGGCACGGCCGTCCATACCCGATAATGGCGGCTGCCATCGGCGGAGTCGAACGAGTTGACGCTGAAATGGTAAAACGCAGAGCCTTTATCGGCGATATTCGGCCCCAGTGGCTGCATATCCGGCTTTGCGAAAGCGTGCGCATTCCAGATAAGGGTGAGACCAGAAAGAAGAGTGACAAGCGCCTTGCGTGAGCGTGTTGGGCGATACTCGCGGGCATACATCTGATGTTTATTCCTTTTCCGCAGGTGACATTTTCTTTATTCAGGAAGCCTGTACAGTTGCCTGAAAGTGTTCGCGGGTCAAGTCAACCCTGGAGTAAACCAAGCCCGTCAATCAGTGCGCCGCGCCACCATGCGTAATCGTGACCCCCGGTATACATTGCGCAATGGCTGTCGACGCCAGCGGTAAGCAACTGCTGATGCAGCCGCTGAACGTGGGGTACCGTCGAACCTTCCAGCGATCCCACGCACAGGCGGATGCGCACGCCCTGCGGCGGGGCAGAAAGCAGATGTTCGCTCACCCATGACGAATCGGTTTCGCTGAACACGTTTGGCCGGCTGGCACCCTCTGGCGTCCACCACATCGAAGGGGAGTGGCTGAGCGCCAGCCCGAACGTTTCCGGTGCGTAACGAGCGGCCATGAGCGCGCTGACCCCGCCGAGGCTCTGTCCGGCCAGCACGGTGCGCGAACGGTCTGCCCACCGCCGCTGCGGGTGTTCGGCGCGGATCGTCGGCAACAACTGGCCGGCGATATCCTTTATCAGCTCGCTGCGCCCGCCGAGTATCGCAGTTCGCTCGTGTTCATCGATATTATCGATGCCAAGTACAGCCACAGGCACGATGCGTCCGTTGTTTATGGCGGCGTCAATTGCCGCGCATACGCCAAGGTGATCGAACCAGGTTTCACCATCGGGCAGTACCACCAGGCCGAGGGGCTGCGAAACATCAACGTCCGGCAGATAGAGCCGAACCCGGCGCGATTCCCCGGCGAGAGTGCGCGCCGAGGTAAGCAATTGCCCGCTGGGTGACCCGCCGCGCCATTCGGACTGGGCGGGGGCTTTATCAAGCGCCAGCACCGACTCCTGTGTGCTTCCCCGAACGTTGATCCCCGGCGTTTTGTTTAGCGGATCGGCGTGCCCGACGAGGGTAGCAAAGCGGCCTCCGGACTGTGCAATCGTCTCGGCCGGGGTGCCGGGGGGGATTTCCACCAGCGAATAGGAGCCGCAGTAGCTTGCGGGTAAACGCAGTGTCAGAGTCCAGATATCCGTCGCGGGAAGGGCGGTCATCATCCCTTTCGCCACGTGCTCTTTATCCGTCACCCGATTCAGACGCAGGTAAACGCCCTGTAGAGGGTGCCTGGCGCGCCACAGAAATGTCACATCACGCTCGTCTTTCGCTCCGTCGACTGGCGTCACCAGCGGTACATTTAGCGACTCAGCGTCTCGCCAGAAGTCAGAAAGGTTAGCAATGTGGCCTGCTGCCAGCTGGCTGCGCAGCCTGGCGATAGCAGAGGGATGTTGTTGCATGTTCAGCATTCACTCTCTTTGAATATGAAGGGTGTCAGTATAAATAGCTAAAGCGGCTATTCCGGGAACAGCCGCTTTAGCGCGTGTTTTGTAATGTCTTACGTGCGCAATTACTCTTCCACGATTTCCCCCGTGATGTCGTGCTGGCGATGGGGAACAGAGCTGCCGACGCTGTCATGCCACAAGCGGGTGTAGAGGCCGCCGGCCGCTAACAGCTGTTCGTGGGTGCCGTATTCCGCAAGCTGCCCCTTATCGATAACGGCAATCAGATCGCAGCGCTGCGCGGTGGTCAGACGGTGCGCCACAATCAGCGCCAGGTGCTTCCCGGCGTGCGCGACGTCTGTTAACGATGACATCAATCGCTCTTCGGATGTGCGATCCAGGCGTGACGTGGCTTCATCGAGCAGCAGGATGTGAGCATTCGCCAGTTGTGCGCGGGCCAGCGCAATCAGCTGGCGCTGACCTGCGGACAGATCGGCACCGCCGTTATTCACCGGTGTGCGGAATCCCTGCGGCAGATTGCGCACCGTCTCATACAGCCCTGCCTGTTGAGAGGCAATCTCAACGTCGTCATTGGTACTGGATGGCCGTGAATAACGAATGTTTTCCGCGATATCACCACTAAACAACGCCACATCCTGATCGACCAGCCCAATCTGGCGACGGTAATCGGCAAGCGAGGCATCATCAATTATCCGATCGCCAATGCTGATCCTGCCGTGGGTGGGGGAATACAATCCGGCGATCAGCTTAATCAGCGTTGACTTACCCGCACCGCTGCGACCAACGACCGCGACGACCCTTCCCTCAGGGATTGTCAGGGTAAGTTTGTTCAGCGCGGGTTGAGGACTGTCGGGATAACTGAACGTGACCTCATCAAGATGCAGCGCGCCGGTGGCGGGCGGTGCGGAAGAGGGCTCGATGTTCTCTGTGCCTTCGGTCGCCAGCAGTTCATTGATATGTTTGCCGCTGGCCGTCGCCTGCTGCCAGGCGTCGACAATTCCTGATAACTGCTGCACTGGCCCATAGAATTGCCCCAGCAGCAGGAAGAAAGCCGCCAGCACCCCGGCGGTCATTTCGCCTTCGGCGACTCGCGATGCACCCACCAGAAGAACGGCGGCATAGGAGGCCTCGGTGCAGAAGGTTAGGAACGGGAAATAGACGGCAAGGTATTTTTGCGCACGTACGCGGGTCGCACGGAACCGATCCGATAACGCGCGCAGCCGGGCGGCTTCCTGTTCCTGCTGGCCATGCGATTGCACAACGCGCAAGCCGGAGACTTTCTCCTGCAGGGTGCTGTTGACTTTGCCTATTTCCAGCCGCGCCTGCGCATAAGCAGGGGAGCTGAGGCGGCGATAAATCCAGGTTGCCAGTGCGACCACTGGCACCGCGCTTAATGCCGTCAGCGCCAGGAGCGGGTCGAGCCAGAACATGGCGGCGGCGATGGCGAACATTGTCACCAGGCTGGTGGCTGCACCGGCAAGGCCGTTTTGCAGAAAGCGGGCGAGAGAGTCCACATCTACGGTCATGCGGGTCAGACGCGAATCGACATGCTTTTCATGCCATGGGAGACCAAGACGCAGCATATGGCCGAAGCTGCGCAAGCGCACCGTATGCTGGACTGACTCTGCCGCTCTGGCGGCGAAGACAGTCTGTAGTGAATAACAGCACCAGCTCACGGCCACCAGGCACAGGGCGAATAGGGCACAGAGGCCGATAGTCGACATATCGCCTGTGGCAACGCCGGAGTCAATGCCGCGCTGCAGCAGTATAAGTACCCCGACGCCTGCCGCCGAATCGAGGGCGATCAGCAGGGCGGCGATGACGAACATCCACGCCACGGGCTTCAGCAGCGACGTGACTTTGCGGCCTTTACCGGCCAGCGCCTGCTGTACTGCATTTTCCGGCACGCGCGTCATACGGGCGACAAAGCATTTATCCCCCGTCTGCGCCGCATCGTCTTGTGGCGCTGGTACGGCCGGCCACAATCCGTTAGGCCCACTGTGGGAAGGCGCGAGGAAATCGCCGTCGCCGGTCATCAGCGCGCGGAACGCCGGACAGCGCGCTTCAAGTTCTGCCTGGGTTCCGGTGTCCACCACCCGGCCCTTATCCAGCACCACAATCCGGCTGGCTAACTGAAGCGTCGAACGGCGTCGGGCAATCACCAGCAGCATATGCTTTTCGTCAGCATAGCGACTCAGCGCGGTGTTGATCTCCGCTTCAGTACCGGCATCGACCGCCGAGGTGGTGTCATCGAGGATCAACACTTCCGGCGCGGTAATGAGCGCCCGTGCCAGCGCGATTCGCTGCCTCTGTCCGCCGGAAAGATTCGTACCGCGTTCGGTTAATTGGGTATCGAAACCTTTCGGCAGGGCGTTGATAAAATCGCTGGCTCCTGCTGCCCTCGCCGCGAGGCGAATGTCGTCCGCCGTTGCCTGAGGGTGCCCGTAGGCGATATTTTCCGCCACCGTACCGGCAAACAGAAAAGCATCCTCAAACACAACGCCTACCCGACGACGAAGCGCCTCCAGCCTGAGATCGCGGAGGTTCTGTCGGCCTGCGCTGGTGTTGAGCCATATCTCTCCGGCGCTGGGATCGTAAAAACGCGCCAGCAGCATCAGCAGCGTGGATTTCCCGGAACCCGATGCGCCCACTACCGCCACCGTTTCACCGGCGTGCAGGGAAAAGGAGACATCGCTGAGGATGCGTCTGCCGCCACGGTACTCGAAGCTCATATTCTCCAGTTGCAGCCCGATAACCTGACCGTTAACCGTCTCCGTCCCGTCTTCCATCTGCGAACGGGTGTCGATCAGAGCAAACACGCGCTCCACGGACGCCTGGGTGCGCTGGGCGATAACCAGAAACGATGCCAGTACACGGGTTGGCCCGGTCAGCATCGCGAGGAAGCTGGCAAACGCCACGAAGGTGCCGAGATCGATGCGCCCGTGCATAACCGACCAGCCGCCGTAGCACAGCAGGACGATTTGCCCGAGCACCGGGAGCGCCAGCATGGTGGCACCTGGCATCGCCTGCGAGATGGCCGCGCCGATGCGTACCCGCACCATCTGCCGCGACTGGCGATCCAGCCAGCGCGTTTCACGCAGCTCCGCCACGCAGGATTTTACCACTGAGATCTGCGCCAGCACCTCGCGCATATGTTCGGTGAGATTTGCCAGTCGGTCCGAGGCCAGCCCGGTTTGCGCAAAGACCC
Source organism: Enterobacter cloacae complex sp. P42RS (assembly GCF_014930595.1). NCBI lineage: Bacteria > Pseudomonadati > Pseudomonadota > Gammaproteobacteria > Enterobacterales > Enterobacteriaceae > Enterobacter > Enterobacter cloacae complex sp. P42RS. The sequence goes on from NZ_JADBRK010000002.1 coordinate 17,308, forward strand.
GGCGACGCGCGCGCAGCGCAGTGATAGCCAGGCATGCCAGTACGCACACGACGATGAGCGTCATGGCGGGTGACATCCACAGCATCACGGCAATGCCGGCAATGTAATAAGTGAACACCGCCAGCGGCACCGGGCACATCTGTAGCAGGGTATGCACCTGCTGCAGATCGCTGTTGGTCCGTGAAATCACCTGCCCGGTGCGCAGTGCGTCCTGGCCTGCGCCGTCAAGTTTTTGAATACTGTCGAATGCCCGTCCTCGCAGGGTGTGCTGCACCCAGAGCGAGAGCTCCCCGGCATAACCGCGGCGCACGTAGTTACCGATGAAATCAAAAAAGGCAATCAGCAATAGCCCGCAGGCCAGCCACGGCAGACGAGTCGGATTGCCTGCCAGCGCGTCGTTCACCGCTTGCCTTGTCAGCAACGGCGTCAGCGCGGCCAGCAGAATGGTCGAGACCGACGCTACCACTACGATGATGCTAAGTTTCTTACGTTCCCAGCACACGCGTGCCAGGCGAACTATCCAGGACCGCGCAGGAGTGGGAGAGTGAGTCGCAGGCATTAAGCCTCCTCCGTCTGTAAACAATAGGATCCAAGTCGGATCGCTGTGCAAAAAAAAAGCGCCAGCCCGATCCGGTCCCGCATTGTTACGGGCGTATCTCCTGGATGCGTGCTGGCGTATGATCGTCATGACGGCGTAGTGGCTACCCTTTCTGTACCCTCGCGATCAGGCTTTTCGCCACCTCGCTCGGACAGGGTTGCGCTGCCATTTCCGCCGCTACCTCTTCAGAGGCGTCGCGAAGCGCGCGATTGTCGAGGAAAGCATTGATCATGCTGCTCGACAGGCCGTCGTCGCCGGGGATGATCCCGCAGCCGCGTTCGACAACAGCGCGGGCATTTACCGGGCGATCGGCACCCTGGCCGAAGACGATCTGTGGAATACCGGCGTGCAGTGCCGTCAGGGTATTGCCCGCGCCACCATGATGAATGAAGCCATCTGCGCCGTTCAGGAAGGCTCCCATGGGTATCCAGTCGACCAGGCGAACATTTGAGGGCAGTGAGCGCAGATCCGACCGCGCATTGGCCGAAAGATGCAGGATGATCTCGGCATCGACTTCACTGGCGGAATCCATCACCCAGGCGATCAGGTCAAGGCCGTCGACCATCGGTTTGACGGTACCGAGACTCACCAGCAAACGTTTACGGTCGGGCGTCCTCTCCCACCACGGTTCCCACACCGCGCCGCCGTTGTACGGGACGTACTGCATGGGAATAATGGGTTCTCCGTCGTTTTCAAGAATGCTCATGCTCGGTGGTGTTACGTCGATCCAGGCCATATCGCGCGGTGCGGCCCCAACGCCGTGGCGATGATAGGCGTCCGCGAGCGAACGCGTTACGCCTTTGATATGCCAGGGCGTATGGCCGAAGCCGACGGTTTGCATTACGACCGGTATATCGTATTTGGCGGCTATCAGAGGCCCGATGACGCCGAGCGGCGGGTAGATGATGAGATCGGGCCGCCAGTGTCCGGCAAACTCCACCAGGTGGTCGGCCATCTCTTCGCTGAAGAATGAGAAGTTGCCCATTTTTGTGCCGATGTTGCTTTCTTTTCGCTGTGCCTCGCGGCGGCGATAGTCAGCTTCAGAATCAAAACCGGGTGCGGCGTCAAATACCACCAGCCCTGCTTCTGCCGCTTTTTGGGCGAATTTTCCTCCGCTGGCGATCAGCACTTCATGGCCGTTAACGCGAAACGCCTGTGCCAGAGACAGCACAGGATACAGCAGCCCATAGAGAGGCGGGCCTACAAACAAAATACGCATGAGAAAATCCCTCTCCGCTTGACGAACTAAATCAGGAAGTCGACGCAGTCATATGCCAGCAGCAGGACGTTAATTTTCGTTAAGCCTGCTTTGACAGACGCTGCGTCCTTTTTGAGTTTCATCAGCCTTACGAACGGTCCTGTCGCTGACTATTCCGTGACGTAGGCTGGTGAATCGGGAATTCCTTGTCCCGGCTTCCATTAACGCTTACGCGCCGTTGTCCTTTTGAACAGCCCAGGCGGCGTCGTGCTGTCACGCCGCGGTGTTCAGATGCATTTGTTGAGTGTGAGACCGTTCAACAAACCTGGAGAGGCTTGTTTCCTGATACCTCTGTATACCTTGCCAGATAAACCATCAGTGCAAATGCTAATGATAATAATTACTATTATCATATGTGAGTTGCAACTATAATTAAGCACTTAATGCACAATGAATCGATTATGGGAAAAATCGCAGGTGGGGCTCAGCAAAAGGGGACTCTGTGGATTTAGGCACAAAATCCCACGCTTGCGGCGGTTTACAGGCGGACCTAGTGATTCTGTGTAATTGATGGCGGGGGTCTACGATGACGCTACTTCACCAAATAGCGCGGGTTTACCTCCCGTAAATACTGGCGATGTTACTATGATGCCTGATTCACTGCTGTTTATCGTTATGGAAAACCTGCGTAATGTTAACAAAATTCCCTCCCCGACGCGTAATGACCTGTGCTGCGGCTCTGCTAATTATTTTTAGCATCGCCTTGTTCTTCTTCCTGAGAAGCCCCGAGATTCCTGAGTATGTTACCGCTCCAGTACGCATCGGCGATATTGAAAACGCCGTACTTGCTACCGGTCGAATTGATGCGATTGAGCGGGTCAACGTTGGGGCACAGGTTTCTGGCCAGGTTAAGTCGCTGAAGGTGAAGTTAGGCGATCGTGTCACTAAAGGGCAGCTCATCGCTGAAATTGATGACGTGCCGCAGCGGAATGATTTACGCAACGCAGAAGCTGCTCTCAACGTGGTAAAAGCGGACCTTCAGGCTAAGCAGGCGCAGTTGAAGCAAGCCTCATTGCGTTTTAAGCGCCAGCGCCAGATGTTAAATGAGGATGCCAGCTCGAGAGAAGATTTCGAAACGGCTGAAACCACGCTGGCCAGTACCCGCGCTGAGCTATCGGCACTGAATGCCAAACTCGTCCAGGCGCAAATTGATGTCGACAAGAAAAAGGTCGATTTGGGTTATACAAAAGTTGTTGCTCCCATGGACGGCATTGTTATTGCCGTTGTCACCCAACAGGGCCAAACGGTTAACTCCAGCCAAAGTGCGCCGACCATTATCAAACTCGCACGTCTGGACGTGATGACAATTAAAGCCCAGATCTCTGAGGCGGATATCACGCGAATTTCACCGGGACAGAAAGCCAGATTCACCATTTTCTCTGAGCCGGATAAGCATTATGACGCCACGTTACGTACCGTTGAACTGGCACCTGAGTCGGTTATGAAAGATGATAGCCTTGCCAGCAGTAGCTCAGCCTCAGGGTCAGGCACGTCAAATGCTTCGGTGTACTACAACGCGCTGCTGGATGTCCCCAATCCAGAAAATCGGCTGCGAATTGCCATGACAGCACAGGTGACCTTGCTGGCTGGAGAAGCTAACAATACGTTACTGGTGCCGATTCAGGCTGTGCACAAGGTGAGTGGCAACAAACAGCAGGTGCAGATATTGACCAGTGATAACCGGCTGGAAACCCGTGAGGTCAAAACCGGCATTACTAACAGTGTGGATATCCAGATCCTGGACGGTGTAAAAGTCGGGGAACATGTTGTGTTATCGCAGCCGGGTGAAAAAGCGCCCGGGGAAGGGTTTGTATCTTGAGTAATATCATAGAACTCAAGGGCATCAGCCGCACCTACAGGAACGGTGGACAGGATCTCACCGTGCTTAAAGGGATTGATTTGACTATCGCTGCTGGGGAGATGGTCGCGATCATCGGCGCCTCCGGTTCCGGTAAGTCAACCCTGATGAATATTATGGGCTGTCTCGATGTCCCTGATTGTGGCGATTACTTTATCAGCGGTCAAAATGCCGCCCAGCTTTCACCTGACGATCTGGCAAGGATCCGCCGTGAGCACATCGGTTTTATCTTCCAGCGTTATCATTTAATGCCCGACCTGAGCGCGTTAAGTAACGTTGAAATTCCGGCGATTTATGCCAACAGTGAGCGCGAAAAGCGCCGTCTGCGCGCGGCGACATTGCTTGGAAGACTCGGGCTGGAAGGTCGTGAACATCATAAGCCGGGAGAGCTTTCAGGCGGCCAGCAGCAGCGTGTGAGTATTGCCCGCTCGCTGATTAACGGCGGTGAAATCATTCTGGCGGATGAACCCACCGGCGCGCTGGATACGCAGTCCGGTCAGGAGGTACTGTCAATACTCAGTGAACTGAATCAGCGTGGCCATACCGTGGTTATGGTGACACATGATATGAAGGTAGCGCAGCATGCTAACCGTATTATTGAGCTGCGTGACGGTGAAATTATTTCTGATACCGGCAGTCGTGTTACCTCCGGGGTTGCCCTTAAACGACCTGACAGCGTTCAGCAAAGCTGGTGGCAAAGTATTGTTGACCGTACCCGTGAATCCCTGCACATGGCGTTAAAAGCGATGAATGCGCATCGCCTGCGCACGACGTTAACCATGACGGGCATTATTTTTGGTATCGCCGCGGTTGTTACGGTGGTGGCACTGGGAGAAGGCGCGAAACAGCGAACCCTTGATAATATCAAGGAGCTTGGAACCAACGTGGTGAGCATCTACCCGGGAAGGGATTTCTTTGACGACAGCACTGAAGCCATTCGTACACTGGTCCCGGCAGACGCCGAAGCATTAGCAAAGCAGGGGTTTGTTGACAGCGTCAGCCCCGAAGTTAACGCTTCCGACAACATTCGCTTTCTGGGTAAATCCGCTACCGCCACGATCAATGGCGTTGGGCGCGATCATTTTCGCGTAAACGGTATTGAACTGTTGCAGGGATCAACTTTCCAGGACGATCGAAATGCCTCGCAGGAAGTCATCATTGATGAAAACGCCCGCAAGGCGTTATTTGACGATGCGGGACTCAAGGCACTTGGGCAAATCGTTTTTCTGGGTTCCGTGCCTGCACGGGTTGTCGGCATCGCCAAAGGGAACAGCCGAAGCTATGCGCCTAATCGCATTAACGTCTGGATGCCTTACAGCACGGTGATGTATCGAATGACAGGAAAACCGGTGTTGACCAGCATCAGCGTAAGGCTTAAGGATGATGTTGCCAACGAGGCAGCGGTCAGCGCTATTTCTCAGCTTCTCACTCAACGCCACGGCGTGAAAGACTTCCAGCTTTATAATTTCGAGCAGATTCGACAATCAATCGAACGGACCTCAATGACCTTTAGCATCCTGATTCTGATGGTGGCCTGCATCTCGCTGATGATCGGCAGCATTGGGGTGATGAATATCATGCTGGTGTCGGTCACGGAACGGACCCATGAGATTGGCGTACGAATGGCGGTCGGTGCGCGTCAGGGCGATATCATGCAGCAGTTTATGATTGAGGCTGTGCTGGTATGTCTAATAGGCGGAGTGTTAGGTATTGCACTGTCGTATGCCGCCGGAGCGCTGTTCACCGCGCTGGCAGGGGGCATTTTCACCGCCATTTATTCGTGGCAGGCCGCTGCTGCCGCATTCTTCTGCTCAACTTTAATCGGCATGATCTTTGGTTATCTCCCTGCCCGCAAGGCAGCAAGGATGGATCCGGTCGTTTCACTGGCCAGCGAGTAACCCATGAAAATATTATCCCCTTTAACGGTATGCCTTGCTGTCCTGCTTAGTGCTGGCTGCGCCGACTCTCTGAAAAGCGACTATCAGCCTCCTGAGGTGAAATACCCTGCCAACTGGTATCAGGCGGATGCTGCGGAGGAGAGGATGCCGTTCGACTGGCAGGCCTTTAACGATCCAGACCTCGACGGCTGGCTGCGGCAGGTGATGGTGCGCAATAACGATGTTGCTGGAGCAGTATTGCGTGTTTATCGCGCCCGCCTGGAAGAAGAGCGGATTGGCATCACAAACGATCCGGGACTAAAAGGTTCGCTCGCGCTTGACGGTAAAAAACAGCTGAACAGCTCAGCCCACTGGAGCAGGGGCAGCGTTGCCAGTATTAATACCAGCTATGAGCTGGATCTGTGGGGCAAAATAGCGCGGCAGCGCGATGCGAAGGCGTGGGCACGTTTTGCCTCGGAAGAGGATCTGCGTTCTGCACGCCTGACGCTGCTTTCAAATGCCAGTAATAATTACTGGCGCTTAGGCTTTATTAACCAGCAGCTGTCTGTCCTGCAACAAAGCATCGACTATGCAAAAGAGACGCTGCGCCTGGCTAACGCGCGCTATGCCGCGGGCGGTGCCTCCTCTCTGGATGTTGTGGATGCTCAGCAGGGCGTGCTTTCGCAGGAAAACAGGCTGGCGGCGTTGAAGAATGAACGTTTACAGGCGCTCAATCAGCAAGCCGTTTTGCTTGGAACCGCGCCGGGCAGCGCGATAGTCGAACCGAAAACGTTACCAATGGGACCACTGCCGCAGGTCAGTGGAAAGATCCCGGTCAACGTGCTGCGGCATCGACCCGATATCAGCGCTAAAGAGTGGCGGGTACGGGAAGCATTGGCCACCGTTGATGTCCAGCGTACTGCATTTTATCCAGCGTTTAGTCTGACCGGCTCGCTTGGCACCAGCAGCAGCAGCCTTATGGCCTTCCTGGAAAATCCTGTAGGCTCTGTTGGAGCAAACCTGACCCTGCCGTTCCTGGAATGGAGAGAAAGGGGCATGGACGTGAAGATTGCCCGCAACGACTACGAGCAACGGGTTCTGGAGTTTAAACAGGAACTTTACAAGGCGATGAGTAGCATAGAAGATGCGCTTGCTTTGCGTCATCAACTCCTGGAACAGGAGACGCTTCTACGTGAAGGCCTGGAACTGGCGAAAAAATCAGAGAGGTTAAACGAAGTTCGCTATCGCCAGGGCGCGGTGCGAATTTCTTTCTGGCTTGATGCTCAGGAGAAACGCCGTCAGGCCGAACTGGCACTGTATGAAAATCGCTTTAACCAGTTAAATAATCTGGCAAAAATCTATATGGAGTTCGGCGGTTCGGTATCTTTCCCCTGAATTGCGCAGACTCATTTACGTCTGGCAGCAATATGACTTGCTGCCAGGGCGCAGTTCGCAAGACATCCCTCGTCATTATTCAAACCCATCTCACAAAAATCGTTCCTCCCCTTTGATCGAAATTTCATCTCCGGCTATATGACTAGTCATATTATTTAAATGACTAGTCATATAGGAGGCAACCATGAATCAATCACTGCCAGCCAACTTCTTATGGGGCAACTCGGTGTCGAGCATGCAGACGGAAGGGGCCTGGAATGAGGGCGGAAAGGGGATGTCGGTGTACGACATTCGCGAAGCCGGTGAAAATATCTCTGACTGGAAAGTGGCCACCGACTCCTACCACCGCTACCGGGAAGATTTCGACCTGATGCAGGATCTGGGCATGAACTGCTACCGCTTCCAGATCTCCTGGAGCCGCGTCTGCCCGCAGGGTGAAGGCGATTTTAACGACGAGGGTATCGCCTTTTACGACCGCTTTATCGACGATCTGATCGCCCGCGGTATCGAGCCGATGGTCTGCCTCTACCATTTCGATATGCCGCTGGCGCTGGCACAGGAGTACAACGGATTTAACGATCGTCGCGTCGTGGAGGCGTTTATCCGCTACGGCAAAAAGATGATCGACTGCTTTGGTGACCGGGTGAAGTACTGGCTGACCTTTAACGAGCAGAATATTTTCCACATGCCGATAGCCTTCCGCATCTCCGGCTATATGAAGGGGGAGGAAACCCTGCGCGATCTGTACGAAGTGCAGCATCACACCATGGTGGCGCACATGGCGCTGACCGAGTACCTGCACCAGACTAAGCCGGGCAAGCTGATGGGCGGCATGCTGGCGCACCAGCTGATTTATCCGGCCACCTGCAAACCGCGTGACATCTTCTGCGCCCAGCAGTACGACGAATTCCTCAACCAGAACCTGCTGCGCGTCTTCGCGGGCCAGGGCTACAGCCCGGCGGTGATGGCGGTGGTGGAGCAGGAAGGCTTCGGCGATATCTACCGCGCAGACGATCTCGCGCTGTTTGCGCGCACGAAGAACGACTTTATGGCCTTCAGCTACTACGCCAGCAAAACGCTGGACAGCGATGCGATCCCGGAAGGCACGCCGGTGAACTATTACCTGCTGCACGGCGAGAAAAACAATCCGTACCTGAAGGCCACCGAGTGGAACTGGCAGATCGATCCGCTGGGCTTTCGCACCATCATCACCCGCTATGCCAACGACTGGCGGATGCCAGTATTCCCGATTGAGAACGGCATTGGGGTGATTGAGTCCTGGGATGGTGTAAACCCCATAGAGGATACCTACCGCATCGACTACCACCGGGCGCATATCGAGGCCATGAAAGAGGCGATGTTCGAGGACGGGGCAGAGGTAGTGGGCTATCTCGGCTGGGGGTTGATTGACATTCTCAGCTCCCAGGGTGACATGCGCAAGCGCTACGGCGTGGTCTACGTCAACCGTGAAAATCATGACCTGAAAGACCTCAGGCGCGTGCCGAAGAAGAGCTACGCGTGGTTAAAACAGGTTATCCATACCAACGGACGCGAGATGTAAGCCGTACGCTGCCGGGCCGTTTTTGTGACTGATTGATGGGAACACTCCGCTATGTCTGAAGCAAAAATAACACCGCACATGCAGTCTTTTGTCGACAAATTTGTTGAGTTCTCGGCGCGCCTGGCAAACCAGGTGCACCTGCGATCCCTGCGCGACGCCTTCGCCACGGTGATGCCGATTTTCATCCTCGCCGGTCTGGCGGTGCTGGTGAACAACGTGGTGTTCCCGTGGATTTTTGAGGGCGACACGCTCACACAGTTTAAGGTGTGGGGCGAGGCGATTATTAACGGCACGCTGAACATCGCCGCGCTGCTGCTGGCGCCGATGATTGCCTGGTCGCTGGCGCGCAACAAAGATTTCGACAATCCGGTCTCGGCAGTGGTTATCGCCGTCAGCAGCTTTATCATCATGATGCCGATGCGCTTACAGGTAACGCCCGTTGGCAGCGAGGTTGTGGTGAACGTCACGCAGGTGCTGACCTTCGCCAATATCGGTTCCACCGGGATTTTCGCCGGGGTGCTGATTGGGCTGCTCTCCACCGAGCTGTTCATCGCCATTTCGCGGCTGAAGGCGCTGCACATTTCGCTGGGGGAAAACGTGCCCCCGGCGGTGAGCAAATCCTTTACCGCGCTGATCCCGACGATCCTCACGCTCTCCCTGTTCGCGGTGCTGGCGGCGATCCTGGCAAACGTGCTGCATACGGATCTGATCCACCTCATTACGACCTTTATCCAGCAGCCGCTGCGGCTGATCAACACCAGCCTGCCGGGGACGATTTTCATCTACAGTTTCGGCAACTTTCTGTTCACGCTCGGTATTCATCAGTCGGTGGTCAACAGCGTGGTGCTGGAGCCGTTCCTGCTGATTAACACCAACGAGAACATGCTGGCCTTCGCCAACGGACAACCGATCCCGCACATCATCAACAATATTTTCGTGCCGACGTTTGGCATGGTGGGCGGTACGGGCAGCACGATCTCGCTGCTGATCGCCATCTTTATCTTCTCGCGCCAGCAGTCGGCGAAGCAGGTGGCGCGTCTGTCGCTGGCACCTGGCTTATTCAACATCAACGAGCCGGTGATTTTCGGCCTGCCGATCGTCTTTAACCTGCCGCTGATGATCCCGTTTGTGCTGCTGCCCGCCATCGGCATTTACTTCGCCTGGCTCTGCACCACGCTGGGGTTAATGTCCCGCTGCGTGGTGATGATCCCGTGGACCACGCCGCCGATCCTCAGCGCCTGGCTGGCGACGGCGGGGGACTGGCGTGCCGTGGTGGTCCAGTTGGCAATCATCGTATTTGGTGTATTCTTCTACCTGCCTTTCCTCAAAATTGCCGAGCGAGTGGCCTTGAAAAACAGCGGGATAGAAAACTAACAGAAAGGAAGGACGATGGCGGCGAAGTACATCACCATAGCGCGGGAAATTAAGAAACGCATTATCAGCCAGCAGTACGCCGCCAACGAACCCCTGCCGGACCAGTTTGCACTGGCGGCGGAGTTCAGCACCAGCCGGATGACTATTCAGCAGGCGATGCGCCAGCTGATCGTCGAAGGGCTGGTCTACACCCGTCAGGGTCAGGGGACGTTCATCCGCAAAAACTTCCTCCAGCTCTCGCAGTGGGATCTCTCCGGCAGCGACTACTTTGGCGCGACCAAAACCTGGGCGCATCTGGGTACGGTCACGAGCCAGGTGGTGCATTTCGAACTGCGCTTCCCGAACGAAAAAGAGCAGGCGTCGCTGATGATTAACGCCGATGCGCCGATCTACGACTTCATTCGCCTGCGTCTACTGAACGGCGAACCGATGTCGCTGGATTCCACGGTGATGCCGATGAATCTGGTGCCGGGCCTGACGAAAAACCACCTTGAAGGGTCAGTGTTTCAGTACGTTCAGGAAACCCTGGGGCTGAAAATTATGGGGTCATACCGGGTCGTGCGGGCGCTAAAGCCCAGCGCGCTGGACAGAGAGCATCTGGTCTGTGAGGAAACCGATCCGGTGCTGGAGGTGGAGCAGGTCATTTATCTGGAAGATGGCACGCCGCTGGAGTATGCCCACTGCCACTATCGCTACGACCACGGCGGGATTGTTATCGTGAATAACGGATAAAAAAAAGCGGGCCTCGAAGCCCGCTTTTTTAATACGCGTGATTAATTCAGACGCACCGGCATACCCGAACGGTTCTGAATCGCCTGGTCGACGATGGTGGTTTCCACGTCTGGCTGAGAGGTCACGGACTGCACCGCGCTGTTCAGCGTAATCGGCACGATCTCGTTGTTGTTGATCTGGTCTTCGCTGGTGGACAGCGGGTTGTGCACTTCGATGTAGCGGCTGCCGTCTGGCTCAGACGTCGCTTTCACCGGTTCGTTGATGAACTGCACGCGCGTACCAACCGGCACGTTCTCGAACAGGAACTTGATGTCGTCGTTACGCAGGCGTACGCAGCCGTGGCTCACGCGCAGGCCGATACCGAAGTTGGCGTTGGTGCCGTGGATGGCGTACAGACGGCCAATGTACAGCGCGTACAGGCCCATCGGGTTATCCGGGCCGGCCGGCACAACGGCGGGCAGCGGTTCGCCCGCAGCGATGTATTCCGCGTGCATTTTAGCAGTCGGCGTCCAGGTTGGGCCCGCTTTCTTACGCTCTACTTTGGTGGTCCAGTTCAGCGGGGTGTCTTTGCCCAGCTGGCCGATACCGATTGGCAGCACGATAACGGTGTTGGTGCCTTTCGGGTAGTAATACAGACGCATTTCGGCGCTGTTAATCACGATGCCTTCATGAACGGTATCCGGCAGGATCAGCTGCTGAGGAATATTCAGCACGGTACCTGCTTTTGGTAGATACGGGTCAACGCCCGGGTTCGCTTCCAGCATGTTGGACAGGCCCAGCTGGTACTGCGCGGCGAAATACTCCAGCGGCTGAGAGTTACCCTCAGGCACCGTCACCACCTGGTTTTGACCCACCAGACGGCTTCCGTCTGTCGGCAGGGGATACGTCACCGCAGACGCGGTCTTACAAAAACCTACTACGGCTAACGCCGCCGCAAAAAGCGTTGTTAATTTCATGTTCATGTTGTGCGAGGTATCTAAGCCATTCAGGCGATGAGTTGATAAGTCTGAATCTGTGATGGGAGCGCATTATATGTGCATTCCCGCTAACAGGGAATTCAGATGTGTACGAAATCACATTTTTTTCGATTTTGTTAAAGTTTAGTGGATTGCCGCAACACGGGATCTCAATTCGGAATTGTGGCATAATGCCGTGTTTATCACACTTTTCGCAGGAATCTCTCCGTGTTAGTTACCAGCAACGTCACTATGCAGTTTGGCAGTAAGCCGCTGTTCGAAAACATTTCCGTCAAATTTGGCGGCGGCAACCGTTACGGCCTGATTGGTGCCAACGGTAGCGGAAAATCCACCTTTATGAAGATCCTCGGCGGCGATTTAGAGCCGACGCTGGGCAACGTGTCGCTCGATCCGAACGAGCGTATCGGTAAGCTGCGTCAGGATCAGTTCGCCTTCGAAGAGTTCACCGTGCTCGACACCGTGATCATGGGGCACGCGGAGCTGTGGGAAGTGAAGCAAGAGCGCGATCGTATCTACGGTCTCGCCGAAATGAGCGAAGAAGACGGCTATAAAGTGGCCGACCTGGAAACCCAGTACGGCGAAATGGACGGCTACTCCGCGGAAGCGCGTGCGGGCGAGTTGCTGCTGGGCGTCGGCATTCCGGTTGAACAGCATTACGGCCCGATGAGCGAAGTCGCGCCAGGCTGGAAGCTGCGCGTGCTGCTGGCGCAGGCGCTGTTCTCTAACCCGGACATCCTGCTGCTCGACGAACCAACGAACAACCTGGACATCGATACCATCCGCTGGCTGGAGCAGACGCTGAACGACCGCGACAGCACCATGATCATCATCTCGCACGACCGTCACTTCCTGAACATGGTCTGTACGCACATGGCGGATCTGGACTACGGTGAGCTGCGCGTATATCCGGGCAACTACGACGAGTACATGACGGCAGCCACCCAGGCGCGTGAACGTCTGCTTGCCGACAACGCCAAGAAGAAAGCGCAGATTGCGGACCTGCAATCCTTCGTGAGCCGCTTCAGCGCCAACGCCTCTAAATCCCGTCAGGCAACATCGCGTGCCCGTCAGATCGACAAAATCAAGCTGGAAGAGGTTAAAGCCTCCAGCCGTCAGAACCCGTTCATTCGCTTTGAGCAGGATAAGAAGCTGTTCCGTAACGCGCTGGAAGTTGAGGCGCTTACCAAAGGCTTTGATGAAGGCCCGCTGTTTAAAAACTTCAACCTGTTGCTGGAAGTGGGCGAGAAGATTGCCATTCTGGGCGCTAACGGCGTGGGTAAATCTACCCTGCTGAAAACCCTGGTGGGTGAACTGCAGCCGGACAACGGCACCGTGAAGTGGTCCGAGAACGCGCAGATTGGCTACTACGCGCAGGATCATGAGTACGAGTTCGAAAATGACCTGACCGTCTTCGACTGGATGAGCCAGTGGAAGCAGGAAGGCGACGACGAGCAGGCGGTGCGCAGCATTTTGGGGCGTCTGCTGTTCAGCCAGGACGACATCAAAAAGCCGGCCAAAGTGCTCTCCGGTGGTGAAAAAGGCCGCATGCTCTTCGGCAAGCTGATGATGGAAAAACCGAACATTCTGGTGATGGACGAACCGACCAACCACCTGGACATGGAATCGATCGAATCGCTGAACATGGCGCTGGAGATGTATCAGGGCACCCTGATCTTCGTCTCTCACGACCGTGAGTTCGTCAGTTCACTGGCGACCCGCGTGATCGAAATTACGCCAGAGCGCGTGGTGGACTTCACCGGTAACTACGAAGATTATCTGCGCAGTAAAGGTATCGACGGCTAATTTCCCGTCGTCTTTCACGCTGCAGATGCGTTGGCTTCACCTGTTCACCCCGGTCACTTACTTATGTAAGCTCCCGGGGATTCACAGGTTTGCCGCCTTCCTGCAGCGCGAAATACTTAGGGAAAGGCGTCGTGCCTTTATTCCCTCTCCCAGTGGGAGAGGGTTAGGGTGAGGGCATCAGGCCGCACTACATCACCCACTCGCTCCCTTCAACCCCATTCACCCGCAGCGTACGTTTTTCCCCCGCCGGTAACGACACCTTCAGCGCCTTCCACGCAGGACGATAATCCCCGCGCGCGTTGACCTTCAGGTTGATGGTTGCGCCATCACACTCCATTTCCCATTCCACCCACAGCGCATTGCCCTTCTGATAGCCCCAGCTTTCACCGTCGTCTTCAAACAGCAGCCCCGTGGTTGTGCCGACGCCTTTAACCGGGAACAGCTTCAGCTCGCGGGTCGTATCTTTTTCAGCACTCACATGCGTGATGCGCTCGCTCAACGGCAGACCGGCCCCGGCGCGCACCAGCAGCGGCAGTTTTTCCAGCGGCGCATCAAGGACGATGGATTGCCCGCCCGCATACCACGCGTGGGTGTAAAAATTGTACCAGCCCGTTTCGTTATCCGGCAGCCAGACGCGGCGCTCGCGCTGCCCGGCTTCGACGACGCTGGCGACCAGCAGGTCGCGGCCCAGCAGGAAGTCATCGCACTCTTCGAAGGTCTGCGCGTCGTGCTCGTGGTCGAGGAAGGTAGGGCGCAGCATCGGCTCGTCGTCGGCGTGCGCCTGCCAGAGCAGGGTGTAGAGATACGGCAGCAGGCGGTAGCGCAGCTCAATCGCGCCGCGAATGGCAGGCGTGACGCCCGGATACATCCACGGCTCGTTCACCGTGTGGTCATCGTTCCACGAGTGAATGGTAAAGCGCGGATGCATCACCCCGTTCTGCACCCAGCGCACGAACAGCTCGGCGTCCGGCTTGTCGCCGGAGAAACCGCCGACGTCGTGACCGACGTTGAATAATCCGGACAGGCTCATGCCCAGCCCCATGCGGATGTTATAGCGCAGGGTGTCCCAGTTAGTGCGGTTGTCGCCGCTCCAGGTCTGAACGTAGCGCTGCATCCCGGCGCAGCCGGAGCGGGAGATGAGATACGGGCGTTTTTCCGGCGCAAAACGCTGCTGCGCTTCCAGCGAGGCGCGCATCATCAGCAGCGGCATCACCGGGCGAATATGCTTGATGGCGATCTCCTTGCCGAAGCCAAAGCAGCGGGCTTCCCCGTCCCACACTTCATACTCGTTGTTGTCGTTCCAGGTGGAGTCGATACCCATCTCCAGCAACTGCGTGGTCACGCTGTTCTGCCACCACTGCACCGTCTGCGGGTTGGTAAAGTCGAGGTGCGAGCCTTCGTCATCCCAGAAGCTGGAACGTTCCGGTGCATCGGTTTCTGAATCGCGAATGAACAGGCCGCTCTCCGCCACTTCGTTATAGCGGGGATGATCCTGCAGCAGGCACGGCTTGATGTTGGCCGCAAGCTTCAGTCCCGCGTCGTGGAAGGCCTGGCTCATCGCCTTCGGCTGCGGCACCTTGTCGTAGTTCCAGTTGAAGACGTAGCGCTTGCCGTTGATGGAGGTATAGCCGGACGAGAGCTGGAACGAATCGCACGGAATGGCGTGCTCTTCGCACAGGCGGATGAAGTTCATCAGCTGATTCTGCGCGTCCGGTGCGTCGGTGTAGTGCATGGTCGAGCCGCTGTAGCCCAGGCTCCACTTCGGCCCAAACAGCGTTTTCCCGGTCAGGCGCACAAAGGCTTTGGTGACGTCCAGTGCGCGCGCGCCGGTAAAGAGGTAGTAGTCGATGTCGCCCGCTTCTGCCTGCCAGCGGCGATAGGCGGTGTGATAGTTGTCGATCTCGTTGCCCAGATCCAGCCAGCAGCTGCTCAGGTTGTCGTAGAACAGGCCGTAGCTCACGTCATCGCGGCGGGTGAGGGTAAACGGAATGTGCTTGTAGAGCGGGTCGGTGCTGGCGGCGTTATAGCCCATGGCGTCCAGGTTGCGCATCTCGTAGCGCTTGCCGTTGCGCTGCAGATCGCCCGCTTTCTCGCCCAGCCCGTAGAAACGCTCGTCCTTGCGGCGGCTGAGATAGTGCGCCACGCCATCGCCGTGGGCGTTCAGCAGGTAGGCGCTGGTCGGGCGATCCTGGACCAGCGGCTGCCATTCGCCCGCATCATTACGGTAGTGCCACTCCAGCCACAGGGGCTGGTGGACGGTCACGCGCAGCTGCTCGGTTGCCACCGTCACTGCGTCATCCTGCTGCGTCAGGGTCCAGGCCGGGCAGGAGAAACCGCTCAAGTCGTCACGATGGCGGCCTTCCCACGGCACGTCCTGTTCCGGCGCGATGCTCCAGGTGCGGTCCAGCGCCAGCTCGCCTTTGCGCTTAATCAGTACGCGGAACAGATTTTGTTCCAGCACATACAGGCACAGGCGGTGCTGATTATCCACCAGAAGCTCCAGATGATTCGCAGACTGCTTATCGACGGTCCAGTTTTTCAGGGTTTTCATATGCAATACATCCACTATCAGGCGCGCTTGGCGCGACGTTCAGCAATAAATGCCACCAGGAAGAGAGCGCCAATCAGGTCAAAAAAGCCCATGGCAATAAAGAGCGGGTTGAAGCCGATTTTGTCGGCGGTCACCCCGATTAACAGGGAGAACAGGAAGCTGGCGATCCACGCCGCCGAGCCGCGCATGCCGTTGACGGTCGCCATCTGGCCTTTGTCGAACGACTCCACGACCAGGGCACTCAGCATGCAGGAGATGATCTGGTGCCCGAAGCCGCCGATGGAGATCAGCACGATGGTGATATACGGGTCGCGGGTCACGGCGACGATGGCCAGCGAAATCATCAGAAACGCGCCGGTGACGGAGCTTGCCACCACCGAGTTCACGCGGGAGCAGCCGAACCAGCGGGTGTACAGGCGCGTCAGGTAGCCGCTTGCCACGCTGCCGAGGTCGGCGGCGAGGAAGGGCAGCCAGGCAAACATCGCAATCTGCTTCAGGTCCATGCCGTGCTCTTTAGCGAGGTACAGCGGCACCCAGAAGCTCAGCACCGCCCAGGCGGGTTCTGCCATAAAGGCCGGGATGGCGATACCGTAGAAGCGTTTGTTTTTCGAGACGGTTTTCAGCGCGGTCAGGAAGGGCAGCTTGACCGGTGCGGGTTCGTTATCCTGTTTGATAAACGCCAGCTCGTCGCGGCTCAGGTTCGGGTGCTGTTCCGGGTTGTGGTAGAACGCCCACCAGAGGATCACCCACAGCAGCGCCAGCACGCCGGTAAACATAAACGCGCCCTGCCAGCCGAACGACGCGTGAGCAAAGTAGATGATAGGCGGAGCCAGCATCGCGCCGATGGAGAAGCCCACGCCTGCCCAGCCGGCGGCAACGGGACGTTCTGATTTCGGGAACCATTCGCCGATGGTTTTGGCATTCGCTGGCGTGGCGGCAGCTTCGGAAGCGCCCATAAAGAAGCGCAGAATCGCCAGGTGCAGCCAGCTTCCGGCGCCCGCGTGGAAGATACACATCAACGCCCAGATCCCGGCGCAGACCATAAAGCCAATCTTCAGGCCGATAACGTCAATCAGCCAGCCGCACAGGGGCTGGAAAATGGTGTAGGCGATCTGAAACGCGCCGACTATCCAGGAGTACTGCTCGGTGGTGATCCCGAGGCTCTCTTTCAGTTCCGGGGCGAGGATCCCCAGTGAGTTACGGGTGATGTAGTTAACGGTGACGCCAAGTAAAAACAGCACCAGCACGTACCAGCGCAAATTCTTAATGACGCGACGGGTTTTGCTTGTCGCAACGGTGTTATTGATGTCCTGACTCATTTTACTCTCCACAAGACGGACGGTAAGGGGACGGAGGTTCAGGTGTCACACAGATTGTTATGCCTTTGATTTCTATCCGCTTAGAATGCTTAAGTTGCTGTACAACTAGTATGGAAGCTGTGTGACAAGTTCACCTTAGGGAAGAAAATGAGAGGGCAAAAGTGGATTTTGTGCAAAATTTCTCATAACTGACGTAAACCCTCTGGCATGATGGTCTTTATGTCAGTTATTGCCTGATGAATACGCTATGAAAATTTTTTCATTTCGCAAATGGAGCCAGATCACAAAATGGACAAAAGGCTAAAAATCACCGAAATCGCCGCCCGTACCCAGCTCTCCATCAGTACGGTTTCCCGTGTGCTGGCAGGCAAAGCGAATACCAGCGAAAAGGCGCGGGCTAAGGTGCTGGCGTGCGCGCGGGAGCTGGGGGTGATGGACGGCATGGCGGCGGGGCGTCTGCTGCTTAACAGCCTGGTGGTTTTTGCCCCTCAGCGTGCCTTCGACGAGCGGTCCGACATCTTTTACTACCGCGTGATCCAGAGCGTGAGCAAAGGGCTTGCCTCGCACGAGGTTCGGCTGCGCTACTGCGCGCTGGAGGAGAACGACAGCGACGCCCAAATTTTTCTGGCACGCATGAACGAGCCGGATACCCAGGCGGCCATTCTTCTCGGTATTGACGATCCGCATATCCACGATCTGGCGGTGGATGTGGGGAAACCCTGCATGCTGATTAACTGTCGGGACCGCCGCATGCGCCTGCCTGCCGTTGCCCCGGATCACCGTGCGATTGGCGAGCGGGCGGCGGAGTACCTGTTCGAGATGGGGCACCGCGAGGTGATGAACGTGCTGTGCCTGCGTCGCTACACCATGGAGCTGCGCCTGGCGGGGATCCGCGACGCGTGGCACGCCCATAATCTCAGGTTTAACGACAGGCGCGACCTGCTGGTGGTGCCAAGCTTCAGCGCCAGAGAGACGGAGCAACTGGTGAGCGAGTGGCTTAACCAACAGAAGGGAAAAGACCTGCCGACGGCGTTCCTGGTAGGCGGGGACTTTATGGCGGCAGGCACCATCAGCGCGCTGCAAAATCACGGTCTGCGCGTGCCGCAGGACGTCTCGGTGATGAGCATTGACGGCTTTAATCTGGCGGCGATTCAGGATGTGCCCTTAACGGCGGTGCATGTTCCCCGCGACGAGCTGGGAACGGAAGCGGTGCATATGCTCCAGCAGCGGCTGATGCGCCCGGACGCGCCGTCAGGAACATTGCTGCTGAACGGCACGCTGGCCGTGCGGGAGTCGGTACGGCGGATACGTCAGGGGAAACGACGCACCGCCGTGGAGCGGGAAGGGCTGTACGACAGTTAAGCCATGCCCAGCGCGCGCTTGCCGTGGATATTGAGATCGTTCACGGTAAAGCGGCCCTGCCAGCTTTTTTCATAATCCTCGCGCGGGAAGTCTCCCGGCGACGCGCCGGTTTCCAGCGCTTCCTTGACCTTTTTCGCATAGGCGAGGTTTTTCTCGCACATTGGCGCGGCGGGGATGTACATCACGTTGCCCCAGCCCTGCTGATTTTCCACCGGCGCGACGGAGTGGATCACGTCGCAGTGCCACCACACGGAATCACCGGCTTCCAGCGCCGGAATACTGGTCAATGCTTCGACAAGCAGCGGGTGCCACTTCTCGGAAATCGGCAGCACGCGCCCCGGCGCCACGCCGCACAGTTCGTCTTCTGGCACGTCGTCCAGCAGAGGACGCAGCAGAATGTAGGCCATTGCTTCCGGGATCGGCACCACGTGCAGCAGCCCCTGGCCGGGGATCATGTCCGACAGCGCCGTCCAGCCCTGGAAGGTGCGGAACACCGAGCACTTGGTGGTGTTATCCACGGTGTACTCTTCCACTTCAGTACGGTGCGCGGCGTTCCACGGATCGTATTTCTCGACGTTGCCGTCAAACACGCGGGCAAACACCTGCTGGTAAGCCGGCAGCAGCCAGCGCTCCAGCGCGCCGGAATCGGTATGCGCCCCCAGCCCTTTTGAAGTGGTTCCCGGCGGACGACGGCGGATGCGGTCCGGGTAAATCACGCTGACGTCAGGGTCGAACCACTGCTTGCCGTTGCTCTCGAATGTCCATAAACGGTTCAGGAACGACTGCACCTGCGCCATCTCTTCACTCTGGCGCGCCTGCATTTGTGCCTGGGACCAGTAGATCGGGTAAATCTCCGGGCGGGAGGCGGTTAAGGTGCCGAAGAAGTTGTCGCCCGGCCCTTTGTACACCTCGTCAAACTTGTTCAGATCGAGGTAGTCGAGCATCGACCGATCCCACGCCAGCGCCTGCTCGCGGGGGAAGTGACCTTTAATCACCGCGCAGCCGCGGCGCTTAACGGCCTCGCGCTGAGCGTCGGTAATCGTGCCGTTTTTCACATCTGCAAACGGAATCACCGGCCAGACGGGTTCGCCTTTATTTTTCAGGGCGTTGATCTCCGCCACGCGGGTGGCGATTTTATCGCTGAGCTTGTCGAACACCGCCTGCACGTCGCCGATCTGCGCGCGTAACTCACGTTTTAACTGACGGATTGCCGCTTTGTGGTCCGCTGGCAAGGTTTCACTGGTAAAGGTCATAACTGCCTCGCATCTTTCATTCGAAAGTAAAAATGTCTACAAGTGATACTTTAAGTTAAAAATAAGTTAATGCAAGTTTAAAAACTTGACTCAAGCCACAGGTCGGAAAAAGAGTGAGAGGCCGGAGCTGGGCTCCGGCGAGGAAAGGATCAGACGTCGAAAGGAGAGTGGTTGTCGAGCACGGCCTGAATGACGTTCAGCGCGCCCTGATGGTTGTTATCGTCGGTGCTGTAGCGGCTAATGTCTTTAATGCTCTGCGCCGCGTTGCCCATCGCAAAAGAGTATTTTACCAGCTTCAGCATCTCGGCATCGTTGCCGCTGTCGCCAATGCCGACGCACTCCTGCGGGGAGATTTTCCAGCGTTTCAGCAGGCGGCTGATGCCGTTGGCTTTGTGCAGGCCGGGGATAATCAAATCGACAAAACCGAAACCGCTGGTGACCGGCTTCATGATGCCGTCCAGGGAGACGTGCAGTTTATCAACCAGGTTCGGGATATCGCTGTCCGGCAGGTTCAGGGAGAACTTAAACAGCACGTCGTCGATTTCGCGGTAATCGCAGATGCGTTTTAAGCGGTGATAGTGCTTTGACATCAGCGCCACGAAGGCGTCCGGGGCTTTATCGCTGACGTAGGCGCTCTCCAGACCGCAGGCTACAAAGTTCAGCCCTTCGTCTTTCAGCAGTTCGCCAATAACGATCTGCGACTCATGGCGGGTCAGCTCGCCGTGGAAAACCTGTTCGCCGTGGTCGAACACCAGCGCGCCGTTCTCCGCCACGAAGGAGATCTGTTCTTTCAGCTCGGGGAAGAAGGAGATGAGCTGGTAATACTGGTTGCCGCTGGCGACAACGAATTCAATATTGCGGGATTTAAGCTGCTCAAACTGTGCCTGGAAGCGGTCACGATCGTACTGCTTGGCATCATCAAGGAAAGTTCCGTCCATATCGGTGACGATAACTTTAACGGTCATACTGTGCTCCTGGGTCACTGCGTTTTGAAACATTCTAATAACAAGGTGACGGGGAGCACAAATTTAATTTCGAATGAAAGTCAGAAAGCCGGGTGGCGGCTTCGCCTTACCCGGCCTACGGGGAGACTCTGTAGGCCCGGTAAGCGCAGCGCCACCGGGCGTTTTCTTACAGCGTATGCTCAGTACGGGCGATAATATCGTCCTGCGCATCCGGCGACAGGGCGGTGAAGAACGCCGAGTAACCCGCCACGCGCACTACCAGGTCGCGGTACTGGTCCGGGTGCTTCTTCGCTTCCAGCAGCGTTTCGCGGGAGACAATGTTGTACTGAATATGCCAGCCCTTGTGCACCTCGAAGAAGGTACGCAGCAGTACCATCAGCTTCTGGCGATCGCTGTCGTTTTCCAGCGTCGACGGATTCAGCTTCTGGTTAAGCAGCACGCCGCCGAGAATCGCCTCGGTAGGTAGTTTACCGACCGAGCCGATCACCGCCGTCGGGCCGAGGTGGTCCGTACCGGAGGCCGGGCTTGCCCCTTCTGCCAGCGGGGTGTGGGCCTTACGTCCGTCCGGCGTGGCCATCGTTGCCGCGCCGAACGGCACGTTAGCGGAGATAGACGACGTGCCCGCGTAGTAGTTACCGCCAATCGGGCCGCGGCCGTAGCGCGGGTTGTGGTACTGCTTCAGCTCCTCAATGTAGGTTTCGTAAGCACGGGTCAGCAGCATGTCCACGCTGTCGTCGTCGTTGCCGTACTTCGGCGCGCCGTTGATCAGGCGCTGGCGCAGCTGCTCGTGGGTCAGCCCGTCGAAATCATCCGCCAGCGCCGCCGCCAGCTGCTGCTGGCCGATGACGCCCTGCTCAAAGACCAGCTTTTTCACCGCTGCCAGGCTGTTGCCGAGGTTGGCGATACCCACCTGCAGGCCGGAGACCCAGTCATACTTCGCGCCGCCCTGCTTAATGCTTTTCGCGCGCTCGATGCAGTCGTCCACCAGCGCCGAGCAGAGAATGTCGTGGACGTTCTCCTCCAGCATGGTGTCTACCACGTACTCAATTTCGATAGATTTGCGGGTGTAGTAGCGGATCTGGGTATCCCACGCCGCCATCACCTCCTCGAAATTGTCGAAGTTACCGGCGGAGAGCGCTTTCTCCTGCGGCAGGAACACCTTGCCGCTGGTGGCGTCGCGGCCGCCTTCCAGCGCGGCGAGCATCACGCGGGCAAAGTTGATAAAGCTCATGCCGGTGCAGCGGTAGCCCCACTTGCCGCCCACCGCGGTTTCGATACAGCCGATGGCCGCGTAGTCGTAGGCATCATCGCGCTCAACGCCAAGCTTGATAAATTCCGGGATCACGATTTCATCGTTATTAAATGCCGGCATCCCGAAGCCGCAGCGGATCACCTGCACGCAGGCGTCGAGGAAGTCGTTGCTCATGCCCGCGTGATAGCGCACGCTCAGGTTTGGCTGGGTAGAGCGCAGGCGACCGCAGGATTCCAGAATCGCGTAGGAGAGCGGGTTCACCGCGTCCATCGGCTCGCCGTTAACCAGCTTCTGACCACCAATGGTGACGTTCTGGTACAGCGGGCTACCGGCGGAGGCCTTGGAGTGCGAGCCGGAGCGGATCTTGTTCACTTCCAGCAGCTTCAGCCAGCAGCTGTGCAGCAGCTCGATGGCGTGCTCGCGGTCCAGACTCTGGTCCAGCTCCACGTCGCGGCGGTAGTACGGATAGAGATACTGGTCCATCCGCGCGAAGGAGACGGAGTGGCCGTTGGACTCAATCTGCAGGATCAGCTGAATGAAGTAGCACAGCTGCAGCGCCTGCCAGAATGTTTTTGGCGGCTCGTGGGCAATCACGTCGCAGTTTTCCGCCATCGCCAGCAGCTCGTCGCGGCGGCTTTCGCGGGTTTCCGTAGACGCCATCTCACGCGCCAGGTCGGCGAAGCGTTTGATGTGCAGGCTGACGGCTTCCAGCACGATATCAATTGCCTTCAGGAACTGATCGCCGTGCAGGTCTTCCAGCACCGTCAGGTTGATGCGCGAGCGGCGCTCGTCCACTTTGGCGCGCAGGCCGTCGAGACCTTTCTCCAGCACCAGCGGGAAGTTTACCGCCAGGTGCGCGTCGCCGGAGGTCATGTTGCCTTCGGCTTTGATGATGCCGGTTTCCAGCAGGCCTTTCTGCTCGTCGGTGAACATGCCGTAGCAGCGGTCCTGCACCGTCTGGCCGCGCCACCACGGGCAGATTTCATGCAGCACACGCTTGTTCTCTTCGCTCACCGCGAAGCCCGCGCCCGGACGGTCCGCCAGATCGTCAATCTCTTTCTCAATCCAGGAGACGGTATATTCCGGGAAAATCGGCGCGGCGCGCACTTCGCTTGCCTGGTTGCCGATAATCAGCTCGTCGTGCTTGATCCAGATGGTTCGTTCCGCCAGGTGATGTGCCAGCGCCAGGGCGCGGCGCACCGGGATCGGCTTGTCCATGTGCTGCTGGTACATTTCGGTGTAATGCTGCGCGCGCTCGGTACAGACCGGCGGCTTGACGATATGCACCAGCGCCATTTTATGCGCTTTAATACGTTCGCTGAGGGTGTTGAGATTCAGGGTGGTCATAGGTTTATCCTCGTAAGGTCGCGGTTAACCCTTTCTGGCAGGCGTACTGCTGCGCGAAATCCAGCAGGGCAGGGTTATCCAGCGGTTTGTCAGGGGCAGAGTAAGGTTGGCCGAGCAGGGTGTATTTGTTCATGCCCAGCGTGTGATACGGCAAAAAATGAATATCATCGACGCCGAGTTCGTCGGCGGCGAAGTTGGCAATGGCTGTGATGGACGCTTCATCGGCGTTAAAGCCCTGGATCAGCGGCACGCGGATGGTGATCTTTTTCCCGGCAGCGGCGAGGCGCTTCAGGTTGTCCAGGATCCGTTTGGCCGAACCGTCGGTCCACTGTTTGAACACCGCTCCATCGACGTGCTTAAGGTCGGCAAGGAACAGATCGACGTACGGTAATGACGGCTCGATATAATGCCACGGCACGTGAAGGCAGGTTTCGACGGCGGTGTGGATACCCTGTTCGTGGCTGGCCTTGAACAGGGCGTGCGCCAGCTCCGGGTTCATAAACGGCTCGCCGCCGGAGAGGGTGATCCCGCCGCCGCTGCGGTCATAAAAGGGTTTGTCGCGCAGCACGGTGGCCATGATCTCGTCCACCTTCTTCTCTTCACCGCAGACGGTAAGCGCCTGCGTTGGACAGCAGTCAGTGAGGGCATTAAGCGTCTCTTCACTCAGCTTTTCGCGGTGGATGACCAGGCCATTGAGCGCGCGTTCGATACAGCCCGGTGCCGCCAGCTGACACAGGTCGCAGCCTTCCAGACACAGGCGAGCGTCAAACAGCACGTCCCGGCTGCGCGAGCGGCTTTCCGGGTTCTGACACCAGCGACAGCCCAGCGAGCAGCCTTTCAGGAACACCACGGTTCGAATACCGGGGCCGTCGTGGGTGGAATAACGCTGAATATTGAAGATCATATTTTTGCCCTCAAGTTGCATATGAAGATTAAATGACTTTCGAATGAAAGTTATCTTGATGCAGGTCAACTCCTGAGCAGGTTTTATCGTGATAGGGTAAGTGCAGGCTAATTTTTGAGGGTGACATCATGGAACTTTATCTCGACACATCTGACGTTGCGGCAGTCAAAAAGCTGGCGCGTATCTTCCCGCTGGCGGGCGTGACCACCAACCCAAGCATTGTGGCGGCAGGAAAAACGCCGCTAGATGAGCTGCTGCCCGCGCTGCACGACGCGTTGGGCGGTAAGGGCCGTCTGTTTGCGCAGGTAATGGCAACCACCGCCGAAGGGATGGTGGAAGACGCGCGCAAGCTGCGCGCTATCATTAACGACCTGGTGGTGAAGGTGCCGGTGACCGCGGAAGGGCTGGCGGCGATCAAAATGCTGAAAGCAGAAGGGATCCCGACGCTGGGGACGGCGGTGTATGGCGCCGCGCAGGGGATGCTGTCCGCCCTGGCCGGAGCAGAGTATGTGGCCCCTTACGTTAACCGCGTGGACGCGCAGGGCGGGGACGGGATCCAGACCGTGATTGAACTGCAGCAGCTGTTGGCGCTGCACGCGCCGCAGTCAAAGGTGCTGGCCGCGAGCTTTAAAACCCCGCGTCAGGCGCTGGACTGCCTGCTGGCAGGGTGCGAGTCCATCACGCTACCGCTGGACGTCGCGCAGCAGTTTATTACTTCCCCTGCGGTGGATGCGGCGATCGTGAAGTTTGAGCAGGACTGGCAGGGAGCGTTTGGACGGACGTCTATCTGACGGGGGCGGCCTGATGCCCTCGCCCCAACCCTCTCCCACAGGGAGAGGGAGCAAACACTAAAACGGCAACCTGAAGGTTGCCGTTTGCTTTAACCACCGCACACCTCACACCCCGGATTGCGCATCAGCTTCATCTCGCGGAACTGGCAGGTCATCGCGTCATACATCACGATTTTCCCCGCGGCAGGCGTGCCGTAGTGTGCCAGCACTTTAATCGCTTCCATTGCCTGCAATGAGCCAATCACGCCGACGAGTGGTGCCATCACGCCCGCCTCGACGCAGGTCAGCGCATTCTCGCCAAACAGACGGCTCAGGCAGCGGTAGCAGGGTTCACACTCGGCGTACGTGAAGACGCTGATTTGCCCCTCCATGCGGATTGCCGCGCCGGAGACCAGCGGGATTTTGTGGGCAAAACAGCCCGCGTTCAGCTGGTTACGGACGGCGACGTTATCGGTGCAGTCGAGCACCAGATCGTGCTGCGCAATCTGCGCGAACAGCGCGTCGTCATCCAGCATCGCGTCAATCAGGGTGAACTGAACGTTGGGGTTGATGCGCGCCAGCGCCGTGCGGGCAGAGTCCACTTTCGGCTGGCCAACCGTCGCGTCGCTGTGCAGCGTCTGGCGCTGCAGGTTGGACACCGAGACGGTATCGAAATCCAACAGCGTCATCCTGCCCACGCCCGCCGCCGAAAGATACTGCGCGGCGGCGCAGCCCAGCCCGCCGAGACCGACGACCAGCACATTGGCTGCCTTAAGCGCTTCCTGGCCCTCGAAGTCAAACCCGCGCAGCACGATCTGGCGGTTGTAGCGCATCATCTCCTGGTCGCTCAGCTCCACCGTCATGTCAGCCTCCGAACAGGTGGTTAAAGCGCTCAACCTCAACCCATTCGCCGGCTTCCACGTTGCCGCGCTCGCGCTCCAGCACGATAAAGCAGTTGCCCTGGCTGAAGGAGCTGAAAATGTGCGAGCCCTGATGTCCGGTGGTGCTCACTTCGAGCTCACCGTCCGCGCCGCGCGCCAGAATGCCGCGCTGGAAATCGAGACGACCCGGCGATTTTTTCAGGCGCGTAGCGGCACGCACGCGCAGGCGCTCCGGCAGCGGGCTGGCTTTGTTGCCGGAAAGCTTCGCCAGCAGCGGGATCGCCAGCTGGTAGAAGGTGAGCGCCGCAGAGACCGGGTTACCCGGCAGGCCGCAGAACCAGCTGTGCGGAAGCTTGCCAAACGCGAACGGTTTGCCCGGCTTAATCGCCAGCTTCCAGAAGGCGATTTCGCCCAGCTCTTCAAGAAGGGTTTTAGTGTAATCCGCTTCGCCCACGGAGACGCCGCCGGAGCTGATGACCACGTCGGCGGATTTGTCCGCCTCGATAAACGCCGCGCGCAGTTTTTCCGGGTCGTCTGGAATGATGCCGAGGTTAATCACCTCGCAGCCCAGCTGCTCCAGCATCAGGTGTACCGCCAGGCGGTTGGTGTCATAAATCTGGCCGTCCTGCAGCGGCTGGCCCGGAAGCTGCAGCTCGTCGCCGGTGGAGAAGACCGCCACGCGCACCTTGCGGACAACGTCAACTTCCGCGATGCCGAGCGAGGCCAGCACCGGCAGTTCACCTACCGTCAATTTCTGCCCGGCGGCAAAAACGGTCGCGCCGAGGGTGATGTCTTCGCCCGTGCGGCGGATGTTCTGACCCGCTTTAACGTTCGCGGTAAAACGTACCCCGTCGTCGGTCTGCTCAGTC
This sequence comes from Enterobacter cloacae complex sp. P42RS, assembly GCF_014930595.1. Lineage (NCBI taxonomy): Bacteria > Pseudomonadati > Pseudomonadota > Gammaproteobacteria > Enterobacterales > Enterobacteriaceae > Enterobacter > Enterobacter cloacae complex sp. P42RS. The sequence continues at coordinate 44,214 of NZ_JADBRK010000002.1, forward strand.
TCTTCCTGCATCACCACGGCGTCGCAGCCCTGCGGAACCGGCGCGCCGGTCATGATGCGCACGCAGGTGCCCGCAGGCCATTCGCCGCCAAACGGCTGGCCCGCAAAGGCTTTACCCGCCACCGGCAGGGCGTTACCCGTCTGGAGATCCGCCAGGCGCACCGCGTAACCGTCCATCGCGGAGTTATCGAACCCCGGCACGTTCATCGGCGAGACGATATCGCGCGCGGCAATACGACCAAAACAGCGCACAAGCGGCAGCGTCTCAACGTCATGCAGCGGAGAAATACGGTCAAGCATCTGCGAGAGTGCCGTCTCAAGCGGCATCAGTCCGGCGGTAAAATCCATGGTGGGCTCCTGCGGAGTAACAACGAAAGCGCCCATTATGGCAGAAAAGTGCGGCTAACTGTATGACCCGATGGGTGTACGCTTTACATCACTGTTGCGTCTTTCTATATTCAAAAATCATCTGAAGTTTCATCGACGATAATGATATTTATAGAAAAAGCCGCGAATCAGGCTAACGGGTGATGCGAATGGTTAATGCGGTAATCGCAATTCATGGCGGCGCAGGGGCAATCACCCGTGCACAGCTCAGTCCCGAGCAGGAAAAGCGCTACATTGACGCGCTGTACGCCATTGTGGAAACGGGCCAGAAAATGCTGGAAGCGGGCGAGAGCGCGCTGGATGTGGTCACCGAGGCGGTGCGCCTGCTGGAAGAGTGTCCGCTCTTTAATGCCGGAATAGGTTCGGTCTTTACCCGGGATGAAACCCACGAGCTGGACGCCTGCGTGATGGACGGCGTCACCCTGAAGGCGGGCGCCGTGGCAGGCGTGAGCCATCTGCGAAATCCGGTGCTGGCGGCGCGTCTGGTGATGGAGGAGAGCCCGCACGTTCTGCTGGCGGGCGCCGGGGCGGAAAAATTTGCCTTTGAGCACGGAATGGAACCGGTATCGCCGGATCTGTTTTCCACGGAAGAACGCTATCAGCAGCTGCTGGAAGCCCGTACGGCGGGCATAACGCAGCTTGACCATACTGCGCCGCTGGATGAAACCACCAAAATGGGCACGGTCGGCGCGGTGGCGCTCGATAAAGCCGGTAACCTCGCGGCGGCGACGTCAACGGGCGGCATGACCAACAAGCTGCCGGGACGCGTCGGCGACAGCCCGCTGCCCGGCGCGGGCTGCTATGCCAATAACGCCACGGCGGCGGTGTCGTGTACCGGCACCGGGGAAGTGTTTATTCGCGCCCTCGCGGCCTACGACATCACCGCGCTGATGGATTACGGCGGTTTAAGCCTGAGCGAGGCCTGCGAGCGCGTGGTGATGGAAAAATTACCTGCCCTGGGCGGCGTCGGCGGGCTGATTGCGGTCGATCGTGAGGGCAACGTGGCCCTGCCTTTCAACAGCGAAGGCATGTACCGCGCCTGGGGTTATGCCGGTGATGAGCCGAGCACGGGCATCTATCGTGAATAAGGGGGCAGCGCGTGCCGCACACTGAAGAACTGGACAACCGCGAGGTGCTGGCTGTCCATCAGCTGAATATTGCGTTTCAGGAAGAGCGGCAGTTCATCCCCGCAGTACAGAATTTATCGTTCTCGCTCAGGCGCGGCGAGACGCTGGCTATTGTTGGCGAATCCGGCTCCGGTAAATCGGTCACCGCGCTGGCGCTGATGCGCCTGCTGGAACAGACGGGCGGGCAAATCAGCAGCGAGAAAATGCTCCTGCGCCGCCGTAACCGTCAGGTCATCGATTTAAACGAGCTGAGCGGCGCGCAGATGCAGGGCGTGCGCGGGGCGGATATCGCGATGATCTTCCAGGAGCCGATGACCTCGCTCAACCCGGTGTTCCCGGTCGGGGAACAAATTGCCGAGTCCATCCGGCTGCATCAGGGGCTGAGCGGCGATGAGGCGCTCAAAGAGGCCCGACGCATGCTGGAGCTGGTGCGCATTCCGGAGGCGCAGGCCATTCTGGGGCGCTACCCGCATCAGCTTTCCGGCGGCATGCGCCAGCGGGTGATGATTGCCATGGCGCTCTCCTGCCGTCCGGCGGTGCTGATCGCCGATGAGCCGACGACGGCGCTGGACGTGACGATTCAGGCGCAGATCCTGCAGCTCATCAAAGTGCTGCAGCAGGAGATGGAGATGGGGGTGATTTTCATCACCCACGATATGGGCGTAGTGGCTGACATCGCCGATCGGGTGCTGGTGATGCATAAGGGCAATGCTGTGGAAACCGGTGCGGTCGAGCAGATTTTCCATGCCCCCGAGCATCCTTACACCAAAGCGCTGCTGGCGGCGGTGCCGCGGCTTGGGGCGATGAACGGCAGCGATTTGCCGCGCCGTTTTCCGCTGATTTCCCTGGAGGCGACAGAGCCGCAGGAGGATGAAGGCGAGCAGGACACCGTGGTGTCGGGCAAACCGATACTCGAAGTGCGCAATCTGGTGACCCGCTTTCCGCTGCGCAGCGGAATTTTCAACCGCCTGAAGCGCGAAGTGCATGCGGTGGAAAACGTCAGTTTCGATCTCTGGCCGGGTGAAACGCTGGCGCTGGTAGGAGAGTCCGGCTGCGGGAAATCCACCACCGGGCGGGCGCTGCTCAGGCTTGTGGAGACCCAGGAGGGGACGATAACCTTTAACGGTGAACGTATCGACACCCTGCCAGATAATAAATTACAGGCGATACGGCGAGATATTCAGTTTATCTTCCAGGATCCGTATGCCTCTCTCGACCCGCGCCATACGGTAGGGTACTCAATTATGGAGCCGCTGCGGGTGCATAACCTGCTCGACGGCGAGGCGGCGCAGCGTCGCGTGGCCTGGCTGCTGGAGCGCGTTGGCCTGAAGCCGGAACACGCCTGGCGTTATCCGCACGAGTTTTCCGGCGGGCAGCGGCAGCGTATCTGCATCGCCCGCGCGCTGGCGCTGAACCCGAAGGTGGTGATTGCGGATGAGTCCGTCTCGGCGCTGGATGTCTCGATCCGGGCGCAAATTATCAACTTACTGCTGGATTTACAGCGGGATATGGGGATTGCCTTCCTGTTTATCTCGCACGATATGGCGGTGGTAGAGCGCATCAGCCACCGCGTGGCGGTGATGTTTATGGGGCAGATCGTGGAGATTGGCCCGCGAAGGGCGGTGTTTGAGAATCCGCAGCACCCCTACACCCGCAAGCTTATTGCGGCGGTCCCGGTTGCCGATCCCGCGCACCGCCACGGCCAGCGCGTGCTGCTGCAGGATGAGATGCCGAGCAACATTCGTAAACGCGGCGAAGCCGTGGAGCGCGTCACGCTGCGTGAGGTTGGTCCGGGCCACTTCGTGGCTCCGCCGCGCCAGGACAATGCCTTCTCACGGTTATAACTTACAACAGGCAGGAGAACACAATGGTTACATTTGTAGCGCGTAAATGGTTGTTAGCCGCGAGCGTGACGGCAGCCCTGGCCGCTGCCCCCGCGTTCGCCGCCAAAGACGTGGTGGTTGCCGTCGGCTCCAACTTCACCACGCTCGATCCGTACGACGCCAACGACACGCTCTCCCAGGCGGTGGCGAAATCGTTCTATCAGGGGCTGTTTGGTCTCGACAGAGAGATGAAGCTGAAAAATGTGCTGGCGGAGGGGTACACCGTATCCGACGACGGGCTGGTCTATACCATCAAGCTCCGTTCCGGCGTGAAATTCCAGGACGGGACTGATTTCAATGCGGAGGCGGTAAAGGTCAACCTCGACCGTGCCAGCAATCCTCAAAACAGCCTCAAGCGCTATAACCTGTATAAAAATATCGCCAGCACCGAGGTAGTCGACCCGGCAACGGTAAAAATCACCCTGAAAGAGCCATTCTCCGCGTTTATCAATATTCTGGCGCATCCGGCGACGGCGATGATCTCGCCCGCCGCGCTGAAAAAGTACGGTAAAGAGATCGGCTTCCACCCGGTGGGAACCGGGCCGTACGAGCTGCTCACCTGGAACCAGACCGATTTTGTGAAGGTGAAAAAATTCGCGGGATACTGGCAGCAGGGTCTGCCGAAGCTGGACACCATCACCTGGCGTCCGGTGGTGGATAACAACACCCGCGCGGCAATGCTGCAAACCGGCGAGGCGCAGTTTGCCTTCCCCATCCCGTATGAGCAGGCCGCCATTCTGCAGAAAAACAGCAAGCTGGAGCTGGTTGCCAGCCCGTCTATCATGCAGCGCTACATCAGCATGAACGTCACGCAGAAGCCGTTCGATAACCCGAAGGTGCGTGAAGCCATCAACTATGCCATTAACCGTCAGGCGCTGGTGAAGGTCGCTTTTGCGGGTTATGCCACCCCGGCCACCGGCGTGCTGCCGCCGTCTATTGCGTATGCGCAAAGTTATCAGCCGTGGCCGTACGATCCGGCCAAAGCGCGCGAGCTGCTGAAAGAGGCGGGTTTCCCGAACGGCTTCAGCACCACGCTGTGGTCGTCGCATAATCACAGCACCGCCCAGAAGGTGCTGCAGTTCACCCAGCAGCAGCTGGCGCAAGTGGGGATTAAGGCGCAGGTGACCGCGATGGATGCCGGGCAGCGTGCGGCAGAAGTGGAGGGGAAAGGGCAGAAAGAGAGCGGCGTGCGGATGTTCTACACCGGCTGGACGGCCTCGACCGGTGAAGCCGACTGGGCGCTGTCGCCGCTGTTCGCCTCGCAGAACTGGCCGCCAACCCTGTTCAACACCGCGTTTTACAGCAATCCGCAGGTGGACAAAGACCTGGCCGATGCCCTGAAAACCACCAAACCGGAAGAGAAAGCCCGCCTCTACAAGGACGCGCAGGACATTATCTGGAAAGAGTCGCCGTGGGTACCGCTGGTGGTGGAGAAACTGGTCTCAGCCCATAACAAAGCGCTGACCGGGTTCTACATCATGCCGGACACCGGCTTTAGCTTTGACGATGCGGATTTAAAATAAACCTCATGCTGAATTATGTTTGTAAACGTCTGCTGGGGCTTATCCCGACGCTGCTGATAGTGGCGGTGCTGGTGTTTTTGTTTGTCCACATGCTGCCGGGCGATCCGGCGCGTCTGGTAGCCGGGCCCGAAGCGGATGCCACCGTCATTGAGCTGGTGCGTAAACAGCTGGGCCTCGACCAGCCGCTGTATATGCAGTTTCTGCACTATATGTGCAACGTTCTGCAGGGCGACTTTGGTATTTCAATGGTGTCGCGGCGTCCGGTGTCGGAGGAGATTGCCAGCCGCTTTATGCCCACGTTCTGGTTAACGATTGCCAGCATGGGCTGGGCGGTGGCGTTTGGGCTGGGCGCGGGGATTATTGCGGCCGTCTGGCGCAACCGCTGGCCGGACAAGCTCGGCATGGCCCTGGCGGTGACCGGCATCTCCTTCCCGGCATTCGCGCTGGGGATGCTGCTGATGCAAATCTTCTCCGTTGAACTGGGCTGGCTGCCGACCGTCGGGGCCGATACCTGGAAGCATTATATTCTGCCCTCCATGACGCTGGGCGCTGCCGTTTCGGCGGTGATGGCCCGCTTTACCCGCGCCTCGTTCGTGGACGTGCTGAGCGAAGATTATATTCGCACCGCGCGGGCGAAAGGGGTCAGCGAGAAGTGGGTCATTCTCAAGCACGGGTTCCGCAATGCGATGATCCCGGTGGTGACGATGATGGGACTGCAGTTTGGTTTCCTGCTGGGTGGCTCTATCGTCGTGGAAAAGGTCTTCAACTGGCCGGGGCTGGGGCGCCTGCTGGTCGATTCCGTCGAGATGCGCGACTACCCGGTGATTCAGGCAGAAGTCCTGCTTTTCTCGCTGGAGTTTATTCTTATCAACTTAGTGGTGGACGTGCTTTACGCCGCCATTAATCCGGCCATCAGGTATAAGTAAGATGCGATTGTTGAACTGGCGGCGTCAGGCCGTTTTGAACGCGATGCCGGGGCTGAAACCGGAGCATGTCCGCACCCCGTGGTCCGAATTCTGGCGACGTTTTCGCCGTCAGCCGGTCGCAATGGCGGCGGGGGTGTTCGTGCTGGTGCTGATTGCGGTGGCGATCGTTGCGCCTTGGGTAGCGCCGTTTGATGCGGAAAACTACTTTGACTACGACCGTCTGAACGACGGCCCCTCAATGCTGCACTGGTTCGGCGTGGACTCTCTCGGGCGGGATATTTTTAGCCGGGTGCTGGTGGGGGCGCAGATCTCGCTCGCCGCCGGGGTAGTCGCGGTGCTGATCGGCGCAGCTATCGGTACCGTGCTGGGGCTCGTCGCCGGGTATTATGAAGGCTGGTGGGACCGCATCATCATGCGCATCTGCGACGTGCTGTTTGCTTTCCCCGGCATTCTGCTGGCGATTGCCGTTGTCGCCATTATGGGCAGCGGGATGGCGAACGTCATTATCGCGGTCGCGGTGTTTTCGATTCCGGCCTTTGCCCGCCTGGTGCGCGGCAACACGCTGGTGCTGAAACAGCAGACGTTTATTGAATCCGCCCGCAGCATGGGGGCCAGCGATACCACCATTCTGTTCAGCCATATTCTGCCCGGGACGGTGTCGTCCATCGTGGTCTATTTCACCATGCGTATCGGCGTGTCGATTATTTCGGCGGCCAGCCTGTCGTTTCTGGGGTTAGGGGCACAGCCGCCGACGCCGGAGTGGGGCGCGATGCTGAACGAGGCGAGGGCCGATATGGTGATTGCGCCGCACGTGGCGATCTTCCCGAGCCTGGCGATTTTCCTGACCGTGCTGGCGTTTAACCTGCTGGGGGATGGACTGCGCGACGCGCTGGATCCGAGGATTAAGGGGTAGTGGAGTGAAATGTGCCGGGTGGCGGCTACGCCTTACCCGGCCTGTAAAAGATGTGCAGTGAGATTAAACCCGGCTACCCCACAGGTCATACTCGTCGGCGTTTTCAACTTTGACGCGAATAATATCACCCGGCTTAACGTTGGTTTCGCCGTTCAGGTACACCGCGCCGTCGATTTCAGGGGCGTCCGCCATGCTGCGACCAATCGCGCCTTCTTCGTCCACTTCGTCGATGATAACCATGATCTCACGGCCCACTTTCTCCTGCAGACGTTCAGCAGAGATCTGCTGCTGCAGTTGCATGAAGCGGTTCCAGCGCTCTTCCTTAACCTCTTCCGGCACCTGATCCGCCAGCTCGTTGGCGGTTGCGCCTTCCACCGGGCTGTACTTGAAGCAGCCGACGCGGTCCAGACGGGCTTCTTTCAGGAAGTCGAGCAGCATCTGGAAGTCTTCTTCGGTTTCACCCGGGAAGCCGACGATAAAGGTGGAGCGCAGGGTCAGATCCGGACAGATTTCACGCCACTGCTTGATGCGCGCCAGCTGGCGGTCAACGGAGCCAGGGCGTTTCATCAGCTTGAGGATACGCGGGCTGGCGTGCTGCAGCGGGATATCCAGGTACGGCAGGATTTTGCCTTCCGCCATCAGCGGGATCACATCGTCAACGTGCGGGTACGGGTAGACGTAGTGCAGACGTGTCCAGATACCGAGCTTAGCCAGCTGCTCGCACAGGCCCACCATGCTGGTTTTCACCGGCTCGCCGTTGTGGAAACCGGAGCGGTGTTTGACGTCTACGCCGTAAGCCGAGGTGTCCTGGGAGATGACCAGCAGCTCCTTCACGCCCGCGTCGGCCAGACGTTTCGCTTCCGCCAGCACTTCGCCAATCGGACGGCTCACCAGATCGCCACGCATGGACGGGATGATGCAGAAGGTGCAGCGATGGTTGCAGCCTTCAGAAATTTTCAGGTAGGCGTAGTGACGCGGCGTCAGCTTCACGCCCTGTTCCGGCACCAGGCTCAGGAACGGGTTGTGCTTTGGTTTTGGCACGTAGTGATGAACATGTTCCAGCACCTGCTCGTAGCTGTGCGGGCCGGTGATCTCCAGCACCTTCGGGTGCACTTCGCGGATTTGGTCCACTTTCGCGCCCAGGCAGCCGGTAACAATCACTTTGCCGTTTTCGGTCAGCGCTTCACCGATGGCTTCCAGTGACTCCTGGACCGCGCTGTCGATAAACCCGCAGGTGTTAACGATCACCATATCGGCGTTGTCGTAGCTTGGCACCACGTCATAGCCTTCGGTGCGCAGTTCGGTCAGGATGCGTTCGGAATCCACCAGGTTTTTCGGGCAGCCCAGGGAGACGAAGCCGATTTTCGGCTGGTGCGTAACATTGCTCATAGGTTAAAAATTCATCAATTATGGAGTTATCAGGCCGGGATTTTACAGCGTATCGCGGGGGATTTATACACTCTTTGCAAGGCGGATGCGCCAGGCCGAGGTTGTAACATTGTAAATAATGTTAATCAGTTAAGAATAATTGATCTCAGGCATTAAACTGTACAAAAAATGACCTTATTCTGAATGTGCAACATGGCTGACAGAGGAGGAAATAGCATGTCCGTTGACAGACTGAAACGCGATCTGCTTAACAAGCTGATCAACGCCCGAATCGACCTGGCCGCCTATCTGCAGCTCAGGAAGGCAAAGGGCTATATGTCAGTCAGCGAAAGCGAACATCTGCGTGATAATCTGTTTGAACTGTGTAATTTCATGCGTGAAAAAGCACCGACCCTGAAGACGGAATACGATGAATGCGAGCTGATGGCGCTGCGTCGCGCCGCTGAGGTGCTCTCCATTGCAGGGGTATGTTTGATGAACGGACGCCACGACTGCCCAAATTTTATCGCTGTTAACGCGGAGAAGCTTGAAAACTGCCTGACAACGCTCTCTCTTTGCATCATGTGTCTTAACAAGTACGAGACGCTTGCACAGCACTGAGTTCGGGGGGAGGCAACTCCCCCCTCTGATTAAGCTTTTGTAAAAGTGGTAACGCGCCCGGAGGTAATGGCTAATCTTTATGCCATATGCCGAAAAAGGAGCGCTTTATGCCTCGATCCTCGTTGATTTTCCTGCCTGCATTGTTTATTCCGTTTTCGCTTCTTGCTGCGCCAGAGGCGGTAAAGGTTGAGGTGCTGCAAAACCGACTCGATCACCCCTGGTCGATGGCGTTCCTGCCGGGTAATGACGGTTTACTGGTCACTCTTAAGGGCGGGCAGCTCAAGCGCTGGCAGGCCGGGAAAGGACTTTCCGATCCCATTGTCGGCGTGCCGAAGGTGTGGGCGAACGGCCAGGGAGGACTGCTGGACGTGGTGCTGGCGCCTGATTTTGAAAAGTCGCGCCGCGTCTGGCTGAGCTACGCCGAAGCCGGGCGTGACGGCAAGGCCGGAACGGCGGTGGGCTATGGCCGCCTGAGCGACGATCTTTCCCGCATCGAGGGATTTCAGGTAGTGTTCCGCCAGATGCCGAAGCTCTCAACCGGTAACCATTTTGGTGGGCGACTGGTGTTCGACGGCAAAGGGTATCTCTTCATTGGACTCGGCGAGAACAACCAGCGCCCGACGGCGCAGGATCTGGACAAGCTGCAGGGTAAAGTGGTGCGCCTCACCGAAGACGGTAAAGTGCCGCCGGATAACCCCTTTGTGAACACCTCCGGCGCGCGGCCGGAAATTTGGTCCTACGGCATTCGTAACCCGCAGGGGATGGCGATGAACCCGTGGAGCGACACGCTGTGGCTGAACGAGCACGGCCCGCGCGGCGGGGATGAAATCAACATCCCGGAGAAGGGCAAAAATTACGGCTGGCCGCTGGCGACGCACGGCATAAACTACAGCGGGCTGAAAATCCCGGAAGCCAAAGGCGAGCACGTTGAGGGAGCCGAAAAGCCGCTGTTTGTCTGGAAAGTGTCGCCCGCGGTCAGCGGCATGGCGTTCTATAATAGCGACGTGTTCCCGCAGTGGAAAAACAAGCTGTTTATCGGGGCGCTAAAGGAAAAGGACGTTATCGTGCTGAGCGTGGACGGCAATAAGGTGGCGGAGGACGGGCGGATCCTGGGCGACCGGGAGCAGCGTATTCGCGATGTGCGGGTGGGGCCGGATGGCTATCTGTATGTCCTGACCGACGAAACGGACGGGCAGCTGTTAAAAGTCAGCCCGTCCGGTGCGTAATCAGGTGACCGGGATCATAACCACGTTACGGTACGCCGGGCGCTCGCCAAGCTGCTTAAGCCAGCGGTCAAGGTTCGGGCGCGGCGTCCATTTCAGACCGAGGTTAGTCAGGTTCCAGACGAACGGCGCTACGGCAATGTCCCCCACGCCGAACGTATCGCCGGAGAACCAGGCGTGCTTCGCCAGCTCATCGTCCATCATCGCAAACAGGTTTTCGCAGGCATCCTGCGCGGCATGAATGGCGGGGTAGTCGCGCTCGGCTTCAGGGGTTCTCACCAGCCCCATCAGGATCACGCGGTGAACGGGAGAGAGCGTCTGATTTGCCCAGTCCATCCACTTCTCACCCTGCGCGCGCTGCGCCGGGTTTTCCACCCACAGGCGGCCAAGACCGTACTGGGCGGCGAGGTAACGCACAATGGTGTTGGACTCCCAAAGCGTTGCGTCTGTTTCGTCATCGCGCAGCAGCGGCACCAGGCCGTTCGGGTTCATCGCCAGATAGTCGGCCTCTTTGTTCACGCCGAACGACATGCCAGCCATGATTTGGTTAAACGGTAAATCCAGTTCCTCCAGCGTCCAGAGCACTTTCTTAACGTTGGTCGAATTATTCCTGCCCCACAGCGTAATCATATTTACTCCTGATGAGTGTGAATCCGGTTCGGCTTTTTGCCATGGTGAGATAAACCTAACAATTACGCAACAGAAGACAAAAAAATCGCCTGAATCAAAGCGTAAATGAATGTTATTGCATAAACTTTAATAACTTTACCCTCGTTGGGTTTCTTTAACCGTTTTAGTGCGCTATTACTCATCGCTTCTTGCGACACGGTGATGTGACGTAATTTTTGAATGGACACTCGGGTGGCATTTATGACGCGAAAAATGACTTCTCTGCGCAGCCTGGCGGCAGGCTCTGCGCTCCTTTTCCTGTTTGCACCAACACTCTACGCGGCTGAACAGGCTGCGCCCGAAGCGCCGCCTGTGGACGCGCGCGCCTGGATCCTGATGGACTATTCCAGCGGTAAAGTGCTGGCGGAAGGCAATGCGGATGAGAAACTCGATCCGGCCAGCCTGACCAAAATCATGACCAGCTATGTGGTCGGGCAGGCGTTAAAAGCGGGCAAGATCAAGCTGGACGATATGGTCACCATCGGGAAGGATGCCTGGGCTACCGGCAACCCGGCGCTACGGGGCTCGTCGGTGATGTTCCTGAAGCCAGGCGATCAGGTCTCCGTCTCCGATCTGAACAAAGGGGTAATCATTCAGTCGGGAAATGATGCGTGTATCGCGCTGGCCGACTACGTTGCCGGCAGTCAGGATTCTTTCATTGGTTTGATGAATGGCTATGCGCAAAAGCTCGGCTTAACCAACACCACCTTCAAAACGGTCCACGGCCTGGATGCGCCGGGACAGTTCAGTACCGCGCGCGACATGGCGCTGCTGGGAAAAGCGCTGATCCACGACGTGCCGGATGAATACGCCATCCACAAAGAGAAAGAGTTTACCTTCAACAAAATTCGCCAGCCGAACCGCAACCGCCTGCTGTGGAGCAGCAACGTTAACGTGGACGGAATGAAGACCGGCACCACGGCCGGCGCGGGCTACAACCTGGTGGCCTCCGCGACGCAGGGCGACATGCGCCTGATCTCGGTGGTGCTGGGCACCAAAACCGACCGCATCCGCTTTAACGAGTCAGAAAAACTGCTGACCTGGGGCTTCCGCTTCTATGAAACCGTGACGCCGATTAAACCTGATGCCACGTTCGTCAGCCAGCGCGTCTGGTTTGGTGACAAGAGCGAGGTGAATCTGGGGGCGGGTGAGGCCGGTTCCGTGACCATTCCACGCGGTCAGCTGAAAAACCTGAAAGCAAGCTATACCCTGACCGAACCGCAGCTCACCGCGCCGCTGAAAAAAGGCCAGGTGGTTGGGACGATTGATTTCCAGCTAAACGGCAAGTCGATTGAACAGCGTCCGCTGATTGTGATGGAAGCGGTGGAAGAGGGCGGCTTCTTCAGCCGGATGTGGGATTTCGTGTTGATGAAATTCCATAGCTGGTTTGGCAGTTGGTTTAGTTAAGTTTTATGCCGGGTGGCGCTGCGCTTACCCGGCCTACGTTTTTTCTCCCTCTCCCTGTGGGAGAGGGCCGGGGTGAGGGCATCAGACCGAACCCCGTTTAATACATCAACTTCACCTGCTGTGCCTTTGCATGGGCCACAATCTCGTCATCGGGGCGGCAATCGCTGACGATAGCGTCAAACTGAGCCAGCTCGCCCATTCTTGCCGAACGCACCTTGCCAAACTTGCTGTGATCGACCACCAGCACATGATACTGCGCGGCATTTAACGCCCAGTTCTTCACCGGCAGCTCCTCCAGATTAAAGCAGGTTGCACCCTGGCGCACATTGACGCCCGCGGCGGAATAAAACGCGATGTCCGGGCAGAGGTTGCTGAGCGTGTCCTGCAGGTTAAGCGGCTTAAAGATGGCGTTGCTGGCGTGAAACTCGCCGCCGCAGAGGATCACCCGGCACTCGGGTTTCTCCTGAAGCGCCAGAAAGGTGTTCAGGGAGTAGCACACGGCGGTAAAGGGAATGCTGCTGTCGATGGCTTCGATAATCCACGGCGTGGTGGTGCCGCAGTCAAAAAACAGCGTCTGGTGCGGCTGAACCAGCGTAGCCGCAAGGCGCGCGGCTTTGCGCTTCTCTTCAACCAGACGCGTCTTCTGGTCGCTGATCAGATAATGGCTGGCGCTGCGCGGCTCAAGGACGATGTACCCGCCCAGCAGTACCACGGGGGCGCTGTCGCTGTTCAGATCGCGACGAATGGTCATCTCTGAGACGCCGAGGAGGTTGGCGGCTTCCTTCAGATGCAGCTTATCGCTGCGCTTCAGCGCCTGCAGCAGCTGAGCAATGCGGTCATCGCGACGTGTTTCCATAGTTCCTCGGGATAAAAAAGTGAGCCCCCGCAGGGCGGGGGCTCAGTGTAACCTGTCCGGTTGGGATTAGTCACGTATCCAGCCCTTACGGATCGGGATGGCAAAAATGGCGCGATAGAGCGAAGAAAGCCCGCGGTAGAGCGCCTCACCGAAGAGATTCCACAGGATAGCCGCGCTCACGCAGCCAATCAGCCCCACCAGGAAACCGCCCACCATATCCAGCGGCCAGTGGACGCCAAGATAGACGCGCGACCAGGCGATAGCCACAGCGACCACCATCAGCACCGCACCCGACCACAGGCGATGCCAGAACAGGAAAGCCAGCGCGAAGGTGAAGATAACCGTACCGTGATCGCTCGGGAAAGAGTCATCCGGCGCGTGGTGCAGGAAGGTGTAGCCAATGCGATCGACAAAAGGACGATCGTGTGGGAACGCGTGGCCGAGAAGATAGCTGACCAGCACGCTTACCCCGAGCGCCATCGCGACTTTGATCACCAGCTGGCGCTGAGCCTTAACCTGGCTGCGCGGCCCCCACAGCCAGAGAATGGCAGCCAGCGCAGGCACGATGCTGATAAGGTCTTTCGCCAGAAAGGTGGCAAAATCAATCATCCACTCTGGCGAGGCCGGGGTGGCGTTGATCAGATAAAACAGCTGATAATTCAGATTCTCTAGCATAGCGTAATCACTCTTTTGCAAACCGGGTGGAAACCAGCCCGTAGACCGCCACCTGGGAAAACCAGACCCACCACCCGGCCCACAGGTTGTGAGAGAAAAAATGTGCCCCGCGCATCACCTGGCCGAAGCCCATCGCCAGACCCAGAACCGCGCCAAGGACCACAAAGCTCCAGGCGAGACGCGGACGCTCGCGCCAGAAGGCAAAAAACAGCCCCATCACCATAAAGCCGCTGGAAGAATGGCCACCCGGGAAGCAGCGGCCCGGGCCGCTGTCTGCCGGAACGGCGCTGAACAGGGGGTAAGACACGGCCTTACCGCCATATTCCACCAGATCCCACGGGCAGCTGTGGTGGCTGATGCTTTTCAGCACGCCAACCACCAGCGCGCCAAGCCCCATCAGCAGCGCGGCTGTGACAAGCCTTGCGTTACGTTTGTAAGCGCCGTAAAGCAGCGCCACGGCGCCTAAGGCAATCGCAATGTACTTCGCCAGACGATGGTTCAGCAGATCCAGCAGGTGGTCTTTCTGCAGCGGGAAAGTCTGTGTCGCCGCGTCATACCAAAAACCGGTGATCCATCTGTCGAGCGCTTCATCGCGCGATAGCCACGTAAACACCACGGCAAGCGCTACTAGCACCAAAAGCTGATAACCATAAAAGCGGGACGGTAAGCGGTAAAGCTGTTTTGTCTTATTAGTCTGTAAGTTAGACAATTCTGAACGGCTGGAAGTGAGTGCCATAATTAGGGATCATTGACGAGTAATCGCGCTATCATAAATCTGTCAACTTAAGGAAACCTTAAACGAAGACGATATGTGCTTTATTTCTGTTTCTCCTCGATAAATCACTATCTCGGATTACGGCATTTCATTAAACTCGTCGCGATTTTGTCATTATAAAGAGATTGCATGTTAAACCGTTCTTCTTCTGGTTCACGTCTGGGTCGTCAGGCGTTGCTTTTCCCTCTGTGTCTGGTGCTCTACGAATTCTCTACCTATATCGGCAACGATATGATCCAGCCCGGTATGCTGGCCGTTGTGGAGCAGTACAACGCGGGAATCGAGTGGGTGCCGACCTCCATGACCGCCTATCTGGCTGGCGGCATGTTTTTGCAGTGGCTGTTAGGCCCGCTGTCGGATCGTATTGGGCGCCGTCCGGTGATGCTGACGGGCGTGGTGTGGTTTATCGTTACCTGCCTCGCCACGCTGCTGGCGCAAAACATTGAACAATTTACCCTGCTGCGTTTCCTGCAGGGGGTGAGCCTGTGCTTTATCGGCGCCGTGGGCTATGCCGCCATTCAGGAGTCGTTTGAGGAGGCGGTGTGTATCAAAATTACCGCGCTGATGGCGAACGTGGCGCTGATCGCCCCCTTACTCGGGCCGCTGGTGGGGGCCGCGTGGGTGCACGTTGCGCCGTGGGAAGGGATGTTTGTGCTCTTTGCTGTTCTCGCCGCCATCGCGTTCTTCGGCCTGCACCGCGCGATGCCGGAAACGGCTACCCGTCTGGGCGAAAAACTCTCGCTGAAAGAGCTGGGCCGGGATTACAAAGCAGTGCTGCAAAATGGCCGCTTTGTGGCGGGGGCGCTGGCGACCGGATTCGTTAGCCTGCCTCTGCTGGCGTGGATCGCGCAGTCACCGGTTATTATCATCAGCGGTGAAAAGCTCAGCAGCTACGAGTACGGCCTGCTGCAGGTGCCGATCTTTGGCGCGTTGATTATCGGTAACCTGGTGCTGGCCCGTCTGACGTCTCGCCGCACCGTGCGTTCACTGATTATCATGGGCGGCTGGCCGATTGCGGCAGGGCTGATTCTGGCGGCGGTAGCGACCGTCGCGTCATCCCACGCCTACCTGTGGATGACGGCGGGGCTGAGCATTTATGCCTTCGGAATTGGCGTGGCGAACGCTGGTCTGGTGCGCCTGACCCTGTTTGCGAGCGAGATGAGTAAAGGTACGGTCTCTGCGGCGATGGGCATGCTGCAGATGCTGATTTTTACCGTCGGTATCGAGGTGAGCAAGCACGCCTACGCGCTGGGCGGCAATGGGTTGTTCAGCCTGTTTAACCTCGCCAACGGCGTGCTGTGGGTTGGCCTGATGGTGGTATTCCTGAAGGACAAACGTGTCGGAAACGCCCTGCAACCATAATCTTTTTTTCCCTCTCCCCTTTGGGGAGAGGGCCTGGGTGAGGGGCGAGGCCGCCAGACCGCACGCGGTCAATTAAACGGTGCCTCCCCGTTCAACACCTTCTCAATCACGTTTAAAACGCCTTCCTCGTTATTATGCGGAGCTTCAAAGCGCGCCTCCGCTTTAATATGCGGTTTGGCATTCGCCATCGCAAAGCTGAACCCGGACTGACGCAGCATCTCCACGTCGTTGCCGCTGTCACCAAAGGCCACCACTTCGCTGTCCTCGATGCCCCAGCGCGTTTGCAGGATCCGCAGGCCGTTGGCTTTATGCACGCCGGGGATAATCAGGTCAATGCTGCCGTGACCGGTGGTGACGGGCACCATAATGTCACTTAACTTTTCATGCAGCAGCGCCTGAATGCGCGGAATTTCGTCATCGGAAACGTTGAGCCCGAACTTGAAGAAGATGTCGTTCAGGCTGTTGAAATCCTGCACCCTTTCGAGACGGTGATAATATTTTGACGCGATATCAATGAAGGCATCGTCATAGGCCTTAAGCGTGTAGGCGCTGCCTTTCCCGCAGGCGATAATCTCAATGCCGGGGACGTCGTTTAAGACGGTGGCCACGGTGCTGAAATGCGCTTTTGTCAGCTCGCCGTTGAACACATCTTCCCCGGCATCGACCACCCAGCCGCCATTTTCGGCAACAAAGGCAATTTCATGCGCGATCTCCGGGAAGAACGAGATCAGCTGGTAATACTGGTTGCCGCTGGCGACCACAAAGCGAATGCCTTGCTCCTTCATGCGCGCATACTGCGCCAGAAAGCGCGGGCGGTTATAGGTCTTGGCATCACTCAGGAATGTGCCATCCATGTCGACGGCGATCAGTTTAACGCTCATATCCCTTCTCCATTGACGTTTGTTCCGTTTCCGGCTTTGCCACCGCGCGCGCCACCAGCGCCGCGATAATCACCAACCCTAACACCACCAGCATGGCGCTGCGCAACCCGTAGTGCTCACCGAGGAAACCGAGCAGCGGCGGCCCGACCAGGAAGGCGAGGTAGCCCGTGGTCGCCACCACGCTGACGCGGGTTGGGGCATCCGGGCCGGTGTCGCTGGCGGCCGAAATAGTCAGCGGGAAGCCGAGCGACGCGCCCAGACCCCAGAGGATCACCGAGACCCCGGCAATCCAGTCCACGTCTACAAAGACGATCATCGCGATACCCAGGCCGCCGAGCAGGGCGTTGGCGCGCACTACCGCCACGCGGCTATAGCGGTCGATAAACCAGCCGCCGGTGAAGCGCCCGACGGTCATCCCCAGCGTAAACCCGGCGTAAATCAGCGAGCCGGAGGTCGGACTAAAGCCGTGGCCGTCCACCATCAGCAGCGGCAGCCAGTCGTTGGCAGAACCTTCCGCGAAGGCCATCGCCAGCACCACCACGCCGATGAGCATCAGCTGGAAATCGCGGTAGAAGGGCAGCCCTTTTTCCGTCGAATGCTGTTCTTCAGCGGAATTCTTGCCGGTACCGTTCGGGATCGCCCGAATGCCGGTCAGGATCGGAATGATGCATACCAGCGCCGCCAGCAGGATATGCAGATTCGCGCTCATGCCAAAGGCCGTCAGCGCCATCCCGACGCCCGCGCCGGCGAGCGTGCCGAGGCTGTAAAAGCCGTGCATCATGGGCAGCACGGTTTTGTTCATCTCGCGCTCGACCGCCGCCCCTTCAACGTTAATCGCAACCTCTGCCGAACCGAAGCTGCCGCCAAATACCGTCAGCCCCAGGGCAAACAGCACCGGCGAGGCAAACCACAGCGCCACGCTCAGCACTACCATCCCGAACACCGCGAAGCACATGGTGGTGCGGATCACCGCCCGCGTGCCAAAGCGCTTCACCAGCCACGCGGAGCAGAGAATGCCGCTCATGGAGCCTATCGACAGGCCGAACAGCACGATGCCCATCTCCGCGGTGGAGACGGACAAAATATCGCGAATGGCGGGCGTACGTGTGGCCCAGGAGGCCATCAGCAGACCGGGAATAAAGAAGAACATAAACAATGCCCACATGCGTAGTCGCAGGGCGTTGCGGGAAGAGGTCAGCGTCATTGGGGTAGCACCAGAAGTACAACAATAGCGACAACACTAGCAAGTTTGTGTACATTTGTACACAAACCAGGTGAGGGATTTATGAGCAGACCACCGAACGATCCGCATCGACGTGAAAAAATTCTCCAGGCGACGCTGGATACCATTGCCGAACACGGGATTCACGCCGTTACGCACCGTAAAATCGCCAGCTGCGCGGGCGTGCCACTGGGGTCGATGACCTACTATTTCGACGGCATGGAGCCGCTGCTGGAGGAGGCCTTCACGTGGTTTACCCGCCAGATGTCGCAGCAGTACCGGGATTTCTTCGCGGGCGTCACCGGGCCGGAAATGGCGTGTGAATCCATCACCACCCTGATCCACAGCTCGCAGGTGACCACGCCGCACAACATGGCGCTGATGTACCAGCTTTACGCCTTTATGCACCGCAGCGCGGCGCTCAAAACGGTGATGCAGGACTGGATGAAGATGAGCCAGACCACGCTGGAGCAGTGGTTCGACCCGGTCACCACCCGCGCGCTGGATGCCTTCATCGAAGGGATGACGCTGCACTATGTGACTGACCGAGAGCCATTAAGCCGGGAGGAAATTCGGGCGATGGTGGGGAGAATTGCGGGCGAGGGAAACCCTTAGGCATCACTCGCCCTGCCTGTTTTACCTGTGTTCGATTTTTTTCCCGCTGGCGTCCACGACGGCTTCGCCATCCTCTTTCGTAAACGCTCCTTTCTGCGCGTCCGGCAGAATGTCGAGGACAACTTCAGACGGGCGGCACAGGCGGGTGCCCAGCGGCGTGACCACAATCGGACGGTTAATCAGGATCGGGTGTTGCAGCATAAAGTCGATAAGCTGGTCGTCGCTGAAGATATCTTCGGCCAGGCCGAGCTGTTCATAGGGCTCCACGTTTTTGCGCAGCAGATCCCGCACCGAAATCCCCATATCGGCAATCAGGGTGGTCAGCTTATCGCGCGACGGCGGGGTTTCCAGATAGAGGATAATCTCCGGCTCCGTGCCGCTGTTGCGGATCATCTCCAGCGTATTGCGCGAGGTGCCGCAGGCTGGGTTGTGGTAAATGGTGATGTGGCTCATATCAGTGGCTCATTACAGTGTGAAGGAGAGACGTAGCGCCAGCGCGGCGAGCGTCAAAAACAGGACCGGCAGCGTCATGATGATGCCCGTCCGGAAATAGTAGCCCCAGGTAATCGTCATGTTTTTCTGCGCCAGCACGTGGAGCCAGAGCAGGGTGGCGAGGCTGCCGATAGGCGTGATTTTCGGCCCCAGATCGCAGCCAATCACATTGGCGTAAATCATCGCGTCCTTGAGCAATCCCGTCGCCGTACTGCCCTCAATGGAGAGCGCGCCAATCAGCACCGTGGGCATATTGTTCATTATGGATGACAGGAACGCGGTGATGAACCCGGTTCCCAGCGTGGTGGCCCACAGTCCGTGTCCGGCCAGGCTATTCAGCACGCCAGTAAGATAATCCGTCAGCCCGGCATTGCGCAGGCCATACACCACCAGATACATCCCGAGCGAGAAAATAACAATTTGCCAGGGTGCGCCGCGCAGCACTTTTCCGGTGTTTATTGCATGTCCCCGTTTTGCAACAGCGAATAAAATCAGCGCGCCGACGGTGGCGATGGCGCTGACCGGAATGCCGAGAGGTTCAAGCACAAAGAAGCCAACGAGCAGAAGCAGTAGCACGATCCAGCCCGTTCTGAACGTCGGGAGATCGTGAATGGCCCGCGCGGGCTCCTGAAGTTTCGCCAGGTCATATTCCGGGGGAATTTCCTTGCGGAAGAAAAGATGCAGCATCACCAGCGTTGCGACAATCGCGGCGATATCAACGGGGATCATCACCGAGGCGTATTCGCTGAACCCCAGCTTAAAGAAGTCTGCCGACACGATGTTGACCAGGTTGGAGACAATCAGCGGCAGGCTGGCCGTATCGGCGATAAAACCTGCCGCCATCACAAACGCCAGCGTGGCCTGCTTGCTGAACCCCAGCGCCAGCAGCATGGCGATGACGATAGGCGTCAGGATCAGCGCCGCGCCGTCATTGGCAAACAGCGCCGCCACGGCCGCACCCAGCAGCACGATATAAGTAAACAGCAATCGCCCGCGACCGTTTCCCCAGCGGGCAACGTGCAGCGCCGCCCACTCGAAAAAGCCGGACTCATCCAGCAGCAGGCTGATAATGATGACGGCGATAAACGTCGCCGTGGCGTTCCAGACGATATTCCAGACCACAGGTATATCGTTAATGTGAATTACCCCGCTGGCCAGCGCCAGCACGGCGCCAATGGTCGCGCTCCAGCCGATACTGAGCCCTTTGGGCTGCCAGATGACCAGTACCAGCGTAACCAGAAAAATTGCCCCTGCCAGAAACATCGCTTACTCCGTTATATCTGTTTTTGTGAATGTGTTGTGATCAGCACGAGCCTGAGAGTCGGTTTTTCAGCTTCATGCGCGTCTCTTCCCGCCGGCAGTTCCAGCTGGTGTCGATAACGGCTGCCGCCCACGCGGGCATGTTGGGAGAGAGACGGTAATGGACCCACTTACCCTCGCGGCGGTCGATAACCAGCCCGGACTCGCGCAGCAAGGCCATGTGGCGGGAGACTTTCGGCTGCGGTTCGCTGGTGGCGGAGCAGAGATCGCAGACACACAGCTCGCCCGCTTCACGGAGCAGCATGACGATGGCGAGTCGCGTTTCGTCGGAGAGGATTTTGAAGAGCTGGAGCGGGTGGATCATGGGTGTTCCTGAGGGTAGATTAAATCATATTCGTTTAATCATATATGTTTTGATGGGAAGAGAGAAGGTCAGATTACAGGAAGGGGAATTTCAGGCAACAAAAAACCCATCAACCTTGAACCAAAACGGCGGGGTTGATGGGCTCCACAAATTGGGGACATCAAAGAAAAGCAGTGGCACTAGTTATGACTGCCCCCTGCTAAAAAAGTTCTGCGCGTTACAAAAATTTTTTCATTACGCGCAAACTTAGGAGTTATCCGAGTCCCGGCCAGATGATGATAATCAGCGTACCCGCCAGCGTCAGCAGCACGTTAGCGATAGCATAGGTGCCCGCATACCCCAGCGCAGGGATGTTGCTGCGCGCGGTATCGCTGATGATTTCCATAGCAGGCGCACAGGTACGCGCCCCCATCATTGCCCCGAACAGCAGGGCGCGGTTCATACGCAGCACGTAGGCGCCGAACAGGAAGCAGATCACCACCGGCACCAGGCTGACGATAAGGCCGGAAACCAGCATCTGCCAGCCGACGGCGCCCAGGCTGTGGCCGATGCCGCTGCCCGCGCTCAGGCCGACGCCCGCCATAAACACCATCAGACCGAACTCTTTCACCATGTTCAGCGCGCCCTGCGGAATGTAGCCGAAGGTCGGATGGTTGGCTCGCAGGAAGCCCAGCATGATCCCGGCGAACAGCAGACCGGCAGCGTTACCGATGCCGAAGCTGAAGTTGCTGAACTGGAAGGTAATCATCCCGATCATCAGGCCAACGATGAAGAAGGCGCAGAAGGCCAGCAGGTCGGTGACCTGGCTGTGAATGGAGATAAAGCCGATGCGGTCGGCAACGGTTTTTACGCGTCGCGCGTCGCCGCTGACCTGCAGCACGTCGCCTTTGTTGAGCACGACGTTATCGTCGATGGGCATCTCAATCTGGCTGCGGATCACCCGGTTGAGGAAGCAGCCGTGGTCGGTCAGCTTCAGCTGCGCCAGGCGGCGGCCCACGGCGTTATGGTTTTTCACCACGATCTCTTCGGTGACGATGCGCATGTCGAGCAGGTCGCGGTCGAACACCTCTTTGCCGTTACGGAAGCTCGGGTCGAGACGGGCGTGGGCGTCCGGGTAACCCACCAGCGCGATGTCGTCGCCCATCTGCAGCACCGCGTCGCCGTCCGGGTTCGCCAGAATGCCGTTGCGGCGGATACGTTCGATGTAGCAGCCGGTCTGGCGGTAAATCCCCAGTTCGCGAAGATTTTTGCCGTCTGCCCATGCCACCAGCTCCGGCCCGACGCGGTAGGCGCGGATAACCGGGAGATAGACTTTACGTTTGGAGTCGGTATCCAGACCGCGCTCGCGGGCGATTTGCTGGGCGCTGGTCTGCAGATCCTGGTGCTGCAGTTTTGGCAGGTAGCGTGCGCCAACGATCAGGCTCACCAGACCAATCAGATAGGTCAGGGCGTAGCCCAGGCTCAGATGGTCGAGGGCGGTAGAGAGCTGCGCGCCCGCCATGCCGGAATGCCGCAGGGTATCACCGGCGCCCACGAGCACGGGGGTGGAGGTCATGGAGCCGGCCAGCATACCGGCCGTAAGCCCGATATCCCAGCCAAACAGTTTGCCCAGTCCTAACGCGATCAGCAGCGCGCTGCCGACCATCACCAGCGCCAGCATCAGATAATTTTTGCCGTCGCGGAAGAAAATTGAAAAAAAGTTAGGTCCCGCTTCTACGCCAACGCAAAAAATAAACAGCATAAAACCTAAGTTCAGCGCGTCCGTGTTAATGCTGAAGTGCTGCTGGCCTAATAATAAGGAGACGACTAAAACGCCAATGGAATTACCGAGTTGAACCGAGCCCAGGCGCAATTTACCCAGGCAAAGACCCAGCGCCAGTACCACAAATAATAACAGGATGTAATTCCCATTTAACAAGTCTGCGACGTTTATATTCACGGAGGCTAACTTCTTGTTTACCAGTAAGTTGTTGAATGAAAGGACTTTTTGGGCTACTGTTTTCTGGATCAGGGAAAAGCGCTAACGCTCCCTGTTTCCTGCTTTATTCCCTAAAACATTAGCTGGCGTGTAGTTTAATCGCATTAGCTACTGACAGCTACTGATTATCGCATCACCCTGTGCGTACTTTGGCATGGATTGCCGCACTGCTTTATCTGACTGGGCGTCTACCCGACGAATGTGTATTTGATAGAGATAAGTCAGGAGGATAGTTTGAATATGAAACGAAACTGGGCGGGGGTGATCAGCTGTTTTTTGCTGTTCACGGTCGTGTGCATGTCGCTCGCATTTAATGTAAAGGGCGCGTTCAGGGCGTCCGGGCATCCTGAGCTGGGGTTGCTCTTCTTCACGTTGCCGGGGGCTGCCGCCAGTTTTCTCTCCCGTCAAGGGGAGGTGGTGAAGCCGCTGCTGGGCGCCATGCTCGCTGCACCGCTGTGTCTGCTGATGATGCGCCTGATGTATATTTCAACGCGGAGTTTCTGGCAGGAGCTGGCGTGGTTGCTGAGCGGCGTATTCTGGTGCGCGCTTGGCGCGCTGTGCTACCTGTTTGTGCGCAGCCTGGTTCAGCACCGACGGCACCGCAAATAAAAACGCCCTCAGGGTGAGGGCGTCTCTTCATTACTGCTCGGCAAACAGGCCCAGATGCTCTTTGGCGTAGGCCTCAAAGTCGGTGCAACCGCCGATGTGTTTCTGATCGAGGAAGATCTGCGGCACGGTTTCAACCGGCTTACCGACGGTTTTTTCCAGGTCGGCCTTGGTGATGCCTTCCGCGTGGATGTCCACATAGCGGAAGTTGAAGTCATCGCGCTCTTCGGTCAGTTTCTCAGCCAGCTCTTTCGCGCGCACACAGTAAGGGCACCCTGGACGACCAAAAATTACTGCAAACATTTCTCTCTCCTCAAAAAACAAGCCTGACGGCGAATGACACGTATAGTGCCCCATAACCCGCCGTCATTAAAGAAGGTTTCGCCTGTCGTTATAATACCTATGAGCTATGTTTCGCCAATTACACCGCGCACATCATTGCCTATACTGGCTGCCATACGTATTAAGCAAGACTAAAGAGAGACAAGATGACGCCAACCATAGACCTGCTCCAGTCCCACCGCTCCATTCGCCACTTTACCGATGAGCCGATTACCGAGGCGCAGCGTAATGCGATTATCGACAGCGCAAGAGCCACCTCCAGCTCCAGCTTTTTGCAGTGCAGCTCGATTATCCGCATTACCGATAAAGCCATGCGTGAACAGCTGGTGACGCTCACCGGCGGGCAGAAGCATGTGGCTCAGGCAGCCGAGTTCTGGGTGTTCTGCGCCGACTTTAACCGCCACCTGCAGATCTGCCCTGAGGCGGAACTTGGGCTGGCCGAACAGCTGCTGCTGGGCGTGGTGGATACCGCGCTGATGGCGCAAAACGCCTTTACGGCCGCGGAATCGCTGGGGTTAGGGGGTGTCTATATCGGCGGGCTGCGTAACAACATTCAAAGCGTGACCGACCTGCTGAAGCTGCCAAAACACGTGCTGCCGCTGTTTGGCCTCTGCCTCGGCTGGCCGGCGGACAACCCGGATCTCAAGCCGCGCATTCCTGCCGCGATGCTGGTGCATGAAAACCATTACCAGCCGGTCGATCAGTATGTCCTGAATCAATACGACGAAGAGCTGGCGAACTACTACATGACGCGCGGCAGCAATAACCGTCGCGACACCTGGACGGATCATATTCGCCGCACCATCATCAAAGAAAACCGCCCGTTTATTCTTGAGTATCTGCACAAGCAGGGCTGGGCAACGCGATAGTCCATTCCTCCTGCGCCTGCCTGCGTATATGATATGCAGGCTTTTTCCATGTCTTCAGAGAGGTGCAGGGTGAAAATTGCCATATTGTCCCGGGACGGAACGCTCTATTCATGTAAGCGCCTGCGAGAAGCGGCGGCGAAACGCGGGCATCAGGTTGAGATCCTCGACCCGATGTCCTGCTATATGAACATCGACCCCGCCGCCTCGTCGATTCACTACAAAGGCCGCAAGCTGCCGCACTTTGATGCGGTGATCCCCCGCATCGGCTCCCAGATTACCTACTACGGCACGGCCGCGCTGCGCCAGTTCGAGATGCTGGGCAGCTATCCGCTCAACGAATCCGTCGCCATTTCCCGCGCCCGCGACAAGCTGCGCTCCCTGCAGCTGCTCGCCCGACAGGGGATCGATCTTCCCGTCACGGGCATTGCCCATTCACCGGACGACACCAGCGATCTCATCGATATGGTGGGCGGCGCGCCTTTAGTGATCAAGCTGGTGGAAGGCACGCAGGGCATTGGCGTGGTGTTAGCGGAAACGCGTCAGGCGGCGGAGAGCGTGATCGACGCCTTTCGCGGGCTGAATGCGCACATTCTGGTGCAGGAGTACATTGAAGAGGCGAAAGGGCGCGACATTCGCTGTTTCGTGGTGGGGAACGAGGTCGTGGCGGCCATCGAGCGCCAGGCCAAAGAGGGCGACTTCCGCTCTAACCTTCACCGCGGCGGCGTAGCGCGGGTAGCCGATATTAGCGAACGCGAACGGGAAATAGCCGTGAAAGCGGCGCAAACCCTGGGGCTGGACGTAGCGGGCGTGGACCTTCTTCGGGCGACGCGCGGGCCGCTGGTGATGGAGGTGAACGCCTCCCCGGGGCTGGAAGGTGTGGAAAAAACCACAGGGGTCGATATTGCAGGTAAAATGATCTCATGGATCGAGCGTCATGCCACGCCGGGTTACTGTCTGAAAACGGGCGGTTAAATGGATTACCGGGCGCTTTTTGAGTACCCTATGCGAAGTTTTTACTAAAGAGGCTGCACAGCGATGGATTTACAGGTCGTACCTACACTGGATACGTTACGTCAATGGCTTGATGATGCCGGGATCACCTTCTTCGAATGTGATTCCTGCCAGGCGCTGCATCTGCCTCATATGCAGAATTTCGACGGCATTTTCGATGCCAAAATCGATCTGATTAACGACGTGATCCTTTTTTCCGCGCTAGCCGAAGTGAAGCCTTCTGCGCTGCTGGCGCTGGCCTCCGATCTCTCGGCTATCAACGCCAGTTCTTTGACGGTGAAAGCATTTCTCGATATACAGGACGATAATCTGCCAAAACTGGTCGTTTGCCAGTCTTTATTCTCCGGGGCGGGGCTGTCGTTCAAGCAGTTCGCCTGGTTTATGCGCCTGAGCGAAGAGCAAATTTCCATGGTTATGATGGAAGCCAATGCACATCATCTGCTGTATAGCGCGGAAGACGATGCTGAGAATAATGATGCATCTCCCAATTTTCTTCACTAAGCCTGTCTGACTTTTGCGCAGTCGCTGCCATAGCGGCTGCAGAAGGCCATTTTTTCTGCTGCCTTTAACCTTTCTTTAAAGAATTTTTCACCTCCCTCAAGGCCATTTCGGCTTATCACGTAGACTTAACCTGCATAAAAAATTGATAAAAGGCGTTTTTTCGTCTGGGCTATAGCCGGAGACACGGGCTACAGTTATTCTTGCGATGCTTAAAAAAGCGAGCGGATCCTGCCGGGTAAAGAGGTTTCTTTTTATTTTGAGCAGAGCGACAAACTATGCATGATTTTTGCATATATCCAGATTGCACAGTTTAGTTCGTTTGTTAACGAGCTTTCAGAAGGAATAACACTATGATCGCCTTGAATAAAAAATGGTTATCGGGTCTGGTTGCGGGTGCTCTGATGGCCGTCTCTGCCGGCACGCTCGCTGCGGAACAAAAAACGCTGCACGTATACAACTGGTCTGACTATATTGCGCCGGACACGGTCGCTAATTTTGAAAAAGAGACCGGCATTAAAGTGGTCTATGACGTTTTCGATTCCAACGAAGTGCTGGAAGGAAAGCTGATGGCAGGCAGCACCGGTTTTGACCTGGTCGTACCTTCCGCAAGCTTCCTGGAACGTCAGCTGACGGCGGGCGTCTTCCAGCCGCTGGACAAGAGCAAGTTATCTAACTGGAAAAACCTCGATCCGGAAGTGCTGAAGCTGGTGGCGAAGCACGACCCGGACAACAAATACGCCATGCCTTACCTGTGGGCGACCACCGGTATCGGCTACAACGTGGATAAAGTCAAAGCCGCGCTGGGCCCGGACGTTAAGCTGGACAGCTGGGACGTGGTGCTGAAGCCGGAAAATCTTGAGAAGCTGAAAAGCTGCGGCGTCTCCTTCCTCGATGCGCCGGAAGAGATCTTCGCCACCGTGCTGAACTACCTGGGCAAAGACCCGAACAGCAATAAAGCCGATGATTACACCGGCCCGGCGACCGATCTGCTGTTGAAGCTGCGTCCAAACATTCGTTACTTCCACTCGTCCCAGTACATCAACGACCTGGCGAACGGCGACATCTGCGTGGCGATCGGCTGGGCAGGGGACGTGTGGCAGGCGGCGAACCGCGCGAAAGAGGCGAAAAACGGTGTGAATGTGTCCTACTTCATTCCGAAAGAGGGGGCGCTGGCCTTCTTTGACGTCTTCGCCATGCCGGCTGACGCGAAAAACAAAGAGGAAGCCTACCAGTTCCTGAATTACCTGATGCGTCCTGAGGTGATCGCCCACATCAGCGACCACGTTTACTACGCCAACGGTAACAAGGCCTCCGTGCCGCTGGTGAGCGAAGCGATCCGCAGTAATCCGGCAATCTATCCGCCAGCGGACGTGTTCGCCAAGCTGTTCACCCTGAAGGTTCAGGATCCAAAAATTGACCGCGTACGTACCCGCGCGTGGACCAAGGTGAAGAGCGGTAAATAATTTACCGTGAGTCGTAGGCCGGGCAAGCGTTAGCGCCCCCGGCAACAGGCGCACCGTTCTGGTGCGCCTGCACCATGATTTGATCTCTACCGGAGAGCACCCCGTGAATGACGCGATCCCCCGCCCGCAGGCGAAAGTCCGTAAAGCGCTGACCCCGCTTCTTGAAATTCGTAACCTCACCAAATCTTTCGATGGCCAGCATGCCGTGGACGACGTCAGCCTGACTATCTATAAAGGCGAAATATTCGCGCTACTGGGCGCATCGGGCTGCGGTAAATCGACCCTGCTGCGTATGCTGGCCGGTTTTGAACAGCCCACCGCCGGGCAAATCATGCTCGATGGTGTGGATCTCTCCAGCGTGCCGCCGTATCAGCGCCCGATTAATATGATGTTCCAGTCTTACGCGCTGTTTCCGCACATGACGGTGGAGCAAAACATCGCCTTTGGCCTGAAGCAGGACAAGCTGCCGAAAGCCGAAATCACCGCGCGCGTGGCCGAAATGCTGAGCCTGGTGCATATGCAGGAGTTCGCGAAGCGGAAGCCGCACCAGCTTTCCGGCGGTCAGCGTCAGCGCGTGGCGCTGGCGAGAAGCCTGGCGAAACGCCCGAAACTGCTGCTGCTCGACGAGCCGATGGGCGCCCTGGACAAAAAGCTGCGCGACCGTATGCAGCTCGAAGTGGTCGATATCCTCGAGCGCGTGGGGGTGACCTGCGTGATGGTCACCCATGACCAGGAAGAGGCCATGACCATGGCCGGGCGTATCGCGATCATGAACCGCGGGAAGTTCGTGCAGATTGGCGAGCCGGAAGAGATTTACGAGCATCCGACCACCCGCTACAGCGCGGAGTTCATCGGATCGGTCAACGTTTTTGAAGGGCTGCTGAAGGATCGTCAGGAGGATGGTCTGGTCATCGAATCACCGGGGCTGCAGCATCCGCTTAAGGTCGATCCTGACAGCTCGGTGGTGGATAACGTGCCGGTCTACGTGGCGCTGCGCCCGGAGAAGATCATGCTCTGTGACGATCCGCCTGCCGATGGCTATAACTTTGCCGTCGGGGAAGTGGTGCACATTGCCTATCTGGGCGATCTCTCCATTTACCACGTGCGCCTGAAAAGCGGACAGATGCTCAGCGCGCAGCTACAGAACGAACATCGCTACCGCAAGGGGCAGCCGACCTGGGGCGACGAAGTGCGCCTGTGCTGGGACGCGGACAGTTGCGTCGTGCTGACGGTATAAGGAGCGATCATGAGCACACTTGAACCTCCAGCCCGCGTCAAAAAACCGGGCGGCTTTGCCCACTGGCTGACGCGCCTTAAGATGAACCACGGGCGCAAGCTGGTAATCGCCATGCCTTACGTGTGGCTGATCCTGCTGTTCCTGCTGCCGTTCCTGATCGTCTTTAAGATCAGCCTGGCGGAGATGGCGCGGGCGATCCCGCCGTATACCGATCTGTGGGAGTGGGCCGACGGGCAGCTGACGCTGACGCTGAATCTGGGCAACTTCCTCCAGCTCACCGAGGATCCGCTCTATTTCGAAGCCTATCTGCAGTCTCTGCAGGTGGCGGCGATCTCGACGCTCTGCTGTCTGGTGATGGGCTACCCGCTGGCGTGGGCCGTGGCGCACAGCAAGCCGTCAACGCGCAACATCCTGCTGCTGCTGGTGATCCTGCCGTCGTGGACATCGTTTCTGATACGCGTTTACGCGTGGATGGGGATCCTGAAAAACAACGGGGTGCTGAATAATTTTCTGATGTGGCTTGGGGTTATCGATCAGCCGCTGACCATCCTGCACACCAACCTTGCGGTCTATATCGGCATTGTCTATGCCTATCTGCCGTTTATGGTGCTGCCGATTTACACCGCCCTGACGCGGATTGACTACTCGCTGGTGGAAGCCTCGCTCGATCTCGGCGCGCGTCCGCTGAAGACCTTCTTCAGCGTGATTGTCCCGCTGACCAAAGGCGGAATCATTGCCGGGTCGATGCTGGTGTTTATTCCGGCGGTCGGGGAGTTTGTGATCCCGGAACTGCTCGGCGGGCCGGACAGCATCATGATTGGCCGCGTGCTGTGGCAGGAGTTCTTCAATAACCGCGACTGGCCGGTGGCGTCGGCGGTGGCGATTATCATGCTCCTTCTGCTGATCGTCCCGATCATGTGGTTCCATAAGCATCAGCAGAAACAGATGGGAGATCGCGGATGAACAACTTACCGGTAGTACGCTCCCCGTGGCGCATTCTGATCCTCGTTATCGGCTTCACCTTCCTGTATGCGCCGATGCTGATGCTGGTGATCTACTCGTTCAACAGTTCCAAACTGGTGACGGTCTGGGCGGGCTGGTCGACGCGCTGGTACAGCGAGCTGTTCCACGACGACGCAATGATGAGCGCGGTGGGGCTGAGCCTGACCATTGCCGCGCTGGCGGCCACGATGGCCTGCGTTCTGGGCACCATCGCCGCGCTGGTGATGGTGCGCTTCGGGCGTTTTCGCGGCTCAAACGGTTTCGCCTTTATGATCACTGCCCCGCTGGTGATGCCGGACGTCATTACCGGCCTGTCGCTGCTGCTGCTTTTCGTGGCCCTGGCGCACGCCATCGGCTGGCCGGCGGATCGCGGCATGCTCACCATCTGGCTGGCGCACGTCACCTTCTGTACCGCGTATGTGGCGGTGGTGATCTCCTCGCGCCTGCGCGAGCTGGACCGCTCCATTGAAGAGGCGGCGATGGATCTCGGCGCCACGCCGCTAAAGGTCTTTTTCATCATTACCCTGCCGATGATTATGCCGGCGGTGATCTCCGGCTGGCTGCTGGCGTTCACGCTCTCCCTCGACGATCTGGTTATCGCCAGCTTTGTCTCAGGGCCGGGCGCGACGACGCTGCCGATGCTGGTCTTCTCCAGCGTGCGCATGGGGGTGAACCCGGAGATCAATGCTCTGGCCTCTATCATCCTCGGCGTGGTCGGAATTGTCGGATTTATCGCCTGGTATTTGATGGCGCGCGCGGAAAAACAGCGCGTGCGCGATATCCAGCGTGCAAGACGCGGCTGAAGGATTTAATATTTCCGGTGATGTGCCGCGCATGACGCGGCACTGTTTTTCAGGGAAGTAAAACATTGGGATTAGTAAAAAAATCACGTATTACGCACGCCCGTCCTAACGTTCCTGCGCTGGTTCAGGTGGCGGCGCTCGCCATTATTATGATCCGCTGCCTTGACGTGCTGATGATTTTGAATACGCTGGGCGTGCGCGGCATCGGGGAATTCATTCACCGCAGCGTGCAGACGTGGAATCTGACGCTGGTCTTTTTAAGCAGCCTGGTGCTGGTGTTTATCGAGATCTACTGCGCGTTTTCGCTGGTCAAAGGGCGAAACTGGGCGCGCTGGGTCTATCTGCTCACGCAGGTGACCGCCGCCAGCTATCTGTGGGCCGCCTCTCTGGGATATGGCTATCCTGAGCTGTTCAGCATTCCGGGTGAGTCGCGACGTGAGATTTTCCATGCGCTGGTCATGCAAAAACTGCCGGATATGCTGGTGCTCTGCCTGCTTTTCGTTCCGGCGTCCAGTCGACGGTTCTTCCGCCTGCAATAATGTGTATAATCGCAGCCCTCGTTTTCCTTAAGGTTTTCATATGCAGTGCGCACTCTATGACGCCGGACGCTGCCGCTCCTGTCAGTGGATAGAACAGCCGGTCTCTCAACAACTCACCGCCAAAATGGCCGACCTGCAACAGCTGCTGGCAGCACGCGCGGTGGGCGAGTGGTGCGCACCCGTCAGCGGCCCGGAGCAGGGCTTTCGCAACAAAGCCAAAATGGTGGTCAGCGGCAGCGTTGAAAAACCGCTGCTGGGGATGCTACACCGCGACGGCACGCCGGAAGACTTAACCGACTGCCCGCTCTATCCCGCCTCGTTTGAGCCGGTCTTTGCCGCACTGAAACCGTTTATCGCTCGCGCGGGGTTAACGCCTTACAACGTTGCCCGCAGGCGTGGCGAGCTGAAGTACCTTCTCCTGACGGAAAGCCAGATCGACGGCGGCATGATGCTGCGCTTCGTGCTGCGTTCGGAAGCCAAGCTGGAGCAGCTGCGCGCGGCGCTGCCGTGGCTGCAGGAACAGCTTCCTCAGTTAAAGGTGATTACCGCAAACATTCAGCCGGTGCATATGGCGATCATGGAAGGGGAGAAAGAGGTTTTCTTCACCGACCAGCACGCGCTGGCGGAGAGCTTCAACGGCGTACCGCTGTGGATCCGCCCGCAAAGCTTCTTCCAGACCAACCCGACCGTGGCAAGCAGCCTGTACGCCACCGCACGCGACTGGGTGCGCGCGTTAAACATCCATCATATGTGGGACCTGTTCTGCGGCGTGGGCGGTTTTGGCCTGCACTGCGCCACGCCTGAGATGCAGCTCACCGGCATTGAGATCTCCGCCGAAGCGATTGCCTGCGCAAAGCAGTCCGCCGCCGAGTTGGGGTTAACCAATGTGCACTTTCAGGCGCTGGACTCCACGCAGTTCGCGACCGGGCAGGGCAACGTGCCGGAGCTGGTGCTGGTTAATCCGCCGCGTCGTGGGATTGGCAAATCCCTGTGCGACTACCTGAGCCAGATGGCGCCGGAATACATCGTCTATTCAAGCTGTAACGCACAGACCATGGCGAAAGACATCGCTCAACTGCCGGGCTATCGCATTGCACGCGTGCAGCTTTTCGATATGTTCCCGCATACCGCACATTATGAAGTCCTGACGTTGCTCGTGAAATCTTAAACAAAATGTGAACTCTGCCCGCCCATAAAATCAGGTAAGCTTACGTCATAAGAGATGAATAAAGGCTTACCCATGAAGCAGATCCTGCTGGTGGAAGACGACCACGATATCGCGGCGCTTCTGCGGCTCAACTTAGAAGACGAAGGCTACGCCATCACCCACGAGCCCGACGGGGGCAACGCCCTGCAGCGCCTTGAAAAACAGCCGTGGGATGCGGTGATCCTCGACCTGATGCTGCCCAACGTTGACGGCCTGGAGATCTGCCGCCGCATCCGCCAGATGACCCGCTACCTGCCGGTGATCATCATCAGCGCCCGCAGCAGCGAAACCGACCGCATCACCGGGCTGGAAACCGGCGCCGATGATTATCTGGCAAAACCCTTTTCAGTGCAGGAACTGATTGCCCGCATCAAAGCGCTGTTCCGCCGCCAGCAGGCGATGGGGCAGGCGCAGGCTGACGGGCAAATCCAGGCCCACGGCCTGACGATCGATCCCCTGGCGCGCAGCGTGCTGCTTCACGGCCAGGTGGTGGATCTCACCCCGCGCGAATTCGAACTGCTGTACTTCTTCGCCCGCCATCCCGGCGAGGTGTTTTCCCGTCTGGCGCTGCTGGAGCAGGTGTGGGGCTATCAGCACGAAGGCTACGAGCACACCGTCAACACCCATATCAACCGCCTGCGCATCAAGATTGAGAAGGACGCCGCCGAGCCGGAGATAATTCGCACCGTCTGGGGCAAGGGTTACAAATTTGCGGAGCCAAACCATGATGCGCCGCTTTAGCCTGAGCCAGCGCCTGACGCTGCTGTTTGTCCTGCTGATGATGCTCTGCGCTACCGTCGCCTGCGCGGTACAGCTCTACAGCAGTATGCAGTACGGCAACGCGATGGTGCAGCGGTTGTCGGGCGGCCTGGCGCAGCAGATCGTCCAGCGGGAACCGATTCTGGACGCGCAGGGCAGGGTCGACCGCACCGCGCTGAAGCCGCTGTTCGACCGGCTGATGACCTTCAACCCGAGCGTTGAACTGTACGTTATCTCGCCGGACGGCGAAATCCTGGCCGATGCCGCACCGCCGGGCCATATTCAGCGCCAAAAAATCGACCTGGCACCGGTTCAGACCTTCCTGAGCGGTACCGCCATACCGGTACTGGGCGACGATCCGCGCAGTCAAAATAAAAAAGTGTTCAGCGCCACGCCGCTGCGGCAGGACGGCGAGCTTAAGGGCTACCTGTACATCATTTTGCAGGGCGAGGAGTCGAACGCGCTGGCGGAAATGGCCTGGCATAAGGCGCTCTGGAGCACGGTGCTCTGGTCATTGCTGTGGGTCGCGCTGTTTGGCCTGCTGGCGGGACTGCTGGTCTGGTACTGGGTGACGCGTCCGGTTAAGCGCCTGACGGAAGAGGTCACCGGCCTGGAGCAGGACAGCATTAGCGCAATCAGGCTGCTCGCAGCACAGCCGCCGGATGCCGCAGCCAATGACGAAGTGGCGCTCCTGCGCAACAGTTTCATCGAGCTGGCGCGGAAAATTACCCGCCAGTGGGACCAGCTGGCCGACAGCGATCGCCAGCGCCGGGAGTTTATCGCCAACATTTCGCACGATCTTCGCACGCCGCTGACCTCGCTGCTGGGCTATCTTGAAACCCTGTCGCTCAAATCCGCCACCCTGACGCCGCAGGAGCACCAGCAGTATCTCGCCACCGCGCTGCGTCAGGGACAAAAGGTACGACATCTTTCCCAGCAGCTTTTCGAGCTGGCGCGCCTTGAGCACGGCGGCATTAAGCCGCAGCGCGAGCGTTTCGCGATGGGAGAGCTGATCTCCGACGTGGCGCAGAAGTTTGAGCTTACCGCCCGCACGCGCGAGGTGAATCTGCATATTGACGTGCCGGGCCCCTTGCCGCTGGTCAATGCCGATGTGTCGATGATCGAGCGCGTGGTGACCAACCTGCTCGATAACGCGATGCGTCATACGCCCACTGGCGGGGAAATTCGTCTGGCGGTCTGGCAGGAGAATGAACGGCTTCAGGTCGAAGTGGCAGACTCCGGAACGGGCGTGGATGCCTCGCTGCGCGACGATCTGTTCCAGCGGCCTTCGGCGCTGAATACCCAGGCATCGCGGGAGAACCGCGGGGGGTTAGGGCTGTTAATCGTTAAGCGAATGCTGGAGCTGCACGGCGGCGGGATCAGGCTGATGGAGTCCGTGAGCGGGGCGCGGTTCAGGTTCTTTGTGCCGCTGTGAGAAATTGCCGGGTGGCGCTGCGCTTACCCGGCCTACAGACCACCCCCGTAGGCCAGACCACCCGGCAAAAAGAGATTACTGCGGGAACCACTGCTCGCTGATTTTCTGGTACGTGCCGTCTGCTTTAATCGCCTTCAGCGCGCCGTTCAGTTTTTCCAGCAGGGCTTTGTTATCCGGGCGTACCGCGATGCCGAGGCCTGTACCAAAGTACTGTGGGTCGGTCACTTTCTCGGTCGCCGTACCCAGCTGCGGGTTGGTTTTCAGCCATTCGTTTACCACGGCGGTGTCGCCGAAGACGCCGTCGATACGGCCATTTTTCAGGTCGATAATCGCGTTCTGGTAGCTGTCATAGGCCACGGTTTTCACTTCAGGATGTTTGTCCTGCAGGTATTTCTGGTGCGTGGTGCCATTTTCCATCCCGATGCGTTTGCCTTTCAGCTCGTCAAAGGACTTATAAACCCCTTTCTTCGCAATCACCACCGCCGAGTTGGCGTAGTACGGGTCGGTGAACGCGACCTGCTTGCTGCGCTCCGGCGTGATGTCCATCCCGGAGATCACCGCATCATATTTCTTGAATTTCAGCGACGGGATCAGGCTGTCGAAGGCATGGTTGGTAAAGGTGCAGTCGGCCTGCATCTGCTTGCACAGGGCTTTCGCCAGGTCGATATCGAAACCGACGATCTGATTGCTGGCGTCCAGCGATTCAAACGGCGGATAGGTGGCCGAAACGCCAAAATTGATTTTATCAGCAGCGGATGCGCCAGCGGCGAAGGTGGCGAGTAGTGCGGCCAAAACTAACTTTTTCATTGTAATGCTCCCGTCTGTCTATCTTGTCATTATGCGCCGTGTCTGCGGCATGGATGTACAATGCCAGTTAATGAATTTATATGCAATAAATATGATTAAATATTGTGTGTGGTATAAAAAAAAGCGGATAAGCCATCGGGTTATCCGCTCTGGTAATTACGTTTTATGCACTCGCGTGGTTAATTTCTGCGCTCAAACGCTAACGCTTTACGCTCAATCAGTCGCATCATCAGCGTCAGCAGACCGTTCACCACCAGATAGACCACGCCGGCTGCACCGAACACCATCACGTCATAGGTGCGCCCGTACAGCAGCTGCCCGTGACCCATCACTTCCATCAGGGTGATGGTGTAGGCCAGAGAAGTACTCTTAAACACCAGCACCACTTCGTTGGAGTAAGAGGAGAGAGCGCGCTTGAAGGCGTACGGCAGCAGGATCGCCAGCGTGTCTTTTTTGCTCATGCCCAGCGCCCCGCAGGACTGCCATTGTCCTTCCGGGATGGCACGGATCGCCCCGTAAAACAGCTGGGTGGTATAGGCCGCGCTGTTCAGCGAAAGGGCAATCAGAGCGCAGAGCCACGGCTCAGAGAGCAGGTGCCAGATAACCGGATACGCCTGCAGTGACGGGAACTGGCCCGGACCGTAGTATATCAGGAAGATCTGCACCAGCAGCGGCGTACCGGTAAACAGGGTGATGTAGCCGCGCACGATCCATACCAGCACCGGCGTTTTCAGCGTCAGGATGATGGTGAAGATGAGCGCCAGGATCAGCGCCACAATGATGGACGCCACGGTCAGCGTCAGGCTGGTGTGCAGCCCTTTCATCAGCTCCGGGAAATATTCAAGCATCAGCCTGGTCTCCGTTCAAAGCGCGTCGCACGCAGGTCAATACGCTTGAGGATGTACTGACTGAGCAGCGTGATTACCAGGTAGATAGCCGCCGCCACGATGTACCAGGTAAATGGCTCCTGAGTACGGGTGGCGATGCTTTTGGTTTGCAGCATCAAATCGTTCACGCTGATCAGGCTCACCAGCGCGGTATCTTTCAGCAGCACCAGCCACTGGTTGCCGAGTCCCGGCAGGGCATGACGCCACATCTGCGGCATCACCAGACGGAAAAAGATGGCGGATTTCGACAACCCTAACGCCTGACCCGACTCCCATTGTCCCTGCGGCACGGCTTTCAGCGCACCGCGCAGGGTTTGCGACGCGTACGCGGAGTAGAGCAGGGAGAGGGCAATCACGCCGCACAGGAACGGACTGACGTCGAAGTTTTCAATCTGCATCTGCACCGGGATCTGCGCAAAGCCAAGATTGATCGTGAAGCCGTCAGACAGCGTGAGCAGCAGCTGTGAGGAACCGAAATAGATAAACAGGACCACCAGAATTTCCGGTAGCCCACGCAGCACGGTGACCAGCGCGGAGCCTGTCCAGGCGACGGGGAACCATTTGGCGGATTCCCACACCGCAAAGAACATCGCCAGCACGAGGCCGATAATCAGTGCGCAAACGGCAAGGCCGACGGTCATCCCGGCGGCGCTTGCTAAAGGAAAAATTTCATTCATCAGGAATTACTTCTGGAACCATTTTTTGTAGATGGTTTCGTAGGTGCCGTCTTTCTTCACTTTTTCCAGCGCAGCGTTGAATTTCTGCTGCAGCTCGGTGTTGCCCTGACGAACGGCAATCCCCAGACCGGTACCGAAGTAATCTTTATCGGTCACTTTGTCGCCCACTGGCGCCAGCTTGTCGTTGGCTTTCAGCCACTCGGTCACGACAGCGGTATCACCAAATACGCCGTCGATACGGCCATTCTGCAGATCCAGCTTCGCGTTCTGGTAGCTGTCGTACGGAACGGTGGTGATTTCCGGATGTTTATCCATGATGAACTTCTGGTGCGTGGTGCCGTTCTGCACGCCGACTTTCTTACCTTTCAGCTGATCGACAGAGGTGAATTTACCTTTCTGACCAATAAACAGGGCGGAGTTGTCGTAGTAAGGGGTGGTGAACAGCACCTGCTTTTCACGCTCAGGAGTGATGTCCATACCGGCCATGACGGCGTCAATACGGCGGAACTTCAGGCTTGGGATCAGGCTGTCGAACGCCTGATTGCTGAAGGTACAGGTTGCGTCGATCTCTTTACACAGGGCGTTTGCCAGGTCTACGTCGAAGCCAACAATTTTGTTGTTCGCATCGATGGACTCAAACGGAGGGTAGGAGGCTTCCGTGGCGAAACGAATGGTCTGGGCTGCGGTAGCGGAAAGGGTAACGCCAGCAAGCAGCACGGCAAGTAATACTTTTTTCATTATATTTCCCCTGACACAATCAATGAGATAAATAGTTTTTGAAGGCATCGGTTTGCGGGTTCGCGAAGCAGCTCGCGTCACCTTGCTCAACGATATACCCGTTTTCCATGTAGACCACACGGCTGGCGGTTTTACGCGCCACTTCCACTTCGTGGGTAACAATGACCTGCGTAATATTGGTTTCCGCCAGCTCGCGAATGATGCTGACGATCTGGGCGGTGATTTCCGGGTCCAGCGCCGCGGTCGGCTCATCAAACAGCAGTACCGCGGGCTCCATCATCAGCGCGCGGGCAATCGCCACGCGCTGCTGCTGACCCCCAGAGAGGTGCAGCGGATAGCGGTCGCTGTAGGGCTTAAGGCGCAGACGCTCCAGCAGCTTTTCAGCACGCGCGATGGCCTGATCTTTGCTTAACCCCAGCACGCGGCACGGGGCTTCAATCAGGTTTTGCAGCACGGTCAGGTGCGGCCAGAGATTATATTGCTGGAAGACCATGCCGACGTTTTGACGCAGTTCGCGTATAGCTTTATCTGACGGGGTTTTCGCGAAATCAAAATGGTTACCGGCGATAGCCAGCGTACCGGAACGGGGCATTTCAAGCAGATTAAGGACGCGCAGAAGGGAGCTTTTGCCTGCACCGCTTGGGCCAAGTAAAACCAGCGTTTCGCCTTCCGGGCAGTTCAGCGTGATGTCAAACAGCGCCTGGTGTGCGCCGTAGAAGCAGTTAATGCCGTTTAGTTTAATACTCATCGGGGCAGTCTTTACTCATCCAGGCAATCTATAGCAATTGAGGCCGCAGATAGTACCGTTGACAGAATAGTTATGCAATATTTCTGCGTTAAAAGTTAAATATAACCCGCATTTCCTCTTAAACATAGCACAAAATAGCGGACGGCAAGGTCGGCGAGTATAAATGTCGGCATTCCGCGTGAAATGCCGGACATTTTACGGGGGTAACATTTTTATCACTAATGATCTAGCGGTTCTCAATCGACTGGCGCAGCGTGCCGGCCGGGGCATGAACGCTTCCGCCGATATAGCGCACATCGTCCACCGCCCAGCACTGGCCTTCACGGATCATCAGCACTTCGTCCTGCCAGGTTTGGCTGCCCTGCGTCAGCTTCACGCGCAGCGGAATATTGCGGGCATCCGTGTTCGGGATGGTTGACGCGCTGGCCACCTCGGCGCTATCCGGCAGCGTGGTGCGGCTGGAGAACGGATCGGATTTCAGCAGGGCGTTATGCTGTGGATCGCGGGTGGCGTCGTTAAGCAGTTTTGCAAGATTATCGCTCAGGTACGGGCGCAGAGCGGTGAGATCATTTCCGCGATGCTGAATGCGGTAATCATAGAACTGTTGCGCCACGGTATCCGGGCCGCCGTCTATGCAGGGGCCGCTGCGGGTACCGATATCCTTAAAGGCTGGCGTGACCGTGGTAGTACAGGCGCTGAGCACCAGCGCGCAGGGCACTAAAAGTGTTAAAGCAGAGTAGCGCATGTTGATTTCCTTATTTATTAACTATCCTTTCAATCATAGCGTAACGAACCGATAATGCTGTTGCTAACGCATTGAACGCTAAAGAAGGAGAGAAAGTATGCAGTTTTCAACAACGCCAACCCTGGAAGGACAGACCATTACCGAGTATTGCGGCGTGGTCACCGGCGAAGCGATTCTGGGCGCGAACATTTTCCGGGATTTCTTTGCCGGGATTCGTGACATCGTCGGTGGACGCTCCGGCGCGTACGAAAAAGAGCTGCGTAAAGCGCGCGAAATTGCGTTTAAGGAGCTGGGCGAGCAGGCCAAAGCGCTGGGCGCGGATGCCGTTGTAGGAATCGATATTGATTATGAAACCGTCGGCAAAGATTCGAGCATGCTGATGGTGAGCGTAAGCGGCACGGCGGTGAAAACTCGTCGATGAAGCGCTCGCTTTCAACGCTCCTGCTGGCGATGTTGCTGGCAGGATGCGCCCAGGAAAAAGGCATTGTTGATAAAGGTGCCTACGAGCTGGATACTCGCCATCAGGCGCAGGCGGCCTATCCGCGGATAAAGGTGCTGGTGATCCACTACACCGCCGACGACTTCGACACCTCGCTTGCGACCTTAACCGACAAAAACGTCAGCTCCCACTATCTCATCCCCGCAAAACCGCCGACGCCGGACGGGAAGCCGCGCATCTGGCAGCTGGTGCCGGAGAGCGAGCTGGCCTGGCATGCGGGCATCAGCTTCTGGCGCGGCACCAACCGCATCAACGACACGTCTGTCGGCATTGAGCTGGAGAACCGCGGCTGGCAGAAGCGCGACGGTGTGAAAGTTTTCGCCCCGTTTGAGCCCGCGCAAATCGCGGCGCTTATCCCGCTGGCGAAAGACATTATCGCCCGGTACGACATTAAACCGCAGAACGTGGTGGCGCATGCTGATATCGCGCCCCAGCGTAAGGACGATCCCGGCCCGCTGTTTCCCTGGCAGGCGCTGGCGAAGCAGGGGATTGGGGCCTGGCCCGATGCCGGGCGCGTGAACTTCTATATCAATGGTCGTCCGCGCTATCAGGAGGTAGATCGTGCAGCCCTGCTCGACCTGCTGATGCGCTATGGCTATGAGGTGCCGGACAACGCCACGGATCAGCAGCAGCAACGCGTTATCACCGCCTTCCAGATGCACTATCGCCCGCAGGTATGGAACGGCGTCGCGGATGTGGAAACGATGGCCATTGCAGAAGCCCTTTTAGAGAAATACGGGCAACGGTAAACCTTCGGTTTGCGCCCGAATGCGCGTTTTCCCCTTATTTGTGCTTGAGATTAATCTTAAGTACAAACTCAATTCATTTTTAGTAAATTGACTTAAAATTATCCGGATTTAAGATAGACACATAGCTTGCTAAGTAAATAAAAAAAATATTGCTGGCGGCAGGCATTCTTATTTTCTCCTTGAGCCTTTCATCAGGAAAAGATTGTTGGTTTTTCGGTTTTAATACCGCGGCCATGCTATGTCTAATAAATCTAATCTTAAATGGGTATAACAATGTTAAGCATTTACGGTAAAAAATTACGTCCACAACCTGAAATGGAAGCCATTATTTCTGCCACGGAAGGTTTTGAAGAGAAAACCTTAAAGAAATGGCAGAAAATTTCCACGGCTGACTCTCAGTATATTCATATTATCGTCAGCGGCGAAGTCGAATTCCGTCGTGAATCAGACGAACTCTGCATGTTTACCGTCACCGGACAGTGCGTGTTTGGCCTCTCCGCTATTTTCTATCAGTCAGCCCATATGTACGGCCTGGTCCGCGCAAACACCGTGGTACGCAGCATCAAAAAAGAGGCCTTCGCGCAGCTTATGACCGAGAAAAATCTGTGGCCTGAATTGACCAAAGTGCTCTCCTGGTACATCTGCCTGCTGAGCAAACGCGATGATGTTCTGGTCGCCCGTAGCGCCTATTCTGTGGTCCGCGAATTCCTCTACGAAATTAATGAGCTGATTGTTCACCAACAGCGCGATATTAATATCTATGACTATATTCAGGAATATACCAACCTGGCCCGCAGTACCATTATTAAAATCCTCTCCGACCTGAAAAAAGGTCAATATATTGTGGTGGAGAAAGGTCGTCTGCTTAACCTCACTACGCTGCCTGAAAAATATTAACTACTCCAGCCGGTCTCCTTTTTTACTCAAAGGAGACTGGACGTGATCGTTATGCAACAAACTGCTTTGCGATTGATCCTGCGTTTCGTCAACCGGCGGCGCGGGAATTTTGCCTTGAGAATAATCCTGCTCTTGTTCTTTTAACGCCTGCTTAAACAATTCGGCTAACGAAGCATCTTCACTTCCCGACGACGCGGTGGCGTTTTCGTGCGCCTCGGTACCCGGCAGGGTATCACGCGAGGTATCGTGCCCGGCATCCTGCGGCACGGTGCTGTCAGGGGCCTGCTGCCAGTCAGCATCATCTGTGCTTATCGGCAGATCCTGCATGGGCGGCATCTCTTCCCGTACCGGCGCCGGTTTAGGATGCGGATGCGGGAACGGTTTACTCACGTACACATAATGCATATCGGAAAGCTGCGTTTCCGGTTTAGCGACGCTCGCTTTTACCGGTTCAGGGGCCGGGTGGCGCAAATTCCAGTAAATATGCGCGTACAGCCCTGCCATGACCAGGGCGCACAAACCCAATACCCATAAAAAGGTATGACCGCAAATTTTTCTCAGGCTGGGGAGGCGGTACGAAAACCAGATCGCCTCTCCGGTGGTATAGCTGCGCTGAGCCGCAAGACAGATGGTAGACATTAGGAATGCTTCTCCTGCGTGTTGGCGTCCGGTGTGGCATGCGTGGCCTGAATCAACACGCTCGGCGTGGTATGGGTTTCACGCATTAACTGCATCAGCGTATCTTCCCCTGGAATACCATCCACATGCAGATGCATTTTTTGCTGGAACTCGCGGGTGCGTTTCATCATCTCAGCCGTCCAGGTCTGAGCATGGGTTTCAGGCTGGCCAAGAGCCAGACTCAGCGCCTGATCCAGCCAGCCCATGTCTTTCGCATCGCTGGCGGCGCTGATGGCATCTTTGCCTTCCGGCGTCAGGCGATGCAGCTGGGTAAAGTTACCGGTGGCATGCTGGTTAAACCAGCTGCGGCTCACCTGCCAGGTGCGGTTATTCATCAGCAGATCCATCGAGTCATCGCCTACGCGGGCGACAACAGCGTAGTTAAGGTGGTTACCGGTTTTGAGTTCACTGACCCACGGATAACCCTCCTGTGCCAGCGTATCCGGTGACGCGTTGCCCTGTTTACACATCAGATTGACCTTCCCGGCGTT
The DNA here is from genome assembly GCF_014930595.1 of Enterobacter cloacae complex sp. P42RS. NCBI lineage: Bacteria > Pseudomonadati > Pseudomonadota > Gammaproteobacteria > Enterobacterales > Enterobacteriaceae > Enterobacter > Enterobacter cloacae complex sp. P42RS. Next base: position 86,430 of record NZ_JADBRK010000002.1, read on the forward strand.
CTGACACAGCGCATCATCCGCGGAGGCGTCATACCCCCACATCAGGTACAGCTGGTGCATCGCATCCGGCTGATTAACCATTTCATTGTCGATAACCGGCACGACAGGCGCGTCGGCTTTTGACTTCTGCTGTTTCCAGCTCGCCGGTACGGGAAGCTGAATCGGCAGTTTTGCATTGATTGAGGCGGTTAAATACCATCCGCAGGCGGCGAACAGAACCGAGGCGAACAATCCCACGGTCGCCAGGCGCTTACCGTGTTTTTTCGCCGGGAGGATCTCGCCTGCCGCCAGGCGTAAATGACGCGGGCTGACCTGCGCTGCACGTTCGGTCCAGGCCGCGAGCATTGACAGGTGCGCCAGTTCATTCAGTTTGCTGATGTTGCCTTTGGTCAGCTCGTGCATCTTGCGCACGCGCGCCGGGGTTAGCGGCGAATTCTCGCACCCGTGTTCTTCACACTGCGCCTGCACATAGCTGAGAAATTCCCGGCAGGTCAGGGGACGCAATGTATGACGGGTATGGGCATATTCGCTAAGTTCAGATGGGTGTAAGAGGGCGGCTTCCTGATCCGCGCTGCCCATCAGCACGATGGACAGACGGAACTCCAGCTCCTGAGCACGCGTAAGCAACATCCCCAGCACCTCACGGCAGGTCTCCTTCATCGCTTCCGCGTGACGGATGACCAGGGTTTTGCTGCGGTTTTTTCCGCCCTGCCACTGATGCAGCACGGCATCCACCGCCTGAATGCGGCTCTTGCTCTCTTTCGTTCCTGGGTTGAGCTTGTACAGCAGGCTACTGGCACTCAGCTTAGGAAACGCGTTGATGGCAATGGCGCCAGGAAGGCTGGCCTTCAGCGCATCGCTGAAGTGGCCCAGCAGCGATGCGTCGTTGCAAAAGAGCCCGATAATTCCCGCCACCTGGCTTTTCTCTTTCAGCAGGTTGAATACGTCCTGATGATAAGGCACCAGAAAATCGCCGGAGAAACCCGTGATTGTTCTGAATGGCGGTTGTTTAAATTTAAAGTGGCTCTGATACATAACGACTTACCGTCTCTGATTAGGAATAGCAACAGGACGAGAAAGTAAAGCAACGCCACAGGGTGGTCAATTTGCGCACAGGGTAAAAATATCCAGTTGCAATGACCTAACATCCCGATTTTATTTGGTCAATAGTTTTTTTTATTAAAGTTAATGGCGAAGTCGATGGTCGTATTTACGGCAGTTAATTACTATTTTTCACACATATTGGCGCAGCCCGACGCTGCTTATTTCCGCTTTGCTAAAGGCCAGATGAAAAATGAGGTTCTCATTTCTGTCACGGTGGATAACGCCTTGTATTATGTTTGTGCTGTTAATTTTTTGCGGCCAGCAAGGCTATCTGACGTTTAAAGATTATAAAAAAGTTACGAATAAGTTGGCTAAGTCTGATGAACAGCCGCTGAAAAATCGTCGTGAAGAAAAGACATTTACTCTGTTCACGGCTGCGGTGCGTCAGGATAACTTACCGGCTGCCGCGAAAGCCCCGCTGGCAGCGGAAATTGAAGGAATTGTCAGCAGTGACGATGCCTGGCTCTCCTTTGCGGTGATTAAAACCCCGGCAGGCCAGCGCAGCTATCGTGAAGGCGAGCCGCTGACCGGTTTTAACGATGCTTTTATTCAGGAAATTAACAAAGACAATGTGGTGGTTAATTACGAAGGTGCTACGCAGGTACTGGCGTTAAATAAGCCTGACTATTTTAAGGGCGGCGTTGATAGCGGCCCGGTAACCAAATCGACGAAAGATGCAGGCGCGGAAAGCGTGCATCTGGATGATTATCTGGTGTTAAAACCGGTAATCGAAAAAGGCCAACTGGAAGGCTACAACATCAATCCAAGGAATGCCTCAGCGTTCTTCAGCCATTCCGGGCTGGAAAAAGGCGACGTGGCTGTGAAAGTCAACTCTGTCGATATGACCGATGAAGCAAAGGCAAAAAGTATTATTGCCAACTGGTCGAAAATGAAAGAAGCGGAGGTCGTCGTCAGACGTCACGCTCACCTTGAAAATATTCGGGTTAATGTTCTAAACAACTAACAAGTGTACAGACATGAAGAAATTTCCTTGGGCGTGCGTGGCGCTGACCGCATTGTCGTTATATTCCAGTTCGCTGCTTGCAGCCAACTTTAGCGCGAGCTTTAAAAATACCGATATCCGCGAGTTTATCGATACGGTAGGCCGCAATCTTAACAAAACCATTCTCGTCGACCCGTCCGTTCAGGGTACGGTGTCGGTCAGAACCTATAACGTGCTGACGGAAGATGAGTATTACCAGTTCTTCCTGAGCGTGCTGGACCTGTACGGTCTGTCGGTGATCCCGATGGACAACGGCATGGTCAAAGTGGTGCGCTCAAGCGTAGCCCGCACCGCCGGGGCCCCGCTGGCAGACAGCAAAAATCCGGGCAAAGGCGATGAGATCATCACCCGCGTCGTGCGCATGGAAAACGTGCCGGTGCGTGAGCTGGCGCCGCTGCTGCGCCAGCTGAACGATGCCACCGGTATCGGTAACGTGGTGCATTTTGAGCCGTCGAACGTCCTGCTGTTAACCGGGAAAGCCTCGGTGGTGAACCGCCTGGTGGATCTGGTGCAGCGCGTCGACAGAGACGGCATTCAGCGTCGCGAAATCGTGCCGCTGCGCTTTGCGTCCGCCAAAGAGCTCTCCGACATGTTGAACAACCTCAACAACGAAGAGCAGAAGGGGCAGAACGCGCCGCAGCTCGCCACCAAGGTGGTAGCGGATGACGAGACCAACAGCCTGGTGATCAGCGGTTCGGAAGATGCGCGCATGCGCACCCGTTCCCTGATCCATCAGCTGGATCGCGAGCAGAACAACGAGGGGAATACCCGCGTCTTCTACCTCAAATACGCCAGCGCCACCAAAGTGGTTCCGGTGCTGACCGGTATTGGCGAGCAGCTGAAAGACAAGGCGGGTGCGCCGAAGTCGAAAACCGCCACGGCGGCCAGCGATCTGAATATTAGCGCCGACGAGTCAACGAACTCGCTGGTGATCACCGCGCAGCCTAACGTGATGAACTCCCTGGAGAAGGTGATCGACAAGCTCGACATTCGCCGTCCGCAGGTGCTGGTGGAAGCGATCATTGCTGAAGTGCAGGACGGAAAGGGCCTGGATCTCGGCGTGCAGTGGACCAGCAAGCACGGCGGCGTGCAGTTCGGCTCAACCGGCCTGCCTATCAGCCAGATTAAAAACGGCACCATGAAGGGGGCAAGCTTTACCGGCCTGGCGACCGGTTTCTTCAACGGCGACTTCGGCGCCCTGATGACCGCGCTCTCCACCGACGGTAAAAACGACATTCTCTCCACGCCGAGCGTAGTCACGCTGGATAACAAAGAAGCGTCGTTTAACGTGGGCAAGGACGTGCCGGTCCTTGCCGGTTCGCAGACCACCAGCGGCGACAACGTCTTCAATTCCGTTGAGCGTAAGACCGTCGGTACCAAGCTGAAAATTGTGCCGCAGATTAACGACGGTGACATGATCCACCTGAAGATTGAGCAGGAAGTCTCCAGCGTAGACAACAGCGCGACGGAAGACGCCAGCCTCGGCCCGACCTTCAACACTCGCACCATTAATAACGAAGTGATGGTCCACAGTGGCCAGACGGTGGTGCTCGGCGGCCTGATGGAAAACGTCACCAAGCAGTCGGTTTCCAAAGTGCCGCTGCTCGGCGATATCCCGCTGGTGGGCCAGCTGTTCCGCTACACCTCGCAGGACACGTCGAAACGCAACCTGATGGTGTTTATCCATACCACCGTCCTGCGTGACGACGACAACTACAGCGCCGCGTCGAAAGAGAAATATGACCAGATCCGCGTTCGCCAGATGCAGCGCGTGGAGGAGAAAAAGCTCGGCATTATTGAGCCAGCGGATAACGCCATTCTGCCCGCGTTTCCGTCTGCCGACACTAAGACGGCCACCCATGCCGCACCGGTGAAAACCAGCGCGACACGCAATCCGTTTAAAGAGTAAGGCGGAGGGGCAACGTGGACGAACTGAGTAAAACACTGTGTAGCAGCAGCTACGCAAAAGATAACGGCGTTTTATTTTATAACAATGACGTCTATATCCGTGATGACACCCCGGCATTTGCACTGCTGGAAGTGCGCCGGGTGCTGGGACGCGCGTTCGTCCCGGTCACCCTCACGCCGGAAGCGTTTGACGAGATGCTGGCCAAAATCTGGCAGCAGAGCAGCGGCGTCTCGCAGCAGCTGGTGGACGATATGGACGCCGATATCGACCTGATGGCGTTAACCGAGGAGATCCCGGATAACGAAGATCTGCTCGATAACGACGAAAACTCGCCGGTAATCCGCCTGATCAACGCCATTCTCGGCGAGGCGGTGAAGGACGGCGCGTCGGATATTCATATCGAAACCTTCGAGCGCACGCTGAGCATTCGCTTCCGCGTTGACGGCGTGCTGCGCCCGGTGCTGCAGCCTGCGCGCAAGCTCGCGCCGCTGCTGGTATCGCGCATCAAGGTCATGTCAAAACTCGACATCGCCGAGAAGCGCCTGCCGCAGGATGGCCGTATCTCCCTGCGCATTGGTCGCAAGGCGATCGACGTGCGCGTCTCGACCATTCCGTCCCAGTACGGCGAGCGCGTGGTGATGCGTCTGCTCGATAAAAGCAATCTTAAGCCTGACATCAACAAGCTGGGCCTGATTGATGAAGAGCTGGAGAAGCTGAAAGGGCTGATTGACCGTCCGCACGGCATTATCCTGGTCACCGGGCCGACAGGCTCCGGTAAAAGTACCACCCTGTACGCCATTCTTTCGGCGCTGAACGGTCACGAACGCAACATTCTGACCGTAGAAGACCCGATTGAATACGAGCTGGAAGGGGTGGGACAGACGCAGGTTAACCCGCGCGTGGACATGACCTTTGCCCGCGGGCTGCGCGCCATTCTGCGTCAGGACCCGGACGTGGTGATGATCGGGGAAATTCGTGACGGTGAGACCGCGCAAATTGCGGTGCAGGCGTCGCTTACCGGTCACCTGGTCATGTCTACGCTGCACACCAACAGCGCCGCAGGGGCGATAACCCGCCTGCGGGATATGGGGCTGGAATCCTTTTTAATCGGTTCATCGTTGCTCGGTGTCATTGCCCAGCGTCTGGTGCGTCGGCTGTGTACGCACTGCCGGACCACCAGTCCGCTGGATGCCAATGAAAAAGCGCTGTTCAGCTTTATGGACGCGCCGCCAAAAGCAATCTACCGCGCGGTGGGCTGTGAACACTGCCGCCAGAGCGGCTATCAGGGCCGGGCCGGTATTCATGAGTTCCTGGTGGTGGACAGCACCATGCGCCGCGCCATACATGAAGATAAGGACGAAATGTCCATCGAGACGCAGCTCTTTAAGCAGGCTTACAGCCTGCGTGAAAACGGGCTGCTGAAGGTGATTAGCGGCGTGACCTCGCTGGAAGAGGTGATTCGCGTCACCGCCGAGCGTGGGGGGGATGCGTAATGGCCTTCTACGCCTGGACCGCAACGGACGGCGCGGGGAAAACCCAGCGCGGCACGCTGCAGGCCGAGGGGCAAAAGCAGGTTCGCCAGTGGCTTCGCGAGCAAAAGCTGATGCCCGTCAGCATCAACGAAACCCGCGAGGCGGCGGCGTCCGGTAAAGTGAAAACCGGCGCAAAGCTCTCCACGCCGGTGCTGTCGATGTTTACCCGCCAGCTTTCGACGCTGGTCAACGCCGCGCTGCCGCTGGAAAGCGCCCTGAAGGCTATCTCGAAGCAGACGGAGGACAAAAAGCTGGCGGCGATGGTGGTGGAGATCCGCGAGAAAGTAGTGGAAGGCCACACGCTGTTCGACGCGTTTAGCCAGTTCCCGCGCACCTTCGACAAGCTCTACTGCACCCTGGTGATGGCCGGCGAAAAAACCGGCCACCTGGGCGACGTCCTGGAGAAGCTGGCGGAGTACAACGAGCAGCGCCAGAAGATGAAAAGCAAGCTGACGCAGGCGATGGTCTACCCGATTACCCTGACCGTGGTCGCCATCGCGGTCATCAGCATTCTGCTGGTGGCGGTGGTGCCGCAGGTGATCGAGCAGTTCACCCACATGAAGCAGCAGCTGCCGATCACCACCCGCACGCTGATTGCGGTGAGCGATTTTCTGCAGGCGTACGGGATCTACATCGTGGGGATCCTCGGTGGCGGGTTTGTCGGCTTTAAGACCTGGCTGAGAAACGCCAAAAACCGTTTTCGCTGGCACAGCTGGCTGGTGAACGGCTCGCCGATCAAAAAGCTGGTATGCGCCATCAACAGCGCCCGCTACATCCGTACCCTGAGCATTTTGCAGGCCAGCAGCGTGCCGCTGCTGGAGGGGATGTATATCGCGATGGACGGTATCGAAAACCTCTATGCCCGGCAGGTGCTGGAGCAGGCGGCGGACACCGTGCGCCAGGGGGCATCACTCTATGCCGCGCTGGAACATGCGAAATTATTCCCGCCAACCATGCTGTATATGATTGCCTCCGGCGAAGAGAGCGGGGAATTAGGGAATTTAATGGACCGCGCGGCGGAAAACCAGGAATCGGCATTGCAGCATCGAATTACATTAACGCTGTCGGTATTTGAACCGGCGCTGGTGGTATCCATGGCGACGATTGTTTTATTCATCGTGCTGTCAATATTACAACCGCTTCTGCAACTTAATAATATGGTAGGTTAAATCATGACTTTAAAACGTAAAAACCTGGCGCGTCAGGCGGGTTTCACCTTGCTCGAATTAATGGTGGTCATTGTTATTCTTGGCGTACTGGCGAGCATGGTGGTGCCAAACTTAATGGGCAATAAAGAAAAAGCAGATACGCAAAAAGCAACCAGCGATATTGTCGCGCTCGAAGGTTCGCTGGATATGTATAAGCTGGATAACCACCGCTACCCGACAACCGAGCAGGGTTTACAGGCGCTGGTAACCAAGCCTGAAATCGCGCCAATCCCGAACGGCTACCGTGCTGATGGCTATATCCGTCGCCTGCCGCAGGACCCGTGGGGCGGAGATTATATTCTGGTTAGCCCGGGCGAACACGGCGCGGTCGACGTCTTCTCCGCCGGTCCGGACGGTGAAGCCAATACCGCCGATGATATTACGAACTGGTCTCTGGATAAGAAAGAGAAATAATGAATAAACAACGCGGCTTTACGTTGCTGGAAATTATTCTGGCGCTGGTTATATTTGCCAGCTGCGCCATGATGGTGGTGTCAACAATACCTTCACGCAGCGGTGCGGATATATTTGGCCAGCAATTAAAAGCCCTCGTTGATTATGGTTCAGACCGTGCGGTGATGGACGGAAATATCGTCGGGCTGGTCATCACGACGGATAATTATCAGCTGGTGACGCTCGAGGATAAAAACGGCGAACGTCACTGGGTGCCGTTATCCGCCGGGCGTATTACCACCAAGGGCGATTTCCCGGAAGAGATGCACGTTTCGCTTTCGCCCCAGCGCCTTGCCGCCACGGTAAGCGCCGATCCGCAGGTGCTCTTTTTACCGGACGGCGAAATCAGCCGCTTCACGCTGACGCTGCAAAGCTATGACAAACAGCACCATTTCCGCGTGGTGTCGCAAGGCGCTGCGCCTGTATCGGTAGAGAACGATGGCTAACGGCAAAAAGCAAAAGGGGATGACGCTGCTGGAGGTGATGGTCGCGCTGGTGATCTTCTCCACCGCCGCGCTGGCGCTGATGAATTCGGTCTCCCTGAACGTGCGTTTCACTCACGGCCTGGCCGACACGCTGCAGGCCAGCTGGGTGGCGGAAAATCAGCTGGCGGAAGCGCAGCTCACGAAAACCGACTTCCCGGACGCCGAGACGCAGGGGACGGAAATCATGGGCGGGCGCAGCTGGAACTGGCGCAAGCAGCGGGTGAAAACCGCCGACAACGGCTGGGCGAACGCCATTCGCGTCTACGCGGAAGGGGACGACAGCCAGCCGGTTATCGCTTTGCAAATCGTTCCGCCGGGAGAGAGCAAGTGAAAAAAACGCGACGCCAGCGCGGGTTTACCCTGCTGGAGATCATGATTGCCCTGACCATTTTCGCGGTGATCAGCACCCTGGCCTGGCAAATTCTGGACGGCACAATGCGCACCAGTTCGGCAACCGACGCCAGCGCCGCGAAGCTCAATCAGCTGCAGCGGGCCTGGAATCTGATGGAGCGCGATTTCTACCAGCTGCAGGCGCGCGCCCCGCGTAACGAGCCGGATCTGTTTCGTCAGGTGGATGATGCGCTTGAGCTGACCACGCTGAATGGCGTGAGCGGAACGATCCAGCTGGAGCGTGTGCGCTGGCGCCTGGAAGAGGGGCGTCTGTATCGCGACGTCTGGCCGGTGATTGATGGCCCGGTGGACGCGAAGCCCGATGAAGTGCCGATTGTCAGTGAGGTGAAATCGCTGCAGTGGCGTTTTTACCGTCAGGGCTGGCAGAAAAGCTGGAGCGACCCGGCGCATCTGCCGGACGGCGTGGAGCTGACGCTGACCATGGAAAACGGCGATATATGGCGCTGGGTCTTTACGACCCCGGGCGACCTGCCTGAGGCGGCTGCGCCAGAGACCGCGCCTGCGCCGCTGCCGGCACCGGAAGCAAAATCATGAGTGCATTACGTAAACAGAAAGGGGTAGCGCTGCTGGTGGTGCTGATCCTGCTGGTCATGATGTCGGCGCTGGCCGCCAAAATTAGCCAGCAGTTCTGTCGCAATCTGCAGAAAACCCATTATCAGGTCAGCCAGCAGCAGTTGCGCTGGGCGATGCAGGCGCAGGAGAAGGTGGTGAAAGATCGCCTGCAGACCGATACCACCGGTGAAAACAAGGCTCTGAACCTGGACGGCGACTGGCACCAGCCGCTGGAGACGCGGGGCGAAGATTACACGGTGGTCAGCCAGGTGGAAGACGCGCAGGACTGCTTTAACGTCAATAACCTGCTGGCCGCAGAGAAAATACTACAGGGGCAAAACGCGCCCGCCGTGCCGGAAAAACCGCGCAACGAGCAGATTGTTGAACAGATCCTGACGGAAAGCGGCATCAGCCACACTACGGCAGAAGAGGTTTATCAGCAGTTGGTGGACTATCTCGATGGCGACGCGACGACGGCCAAAGACGGTGCAGAGAGCGATGCCTGGGCGGGCGTCTTGCCCGCCCGACAGCCCGCGAACCAGATGATGCGCACCATTGCGGAGATCAAACAGCTGCCCGCGTTCCCGGTAGCGGCATACCCGAAGGTGAGCAAGCTGCTCTGCGCGCTGCCGGACTCTGCCAGCAAGGTGGATGTGAACACCCTGAAACCGGAACAGGCCGCCTTACTGGCCGCGCTGTTCCCCGGAAAATTAACGGAAGATGATGCCGTTCGCCTGATTGATTCGCGTCCAGAAACCGGCTGGGAAAATATGGAAACCTTCAGCAAAGCGCTGGAGCAGACCTTCCCGCAGTTGAAAGACGATCTCCCGCAGGTGGCTGAGCTTCTCTCCATCAGCAGCCGGTATTTCCGCGTGAACTATACCGGCAATACCGATGAATTAACGCTTCGCGTGGTTAGCCAGCTTCAGGTCAATAACGAGGCCGGTGAGATCGTGACGTGGCAACGTCGTTACCGAATGATTGAATAAGAAAAGTAGATCGCTATGAAACAGGTACTTTTTGTTCGTCCCGATAACCGCGAGGGCGGGAAAATAATGGGGTGTGTCTCCGGCAGCCAGCAGGTTGAGACGCTGGAGAGCCTGGACGCGCTGGCGGAGCATCCGCTGGCTGACCGGGTTTGTCTGTTGCTGCCCGCCAGCAGCATGATCTTCCGCCATTTTACGCTGCCGAAGAAAGTCGCCTCGCTGGCGACGGCGTTCTCGTGGATGGCCGAGGAGACGCTGATTGGCGAGGTGGATAATCTTCACTGGACGGTGCTTCACAAAAAGGGTGCCGAAGTCGATGCGGTGGCGATTGATGCCGAACTGCTGCGCGTGTGGTTAAACCGCTGTCAGGAGGCGGGGTTAAAAGTGATCCAGGTGCTGCCGGATGCCTGGCTGCTGCCGGTGACGGCTGGCGGAAGTACTCTTGTCGCTCAGGACGACGGCTACTGGCTACGTTTATCACCGCATGTTGCCAGCGAAATGGAAGCGAGCCTGCTGCCGCTTCTGATGCAGAAGGCCGGAGAGGGGGAGGTGTGCTGTTACGGCGAAGCGCCTGCTGGTGTGGACGTCGACATTGCCCAGCCCTGGCAGCATCCGCTGGTGCTGATCCAGCCGCAGTGGCAGGCCTGTCGCGTGAATCTGCTTCACGGTGAATTCAGCCTTAAGGCCGGTAACGGGCGCGTCGCGAAAAGCATGAAAGCCGCAGTAGCGATTGCGGGCCTGCTGTCCGTTGGCCTGCTGCTGGGGCCGCGCATTGCAATGGCCTGGATGCTGGTGCAGCAGGAAAACCAGATACAGGAGGAGATCCTCCAGGTGTATAAGCACCATTTCCCCAGCATGCGTCACCAGACCAATATCAAATATCACTTTGGTCAGAACGTCAAAAAACAGAGTAAGGGGATCTTCCTTCAGCTGGACGAGCTGGCGGCCGCCCGGCAGTCAGTGCCTGCGATGGAAATCGATCTGCTGGAATACGATGCGCAGCAAAACACGCTGACGCTGAGCGTCAGCGCGCAAAACCAGCCCGCGTTGCAGGCGTTTGTTAACCAGACCCGTGAGAATTTCGATTTTACCTTACAGCCTGTTTCAACCACCAAACCCTATACCGCCATGATCGCAGGGAAACATAAATGAAAGAGCGAATCGCGCAGCTGAAATCACGCTACCAGAACTACAGCGCCCGGGAGAAAGTTATTTTAAAACTCTGCATCGTTGCCCTGCTTGGGGCTGCGGTGTATTACGCAGGAGTCATCCCTTTGGATAATATGATTCAAAATAGTAAATCGACGCTTAAAAGACAAAAAGAGACGCTTAACTGGATGCGCAATGAAATTGATAAAAATCATCTTCAGGTTCAGTTAGTCAAAACGGATAATCCACGCACGGTGGTCGAGAAAAGCGCCAATGAAATTAACCTGTCGCTGACGGACGTGCGCCAGGAGGGACAAACTTTATCGTTCGTGGTTAATCGGGTAAATGTTTATGAATTAAAAAACTGGCTGCGCGAAATTAATCAGACCTCCGGCGTCAGATTGCAAAAAATAAACCTCACGCCGGTTGACCATCTCAGCGATGTAAAAGCGCAGGTGCAGCTCACCTGGGCAAAAAACGCATGAATACCTTCTCGCTGATCCGGGAGGCCTGCCCGGTTAGTTTTCCGATAATGAGTGCGATCCTGGGCGGGATTATGGGCAGTTTTCTTGGCGTTGTTGCCGAGCGCCTGCCGGGGATCGTGATGGATGAAGAGGAAAGCGGCAATCTGCTCTTTCCTGCCTCGCACTGTCCGGTGTGCCAGCACACGCTTGCTGCATGGGAAAATATCCCCCTGGTCAGCTGGCTGTTATTACGGGGACGCTGCCACCAGTGCGGCACGACCATCCCGCTGCGGTTATTTTTGATCGAATTTTTCTCGGCGCTGTTTTTTGGCGTTACGGCCTGGTGCATGCCGGACGTTCAGGGGTTGTTTTCGCTGTGGTTACTCGCGCTGTTTTTACTGCCTCTGGCGATGATCGACTGGCAGCATCAGCTTCTCCCGGACTGCCTGACCCAACCGCTGTTGTGGGCAGGTCTCTTACTCCATGCATTTGACCACAGATTGCCGTTGCAGGACGCGCTGTTCGGTGCGGTAGCGGGCTATCTGTCGCTCTGGCTGCTCTACTGGGCCTTTCGCCTGCTGACCGGGCGGGAAGGGCTGGGCTACGGCGATTTTAAGCTGCTGGCGGCCTTAGGCGCCTGGTGCGGCTGGCAGGCGCTGCCTTCAATTGAACTTGCCGCAGCGTTGAGCGGTATCTCGGGCTATTTCGCGTTAAATAATTTAAATAAAAATAACCTCACTATTTCTTTCGGACCCTATCTGTCATTTGCTGGAATAGTCGTGTTTATTGGACAGCAGTTTGCTTTCATATTTTAAATATACAGGTCAAGTTTTTTTATAAGTTTTTTTGACGGTGGAAGAGAAGGATGTCTCTTTGCGCTCAGTGTATCGTAAAAGATATAAGCTACACGGAATTTGGGCTTGTATCTTTTTATGGAGGAATACAACGCAGCAAAACTTTTTTTCACGGTTGTCAGGTTGGTTTAATACGCATTATGCAAAACAAATCCATGTTCTCAAGGAAGGCATGGTTTATTAACGTTACGAATAAATTTATCAGGAAATAAAAATGAAATTTATGAAGCCTAAATATCTGGCGCTCTTTATTGCAGCGGCTACCAGCTCTGCATTTGCAGCGGCGCCAGGCACTCCGTCTATTAGCAGCGGCAATGATAAATTTGCGCTTGTAGAAGTCGATCAGGCGGCACAGGACTATAACAGCCTCGTTAAAGTTCACCCTGACGGTGTGGATGTGAAGGTTGAGTGGAACGTCTGGAGCGGCGACGCGCCAACCTCTGCCAAAGTCTTGCTGGACGGCCAGACCGTCTGGTCCGGCGCGGGCAGCGCATCTGGCTCTGCGACCTTCAAAGTGAAAAAAGGCGGACGCTACCAGGAGCAAGTGGAACTCTGTAATGCCAGCGGCTGCACCAAAAGCGCCAGCAAGCTGATTATCGTTGCGGACACCGACGGTAGCCACCTGCTGCCGCTGAACGCGCCGATGCAGGAAAACAACAAAACCTTCGCGCAGCATACCGATAAAGTGGTCGGCGCCTACTTCCCTGAGTGGGGCGTGTATGGCCGCAACTTCCCGGTGGATAAAATCCCTGCGGCTAACCTGAACCACATTCTGTACGGCTTCATTCCCATCTGCGGCGGCGACGGTATCAACGACAGCCTGAAATCCATTGAGGGCGGCAACAGCTTTGAAGCCCTGAAACGCGCCTGTAACGGCCGTCAGGACTACACTGTGGCTATCCACGACCCCTGGGCTGCTCTGCAAAAACCGCAGGCCGGTGTCTCCGGATGGGATGACCCGTACAAAGGTAACTTTGGTCAACTGATGGCGCTGAAAAAAGCCCACCCGGGCCTGAAGGTACTGCCGTCTATCGGCGGCTGGACCCTGTCAGACCCGTTCTATCAGATGAACGATCCGGCCATTCGCGCACGCTTCGTCTCCTCCGTGAAAGAGTTCCTGCAGACCTGGAAGTTCTTTGACGGCGTGGATATCGACTGGGAATTCCCGGGCGGCGGCGGTGAGAACGCAGCATTGGGTAACCCGCAGCAGGATAAGGCAACCTACACTGCGCTGATGCACGACCTGCGCGCAATGATGGATGAGCTTTCTGCACAAACCGGCCGTACCTACGAACTGACCACGGCGATTGGTTCCGGTAAAGATAAGATTGAAGATGTGGACTACACCACGGCACAGCAGTATCTCGATCATATCTTCCTGATGAGCTACGACTTCTACGGCGCGTGGAGCAACACGGTTCTGGGCCATCAGGCGGCGCTGCACGCGCCGGCATGGCGTCCTGACACGGACTACACCACCGAAAACGGCGTGAACGCGCTGCTGCAGCAGGGCGTACAGCCTGGCAAAATTGTGGTGGGTGCGGGCATGTACGGTCGCGGCTGGACCGGCGTACACGGCCAGACGGGCAACAATCCGTTCACCGGTACCGCAACGGGTCCGGTGAAAGGTACCTGGGAACCGGGCGTGGTGGATTACCGTCAAATTGTGAACGAGTACAAAGGCAAGCCAGGCTGGGAATACGGTTATGACGCTGACGCAGAAGCGCCTTACGTCTTCAACAAGTCAACCGGCGACCTGATCTCTTACGAGGATGCGCGCTCCGCTGCGGCAAAAGGCAAATACGTTCTGGCCAACCACCTGGGCGGTCTGTTCTCCTGGTCTATTGACTCTGACAACGGCGACATTCTGAATGCGATGAACGAAAGCCTGCTGGGCGGCTCGACTCCGGTTGAACCGGTGGTCACTAACCACGCGCCAATCGCGTCATCTGCCGATCAGAACGTCTCTGGCCCGGCAACCGTCACGCTTGATGGCTCTGCTTCCAGCGATCCAGACGGCGATGCGATCACCTACAAATGGACCCAGATCTCTGGTCCATCGGTGGCCCTCACCAACAGCACCAAAGCGAAAGCAACCTTCAACGTTGCGGCAGCGACCAGCGACCAGACCATGGCGTTCCGCCTGACGGTAACGGATGCAAAAGGGCTTAGCAACGCGATTGACGTGCAGGTTGTGAACAAAGCGCCGAAAGCGAACCAGGCACCCGTGGTGAACGCTATGGAAGCGGTGACGCTGCAGGCCGGTGAAACCTACGCTCTGCACGCGCAGGCTGCCGATCCAGACGGTGATGCGCTGACTTACGCCTGGAGCGTTCCGGCGGATATGCACGCGACCGGTACTGATACCGCGAACGTGACCATCACTGCGCCAGAAGTGACCGCAACCTCTACCTACACCCTGAGCGTAGTGGTAGGCGACGGTAAAACCAGCGTGCAGTCTAACGTACAGGTGACAGTGAATCCGAAACCGGCTGACGTTACGCCACCGGCTGATGAGGTTACCCCACCTTCTGACGAGGTTACCCCTCCGGCTGATGACGTGGCTCCGCCATCCGAGGAAGGCACTGCAACCGGTAGCTGCGACGCGCCTGTCGATGCTAACGCCAGCAAATATGTCGCGTGGGATGCCAGCAAAATCTACAACAATGGCGATACCGTCAGCTTCGACCATCTGGTGTGGAAAGCGAAGTACTGGACCCAGGGCAACCAGCCTGGCTTCGGTGTGGATGCGTGGGAGCTGGTCAGCAACGTGAAGATGAACTGGCGTTCTGACCTCGTTTATAACGGCGGCGAAACCACCACCTACCAGGGCAACGTATACCGTGCCAAATGGTGGACACGTGGTGATAACCCGGCTAACAGCGATGTCTGGGTGAAAGAAGGTCCATCAACCGACTGCAAATAATCTGGTCCGGTAAACACTCACCATCCCCGACGGGGTGGTGAGTGATTCAAAATTCATTTTACAGGATGTTGCTAAGGAGAAATAACCGACGCTTACAGCAGGTGAAAATGAAAAAGTTAATGTTGTTGTTATTTATAATAAGCCAAAGCGCACTGGCAAACTGTTGGGACAGAGCCGCACATTATTATCATGTCGATCCTTATTTATTGTATGCCATAGCCAACGTTGAATCCGGTATGAATCCGTATGCGGTTGGGCAAAATCATGACGGCACGCGTGATGTCGGGCTAATGCAAATTAATAGCACTCACTTTACTGCGCTGGAAAGGCAAGGAATTGACGAATACCGGCTGATGACCGAGCCCTGCACCTCCATTATGGTCGGCGCTTCCATCTTGTCCGGGATGATTAAGGTGTACGGCTATAACTGGGAAGCGGTAGGTGCCTATAACGCCGGATTGAAAAAAGAGAATTATCCGCAGCGGATGAAATATGCCCATAAAGTTTGGGCGAAATATCAGCAGTTGAAATTAGCTGCACGTTATTAAAGTTTTTTATTTTTGAAGAGTTCCTCAGGGTGTTCTTCGAAAAGTGAAAACAGCTGTCTATGGTTTATTTATTAATGGATTAATACATAAGCCGGGATTTAACTTTAACTTTAATTAACAGGAATACTGAAATGAATAAAAGGACGTTACTGAGTGTACTCGTTGCCGGCGCATGCGTAGCACCGTTTATGGCGCAGGCTGCCTCTTTGCAGGCGACCACCAGTGAACCATACACCATGAAAGCCAGCGATCTGGCGAAGAAAGAGCAGGAGCTCACTAACTTCCCGCTGATGACCTCCGTTAAAGAGACGATTCAGACCCTTGATAACGCGCAGGTCGAAATGATTGAGCCAGGCCGTGCGGCGAACCCGGACAACGTTAAGCGCGTGGAAGGGATCGTGAAGGCCAGCGACTGGGAATATCTCTTCCCGCTGCGCGCTCAGGCCTATACCTACAGCAACTTCCTGAAAGCCGTAGGTAAATTCCCGGCGCTGTGTAAGACCTATAACGACGGTCGCGACAGCGATGCGATCTGCCGCAAAGAGCTGGCCACCATGTTTGCCCACTTTGCCCAGGAAACCGGCGGCCACGAAAGCTGGCGTCCGGAAGCCGAGTGGCGTCAGGCGCTGGTCCACGTGCGTGAAATGGGCTGGAGCGAAGGGCAGAAGGGCGGCTATAACGGCGAATGTGACCCGAAAGTATGGCAGGGCCAGACCTGGCCGTGCGGTAAGGATAAAGACGGCGACTTCCTGAGCTACTTCGGTCGCGGTGCGAAGCAGCTGTCCTACAACTACAACTACGGTCCGTTCTCCGAAGCAATGTACGGCGACGTGCGTACCCTGCTGGATAAACCTGAGCTGGTGGCGGATACCTGGCTGAACCTGGCGAGCGCGATCTTCTTCTTCGCCTACCCGCAGCCGCCAAAACCAAGCATGCTGCAGGTTATCGACGGCACGTGGCAGCCGAACGATCATGATAAAGCCAACGGTCTGGTACCGGGCTTCGGCGTGACCACCCAGATCATCAACGGCGGCGTAGAGTGCGGCGGCCCGACTGAAATTGCCCAGTCTCAGAACCGTATCAAGTATTACAAAGAGTTCGCGAACTACCTGAAAGTGCCCGTTCCGGCGAACGAAGTGCTGGGCTGCGCCAACATGAAGCAGTTCGACGAAGGTGGCGCAGGTGCGCTGAAGATTTACTGGGAACAGGACTGGGGGTGGAGCGCCGATACGCCAGACGGAAAGACCTACTCTTGCCAACTGGTGGGCTACCAGACGCCGTTCAGCGCCTTTAAAGAGGGTGACTACAGCAAGTGTGTGCAGAAGTTCTATAACGTGAATATCGTTAACGACGATGGTTCTGCCACCACGCCGGACGAAACCCCGGTAACGCCAGCGCCGACGCCAGCAGAAGATGAAACACCGGCTCCAGCGCCAGCGCCGACGCCGGATGAAACCCCGGCTGAACCTGCTACTGTGAACCACGCCCCGGTTGCGCACATTGCTGGCCCAATTGGTGCCGTTGAAGCGGGAGCGCAGGTTTCTCTGAGTGCGGAAGGTTCTACCGATGCGGATGGCAACAAGCTGACCTACACCTGGCGTTCTCAGGATGGCCAGACTGTGACCGGCGAAGATAAAGCGGTGGTGACCTTCAAGGCGCCTGAGTCCGCAACGGCACAGCAGATTGAAATCAGCCTGACCGTCAGCGATGGCGAGCTGACCAATACCACCACTTACCTGCTGAACGTGAAAGCGAAAGCGGCAACGCCATCAGGTGACGAAGGTGCTTACCAGGCGTGGAGCGCGAACAGCAAGTACAACGCAGGTGATATCGTGAACAACCACGGTAAACTGTTCCAGTGCAAACCGTTCCCGTACAGCGGCTGGTGTAACAACGCCCCGGCATACTATGAACCAGGCGCAGGTCTGTCATGGGCTGATGCCTGGACGGCTCTGTAAAAGCAAACGGCAACCGAAAGGTTGCCGTTTTAGTATCTGCACTTTCCCCTCTCCCCGGAGGGGCGAGGAGATGTAGGCCCGGTAAGGCGAAGCCGCCACCGGGCAAAAAGGCTAGCGGTGCAACTTCCCGTGATCCCGTAACCACGCCGCCGTGCGCACAATGCCTTCATCCAGCGTCACAATCGGCTTATATCCCAGCTCAGTCTCCGCGCGCGTGATATCCAGCGTAAAATCAAAGTTAAGCTTCGATACGCCGTAGTGCGTCAGCGCGGGCTCTTTGGCGGATTTACTGCCAAAACGCTCCATGCTGCGGGCGATCATGTCCAGCATCGGGTAGGGCACGGAACGGATACGGCAGTCGATCTGCAGTTCATCAATCAGCCGCTGCACAATGCTGCGCAACGTGCACGGTTCACCGTTGGTGATGTTATAGGCGCGACCGGAGATAAGCTTATCGCAGTCCGGCTGGCTTGCCAGCCACATGGCGTGGACGGCATTTTCGTAATAGGTCATGTCCACCAGCGCATCGCCGCCGCGCGGCAGCAGCACGCTGCCGTAGTGGTGCATCATCTGCGCCAGACGCGGAATAAACACTTTGTCGTGCGGTCCGAAGAGGCTCTGCGGGCGCAGGACGGTAAAACGGGTATGCGGGTTTGACTGCGCCAGCAGGTCGATGACCTCTTCGCTGGCCGCCTTGCTGCGGGCAAACTCGCAGGCAAAGCGAGCAGGGCGGAAATCTTCCTGCACGTCACGATGGTGGTGGTAGTCGAAATAGAGTGACGGTGACGAGATATGGATAAAGTTACGCACGCCCCAGGCTACGGCCCATTCGCCCAGACGACGCGTGGCGCGCACGTTGGCGAGATCGAAGGCTTCCTGGGTTCCCCACGGGGAGGTAAAACTGGAGCAGTGCCACAGCGTGTCGATACCGGCGAGCATCACCTTCGCCTGCGAGGAGACCAGCTCCGTCAGGTCGGCATGGACGAACTCCGCGCCCATTTTTTGCAGCAGTTTCCCCATCGCTTCGTTGCGACCGGTGGCCCTGACGCTGATGCCCTTGTTGCGCAGAAATTCGACCGCATTTCGGCCTAAGCCGCTGGTCGCCCCGGTAACCAGTACCTTCATATCAATCCACTGTGTTGAAAAGAATTTCGTGCGCATTCTTTCGTGAATTACGATGTGTTGCAATGGGAAAGGTGAAAGAAAGAGGGTTTTATTAACTTATTTTCGTCTTTTGTTCTGCCAGTTGCGCAATGCGTTTTGCCATTCCCCGGAAGATAAACAGATGGGCGGGGATCATAAACAGCCAGTAGAACAGACCCGGCATCCCGTGTGGGTGCCACCAGGCGCGAACGTCCAGTTCCCGATGATCGCCTTTGTCCTTGAGCGTAAAGCAGAGCCGCCCCAGCCCCGGCGCCTTCATGCCGAACAGTAGCGCCAGCTGTTTTTCCGGCTCGACGACGATCACCTTCCAGCTGTCGACCGCATCGCCTGGCGCAAGATACGGATGCGCCGGGCGGCCTTTCGCCAGCCGGTGGCCCACCAGCAGATCCATCGCACCGCGCGTCTGCCAGAGGATATTGCCGAAGAAATAGCGCTCTTTGCCGCCGATCTGGTTCACCACCTCCCACAGCGCGTGAAGGCTGGCAGAGGTTTTTACCGTGCAGCCCGCCTGCTTCGGGTAATAGCCGTACTCGGGGCGCCAGCGGGCAAAGGCCTGCGCGTCGTAGCCCCAGTCGCTGGAGTTCACCAGCTTCTCTTCTTCTTTCAGCGTATGGCGCACCGCGTCGTCAAAGCGGATCAACGCCTGGGGGATCAATGCGCGCAGCGCGCGATCGTCCGCCAGCAAATCGTGCTTTAGCCCCTGGATCAGTGCTTTGGCAGTCGTCGGGGGAACCGAGGTGATCACATTCAAAAACCACACTGAAATCCAGCGGGTCGGGAAGGGGATGGGGATCAGCCAGCGGCGGCGTCCGCTGACGCGCATGAAATGTTCGAACTGCTCCTGATAGCTCAGCACTTCAGGGCCTGCCGCCTCCAGCACGCGGTGTTGCTCTGCCGGGTGATCCAGCAGGGCCACCAGATAGTGGAGCAAATTCTCCAGCGCAATCGGCGTGGTGCGCGAGCGCACCCAGCGCGGCGGGGTCAGCACCGGCAGGTTGTAGACCATATCGCGCATTACTTCGAAGGCAGCGGAACCCGCGCCGACGATGATCCCGGCGCGCAGTTCGGTGACGGGAATATTCGCCCCGCGCAGCGTGTCTGCCGTCAGCTGGCGGGCGCGCAGATGGTCGGACTGCTCGTGTTCGGGTGCCTGGAGCGAGCTTAAAAAAATCACCTGCTTCACCGGCGTTTGCAGCAGGGCATCGCGGACGTTCATCGCCACCTGACGCTCGTGGGCGATAAAATCCCCGCCTTCGCCCATGCTGTGGACCAGGTAGTAAAGCGTGTCGACCCCTTCCAGCAGCGCGGGGAGTTCCTTCGGCCAGTTGAGATCGACGTTGTGACAGGTCACGCCAGGCAAACCAAGCTTTTGCAGGCGCTCGGTATTGCGTGCCGCTGCCTGCACCTGATGCCCCTGCTGGCTTAATGCAGTAGTGAGGTGCTGACCGATATATCCGCTGGCGCCAAGCACCAGAATACGTTGCGGCACGTGATGCTCCTTAACGCTGTAAAAACGCCTGCCAGTGTTTTACCACGTCGGCCAGCTGTTCGCGGCTCACGTCGAGATGCATCACCAGGCGCACGACCGGGGAGGCGTTGATCAGCACGCCACGCGCTTTCATAAATTCACCCAGCGCAGCGGCGTGTTCGTCGCCCACGCGCACAAAAAGCATGTTGGTGTCGTGACGCATCACGTCCGCGCCGATCTCGCGCAGCTGCGTTGCCATCCACGCGGCGTTGTCATGATCGTCCTTGAGGCGCGCCACGTTATTTTTTAACGCGTACAGTCCGGCAGCCGCCAGAATACCCGCCTGACGCATGCCGCCGCCGGTCATTTTACGCCAGCGGTTGGCGCGCTTGATGTAGTCTGTGCTGCCGACCAGCAGCGAACCCACCGGCGTGCCCAGCCCTTTCGAGAGGCAAATGGTGAACGAGTCGCAATATTGGGTGATGTCCTTCAGCTCGCAGCCGTACTCCACCACGGCGTTAAAGATACGCGCGCCATCGACGTGCAGGCCGAGCCTGCGCTCGCGAGTGAATTCCCACGCCGCTTTCAGATATTCGCGCGGCAGCACTTTACCGTTGTGGGTGTTTTCGAGGCTGAGCAGCCGGGTGCGGGCGAAGTGAATATCGTCAGCTTTGATTTTTGCCGCGACTTTATCCAGCGGCAGGGAGCCGTCCGGCGCGGCGTCAATCGGCTGCGGCTGGATGCTGCCAAGCACCGCCGCACCGCCAGCTTCGTACAGGTAGTTATGCGCACCCTGGCCGACGATATACTCTTCGCCGCGCTCGCAGTGGCTGAGCAGCGCCACCAGGTTAGCCTGCGTGCCGGTCGGCAGGAACAGCGCGGCCTCCTTGCCGCTCAGCTCTGCCGCATAGCGCTGCAGTTCGTTGACCGTCGGGTCATCGCCGTAGACGTCGTCCCCGACCGGGGCGGCCATCATCTCTTCGAGCATGGCGCGGCTCGGGCGGGTAACGGTATCACTACGCAAATCAATCATTTCACATCCCTTTATTTTAAGAGGTCATGCGAAACGTTTTACCTGAGCCAGTTGGTTTTTGCCAGTTCGATCACTTCGTCACCGCGCCCGCTGATGATGGCGCGCAGCATGTAGAGGCTAAAACCTTTGGCCTGTTCCAGCTTGATCTGCGGCGGGATCGCCAGCTCTTCTTTGGCGACGACGACGTCAACCAGTACCGGACCGTCGATAGAGAAGGCGCGCTGCAGGGCTTCATCCACCTCGGAGGCTTTCTCGACGCGGATGCCGGTGATGCCGCACGCTTCGGCGATGCGGGCAAAGTTGGTGTCGTGCAGCTCGGTGCCATCCGTGAGATAGCCTCCGGCCTTCATCTCCATCGCCACGAAGCCCAGCACGCTGTTGTTAAAGACCACGATTTTCAGCGGAAGCTTCATCTGCACCACCGACAGGAAATCCCCCATCAGCATGCTGAACCCGCCGTCGCCGCACATCGCCACGACCTGACGCTCCGGTGCCGTCGCTTTTGCCCCCAGCGCCTGCGGCATGGCGTTGGCCATCGAGCCGTGGTTGAACGAGCCGAGCAGGCGACGTTTGCCGTTCATCTTCAGGTAGCGCGCCGCCCAGACGGTTGGCGTGCCGACGTCGCAGGTAAAAATAGCGTCGTCGTCCGCAAAATGGCTGATCTGCTGCGCCAGATACTGCGGGTGGATGGCTTTGTCGCTCGGTTTGGCGAGGTCGTCCAGCCCCTTGCGCGCGTCGCGGTAGTCGCTCAACGCTTTATCGAGGAATTTGCGGTCGGTTTTCTCTTCCAGCAGCGGCAGCAGGGCGGCAAGGGTGGATTTGATGTCGCCCACCAGCGCCATATCGACCTTGCTGTGCGCGCCGATGCTGGCCGGGTTGATATCAATCTGAATGATTTTGGCATCCGTCGGGTAGAACGCGCGGTACGGGAACTGGGTGCCGAGCAGGATCAGCGTGTCGGCGTTCATCATGGTGTGGAAGCCGGAAGAAAAACCGATCAGCCCGGTCATGCCCACATCGTACGGGTTATCGTATTCGACGTGCTCTTTGCCGCGCAGGGCGTGGACGATGGGCGCTTTGAGCTTACCGGCAAATTCCAGCAGCTCTTTATGCGCGCCCGCACAGCCGCTGCCGCACATCAGGGCGATATTGCTGGAGTAGCGCAGCAGCTGCGCCAGCTTTTTCAGCTCCTCTTCGGCTGGCGTTACCACCGGCTGCGGGGCGTGATACCAGTGGGTGCTGGCCCCTTCAGGTGCAGCCTTAAGCGCCACGTCTCCCGGGATAACGACCACGGAAACGCCACGGTTTAGTACGGCTTTGCGCATGGCGATCGCCAGCACCTGCGGGATCTGCTCCGGGGATGAAACCAGCTCACAGTAGTGGCTGCATTCACGGAACAGCTCCTGCGGATGCGTCTCCTGAAAATAGCCGCTGCCGATTTCGGAAGAGGGGATATGGGCGGCAATCGCCAGCACCGGCACGTGGTTACGGTGACAGTCGAACAGGCCGTTGATCAGATGCAGGTTGCCAGGTCCGCACGAGCCTGCACACACGGCCAGTTCTCCTGTGAGCTGCGCTTCGGCACCGGCGGCGAAGGCAGCGACCTCCTCATGACGGGTCGGCATCCATTCGATGGTTTTCATCTTGTTCAGGCTGTCGCTGAGCCCGTTCAGGGAATCGCCGGTCACGCCCCAGATACGTTTTACGCCAGCCTGTTCGAGCGTTTTCGCTATATATGCAGCCACGGTTTGTTTCATGGTTGTCCGTCTCCTTTTTGTGATATCGCTTACAAGCTTAGAAGAAAGTCACTGTATTGCCCGTCAAATCCCCCCATTTAAAAGGTGCTTTTCACGCGCCACGCTTCGGCATAATCTGGTGATGTCTCAGTGAAAACAGGAATAATTTCAAATGGTTAAATCATTGTTAATTGCTGTTAATGAAAAGCTATCGTACGACGATCTCGGCAAACTCTTGTTACGACTTGCCGTCGGTGGGCTGATGCTTTTTCACGGTTTGCATAAGCTGTTTGGTGGCGTGGGATTTATCAGCGGCATGCTGGTAGAGAAAGGGCTGCCGGGATTTATTGCCTACGGCGTGTTGATTGGCGAAGTGGTGGCACCGATCCTGATTATTGTCGGGCTCTTTACGCGCCCGGCCGCGCTGGTGCTGGCGTTTACGATGATCGTGGCATGGCTGATGGTGGGAACGAGTGAAACGTTCGCTCTCGATAAGGTTGGGGCATGGGCGATTGAAAGCCTGGTGTACTTCTTTATTGGCTCGCTGGCAGTCGCGTTTTTAGGGGCAGGGCGGTTTGCGGTAGGGAAAGCTCCAGCGTGGCGGTGAGGATAACAAAAGCCCGGTGGCGCTAGCGCTTACCGGGCCTGTGAAGAGCAAACCTGTACAAAGTAGGCTGGGTAAAGGCAGTGCCACCCGGCAAAGAAGGGGGCACCGCAGCGGATTACGCCAGCACCAGATCCCCCTGCGGATGACAGGAACATGCCAGCACATAGCCCTCGGCAATTTCCGCGTCGGACAGCGTCATGGTGCTGGTGACGGTATATTCCCCTGAAACCACTTTCGTTTTACAGCAGCCGCACACGCCCGCACGGCAGGCCGCGACTACCGGCACCTTGTTGCTTTCCAGCGCTTCCAGGAGCGTGGTGCCCACGCGGCCAAAGAAGGTCTGTGCGGGCTGCAGTTTGGTGAACTGAATCCCGCTGGTTGCCGCTTCCGCCACCGGCGTGAAGAACTGCTCTTTGAAGAAGCGGGTCACGCCAAGCGCTCTAACTTCTTTCTCCACTATATCCATGTACGGCGCCGGGCCGCAGGTCATCACGGTACGGTTCGCAATGTCCGGCACGCTTTGCAGCAGCTCGCGGCTCAGGCGACCGGGCACAAAACAGTGGGTCGCGTTGTGTTCCGCCACCAGCGTCACCGGATAATCACGCCACTCATCGGCAAAAATCACATCTTCCGGAGAGCGCACGCTGAAGATTGTCTGCACGTCGGCCTGGGGGCGGTTCTTCGCCAGCCAGCGGCGCATCGACATGATCGGCGTTACGCCACAGCCCGCCGCCAGCAGCAGGAATTTATCGTCTGCCTTGTCGTCACAGGTGAAATCCCCCTGCGCGTCAGACAGCCAGATGTAATCTCCGCGCTTCACGTCACGGGTCAGCCACTGAGAGCCTGCACCGTCATCAATGCGGCGGATAGTGAGCGTAATGTACTCGCTCACGCCCGGCGTGGAGGAGATCGTATAGGCGCGAAGCGTGTCCGCCGAGTTGCGAACGCTGACCAGCGCATACTGGCCCGCACGGTACGGATAGTAGTCGTGGCAGAGCAGCGACAGCGTCCACACATCCGGCGTCTCCTGATGGATGTGATGAACCTGCATCCGCCACGGACATTGTGAGGTTGGCATGGTCATGAATCGCTCCTTACGCGCTCAGCAGTTGCTTCATATCATCTTCAACGTTGGTCACGGAACGCAGACCGAATTTCTCGTTCAGCACCGCCAGCAGGTCCGGCGTCAGGAAGCCTGGCGCCGTCGGGCCGGTTACGATGTTGGTCACGCCGAGAGAGAGCAGGGTGAGCAGGATGACAATCGCTTTCTGCTCAAACCAGGAGAGCACCAGGGACAGGGGCAGGTCGTTGACGCCGCAGCCGAGTTTTTCTGCCAGCGTGACCGCCAGAATGATGGCCGAGTAAGCATCGTTGCACTGGCCTGCATCAATCAGGCGCGGCAGGCCTTCGATGTTGCCGAAGTCCAGCTTGTTGAAACGGTATTTACCGCACGCCAGGGTCAGGATCAGGCAATCATCCGGCACGCTGGTGGCGAAATCGGTGAAGTAGTTACGCTCGCCGCGCGCGCCGTCGCATCCGCCAACGAGGAAGATGTGGCGCAGCTTTTCACGGCTGACGAGGTCAATCAGAGAATCTGCCGCACCCAGCAGCGTTTCGCGACCGAAGCCGACGGTGATCAGATGTTCGATTTCGCTGTAAGGGAAGCCCGCCATCTGCTGCGCCTGCTCGATAACCGGGCCGAAATCGTCGCCTTCAAGGTGGCTCACGCCCGGCCAGCCGACGATGCTGCGGGTCCAGATGCGGTCGTCATACGCGCCCACTGTAGGGTCGATGATGCAGTTGGAGGTCATCACGATAGGGCCAGGGAAGCGGGCGAACTCTACCTGCTGATTCTGCCAGCCGCTGCCGTAGTTACCCACCAGATGCTTGAACTTGCGCAGTTCCGGGTAGCCGTGGGCGGGCAGCATTTCGCCGTGGGTATAGACGTTAACGCCGGTGCCTTCGGTCTGCTTCAGCAGGTTGTAGAGATCTTTCAGGTCGTGGCCGGAGATCAGGATGCATTTGCCTTCGGTCGCTTTGACGTTGACCTGCGTCGGGGTCGGATGACCGTAGGTGCTGGTTTCACCGGCATCCAGAATGCTCATGACCCTGAAGTTCATCTGGCCGATTTCCATTGCGCACTCGAGCAGGGCATTCATGTCGGAAGGCCAGGTGCCGAGCCACGCCATAATTTTGTGGTACTGGGCGTAAATGTCGTTATCTGACTTCCCGAGAACGTGCGCGTGTTCCATATAGGCCGCTGCACCTTTCAGGCCGTACAGGCATAGCAGACGCAGGCCGAGGATGTTCTCGCCAATCGCCGCTTTGTCCTTATTAGGGGTAAATTCTGCGGCCTGGCGCTGTAGCTCGCCGAGGTCCTCGCTAACCAGCTGAAGCTCCGCCATTGGGTTGTCCACGCGGGCACTGGTATCGGCATTCAGGCACTGCGCTTTCAAAGCTTCGCGCAGGGCAATCGCTTCGCGGGCATAGCCGACGATGCGAGGAGAATCGAAGTTGACGTTAGTCAGCGTGGAGAAAAACGCGCGCGGCGCGAAGCTGTCGACGTAATGGTCGACGATGCCGTATTCACGGGCTTTGAAGGCCCAGGCGGAAAGACCATGCAGGGCGGCTATCAGCAGATCCTGCAGGTCTGATGTTTCTGCGGTTTTACCGCACATACCCTGCGCGTAAGAGCAGCCGTTGCCTGCCGGGGTACGGATGGTTTGTTCACATTGCACACAAAACATAATCACACCTGTAAAAGTTATATTTAATATACATGTTTAAGGGTATGCCTGTGCCAGAACGGTGAAAAGAGCTTTCTGCGACAAAATAGAGGGAGATTGATTTAGCGCAATTTTGGCGGCAGGAGCCCTACCGCCACAGAGGTATCAGGCAGAGAAAAACGCCATCAGGACGGGAACCAGCAGGCTCAAAATAAAGCCGTGAACGATGGCTGCGGGCACCATCTCCAGCCCGCCCGAACGCTGGAGGACCGGCAGGGTAAAGTCCATCGACGTGGCGCCGCACAGGCCCAGTGCCGTCGAGCGGCTGCGGCGAACCAGACCCGGGATCAGCATGATGGCAATCAGCTCTCGCGCCAGATCGTTAAAGAAGGCGGCGCTGCCGATCACCGGGCCGAAGGATTCGGTCAGCAGAATACCGGAGAGGGAGTACCAGCCAAACCCGGAGGCCATCGCCAGGCCGGTTTTTAGCGGCAGATCGAGAATAAAGGCATTAATCACGCCCGCGACCATGGAGCTGACGACAACCATAACGGCAACGATCATTCCCCGACGGTTCAGGACAATCTGTTTCAGCGTCATGCCGTTATTTCGCAGCTGAATACCAATCAGGAACAGCAGGAAGATCAGGGTATATTCGCTGGCGTCCGTCGCGTGCTGCAAAAATGTCCATCCGGCAAGGCCCAGAAGAAATCCAAGCACCACGACGCCGCAGAGCTTTAATGATTCCAGCGCCATTGCAATTCGGGAGGGAAGCTTTTCCTGGTGGTGATTATTTTTCCACGGAATAGTGCGTTCCAGCCACAGCAGGGCGGCAATATTGCACAGCAAAATAACCACCACGGTGACCGCAGAATAATGCAGGATGGAAAGTAAATTTGTCGCCAGATTATCCAGGAAGGCCAGGCTGATCCCCATAAAGAACAGAATGACGTAAACAATCCAGCTGAGAAAACGGTTAATAAGCTTTAAGGCCGATTCATGACGCAGCGGAATAAGATAGCCCACAATCAGGGGCAGCAGAATAATGAGGAGTCCTGAAAACATGAACAGCCGGTCCTTTTGAGTTTCTGTTAAGCGCCAGAGACACTACCCAATAAAGGCTGCTCAGTAAAGCGGCAAAGAAAGCCGGGCGGCGGCTACGCCTTACCCGGCCGACAAAGTGCACACTCACGTAGGTCGGGTAAGCGTTAGCGCCACCCGACATTACAGGCCGCAATTAATTAATCGCGTTTTTCCAGCAGAGAGCGGTACAGCACGCCGCCCAGAATACCGCCGACGATCGGCATCACCCAGAACAGCCACAGCTGCTCAAGCGCCCAGCCGCCCTGGAAAATGGCGACGGCGGTGCTGCGCGCCGGGTTAACGGAGGTGTTGGTCACCGGAATGGAGATCAGGTGGATCAGCGTCAGCGCCAGACCAATGGCGATAGGCGCGAAGCCTGCAGGCGCGTGTTTGTCGGTTGCACCGTGGATCACCAGCAGGAAGCCTGCGGTCAGTACAATTTCAATTACAATGGCAGAAAGCATGGAATAACCGCCCGGAGAGTGTTCGCCAAAGCCGTTAGAGGCGAAGCCGCTGGCCGCCGCGTCAAAGCCTGCTTTACCGCTGGCAATGACGTACAGCACGCCCGCCGCAATAATACCGCCAACCACCTGCGCCACGATGTAGCCAATAACCTCTTTCGCCGGGAAACGCCCGCCCGCCCATAAGCCTAATGTCACCGCCGGGTTAAAATGAC
This sequence comes from Enterobacter cloacae complex sp. P42RS, assembly GCF_014930595.1. Classification (NCBI taxonomy): domain Bacteria; kingdom Pseudomonadati; phylum Pseudomonadota; class Gammaproteobacteria; order Enterobacterales; family Enterobacteriaceae; genus Enterobacter; species Enterobacter cloacae complex sp. P42RS. Next base: position 114,465 of record NZ_JADBRK010000002.1, read on the forward strand.
CGCCGGAAATATGCCCCACGGCGAAAGCCATGGTTAATACGGTTAAGCCAAATGCCAGCGCGACGCCGACAAAACCAATACCTAATTCCGGGAATGCTGCTGCCAGAACGGCGCTACCGCAGCCACCAAATACCAGCCAGAATGTACCAAAGCATTCTGCTGCCAATTTTCTAAACATAACCACCTCAAAATAATTTTCCACGCGTTTTCCCGCGCGCGGGATATATCGCCATAAAGGGATGACGACTCAAAGAGCCCGTATTTTAAAAACCAACAACATCCCTTCGCCACTTAAATAAATTCGGTTAATTTGATTTAAGGCAATGTGATGTTAATCCTTGTTCAAATCAGCGGTAAATAGAGCATAGTTCAAATCCCGCAAGGGTGAATGTTCTGCTGTCGTGCCAGGGTTCCTGCCGCTATACTGCTGATAACTTAAAGGAAAAAGTGATCATTTCGCGGGGGATTTATGCTTCTCGAACGTGTGGAAATTGTCGGGTTTCGCGGTATTAACCGCCTGTCGCTGCAGCTGGAGCAGAACAATGTCCTGATCGGCGAGAACGCGTGGGGTAAGTCCAGCCTGCTGGATGCGCTGACGCTGCTGCTTTCACCCGAAGACAAGCTGTATCACTTCGTCCACGATGATTTCTGGTTCCCGCCCGGCGATATCGCGGGCCGCGAGAAGCACCTGCATATCATCCTGACGTTCCGTGAATCTGAACCCGGCCGTCACCGCGTGCGTCGCTTCCGCCCGCTGTCGCCCTGCTGGGTGCCCTGCGACGACGGTTTCCACCGGATTTTCTATCGGCTGGAAGGTGAAATGGCGGAAAACGAGGGGGTACTGACCCTGCGTGAATTCCTCGATGAGAAAGCCAACCCGATTCCGCTGGAGAATATCGACGATCTGGCGCGTCACCTTATCCGCCTGATGCCGGTGTTACGCCTGCGCGATGCGCGCTTTATGCGCCGTATTCGTAACGGCACCGTACCGAATATGCCGGAGGTGGAAGTCACCGCCCGCGAGCTGGATTTCCTGGCGCGAGAGCTGGTGTCGCGTCCGCAAAACCTCACCGATGGTCAAATTCGTCAGGGGCTGTCGGCGATGGTGCAACTGCTGGAGCACTATTTTTCCGAGCAGGGCACCTCGGAGTCGCGCCATCGTTTGATGCGCCGCTGTTCTCATGATGAACAGCGCAGCTGGCGCTATCTCGACATCATCAACCGGATGATCGACCGGCCCGGCGGGCGTACCCATCGGGTGATTTTGCTGGGGCTGTTTTCAACGCTTCTGCAGGCGAAGGGCACCGTGCGTCTTGACCGGGATGCCCGCCCGCTGCTGCTGGTGGAAGATCCGGAAACGCGCCTGCACCCCATCATGCTCTCCGTGGCGTGGCACCTGCTGAATCTGCTGCCGCTCCAGCGGATTACCACCACCAACTCCGGTGAGCTGCTATCGCTGACGCCGGTGGAGCACATCTGCCGTCTGGTGCGCGAGTCCTCCCGCGTATCCGCGTACCGCCTCGGGCCCGGCGGGATGAACGCCGAAGACGGGCGGCGAATCGCGTTTCATATACGCTTTAATCGCGCCTCGTCGCTCTTCGCCCGCTGCTGGCTGCTGGTGGAGGGGGAAACAGAGACCTGGGTCATCAACGAACTGGCGCGCCAGTGCGGCCACCATTTTGATGCCGAAGGTATTAAGGTGATCGAATTTGCCCAGTCGGGATTAAAACCGCTGATAAAATTTGCCCGGCGAATGGGAATTGAATGGCATGTGCTGGTGGACGGCGACGAAGCGGGGAAAAAATATGCCTCAACCGTGCGCAGCCTGCTGAACAACGAGCGGGAAGAAGAACGGGACCATTTAACGATGCTGCCCGCGATGGACATGGAGCATTTTATGTACCGTCAGGGCTTTGACGACGTATTCCACCGCATTGCGATGGTGCCGGTCGACGTCCCGATGAACATGCGGCGCGTGATCGCCAAAGCTATTCACCGTTCGTCGAAACCGGACTTAGCCATTGAAGTGGCGACGGAAGCGGGAAGGCGGGGCGTAGAGGCGGTTCCGACCCTGCTGCGGAAAATGTTCTCCCGCGTGCTGTGGCTGGCACGCGGAAGGGCGGATTAACGTTCGGTCGCCTGTTTCACCTGCTGAATCAGGCTATCCAGCAGCGCGTAGCGGCGACGGTATTCGGCGCGTTTTTTGCTCGCGATCTCTTCTACGGGTTTACGCGGCATGGCAAGCGGCAGCATAAAGTGGCCGCTCTCCTGTTTTTCCCCACCGAGGGAACTCCAGAAGCCGTCGTAATCGGCCAGCAGTTTTCCCTCTTTTTTCTTGCGGTAGCGCCAGCTGCGATAAATATGGGTGGCATTACTGACGGCAACAATCTGCGCGACCGGGAATGCGGCACCGAACGTCATGGCGGCTTCAACCAGCAGGCGTTTCGGGAACAGACCGTGGCAGGCCTTCGTCGCTTTCTGGATCAGCTCATGGGGAACATGCGCTTTCGCGCCCTGCAAACCGCCGATGAACAGCGTAGATTTTCCTTCAAACTGGCAGAGCGTAAAGGTTAGCTCCGCCAGCACCGTATTCTGAACGTCGCAGAAGGTGAGGGTGGCCTCTCCCTCTTTATCCAGAAACGCATCGGCACACAGGCGGACGGTAAATTGCTGTTCATCTTTCCCGGTTAAGGTCAGCAGCGTAGTCCCCTGCGTCGAAAGATAGCCCTTCAGGAGCGTGGCCGGGAGCTGGCGGCTCATGGCCTGATAGTGCCAGTTCAGGGATTCCAGCGCGTGCTGGCGATCCATCTTCACCGTCAGCCAGGGACGATGCAGCCGACACGGCAGACCGGGCTGCACCTGCAGCATCTGCATCAGACGCGGCTGCTTAGCGAGGTTTGTTAACAGGCGAGACGTGCTCACGGGCGTCGCCAGAGAACGCAGCATGAACTTACGGCGATAGGCGGGGTTCTGCCATGCAAGGCCGGGCGCGATCTTGCCGAACGCCAGATTTTTGAAGAGCTGCCAGCCGGATGTCGGCTGCGTCAGGTTTGGAAGAGGTGTATCGACGATAGAAGACATGATAAATCCTGAGTCTTTTGGAATACCGCTATTTCAGCAGGGGAAATATCAACGTCTTGTAAACAAATTAAGGTGATTTCGGAGAACAGGGGTTTCGTTAAGGAGTCGTTTAGATAGAATCAACGTTTATTATTGCCAGAACATTTATTTGGAATATTTATGAACCTCAAGGGAAAACGCAGAACGCTGTTTCTGCTGCTGGCGCTGGTGATTGTAGCCGGTGGATTCTGGTTATGGCAGGTGCTTAACGCGCCTGTGCCGCAGTACCAGACGCTGATCGTCCGTCCGGGTGAACTGCAGCAAAATGTCCTTGCGACGGGCAAACTTGATGCGCTGCGCAAAGTTGACGTGGGCGCTCAGGTCAGCGGCCAGCTGAAAACGCTGTCGGTAGAGATTGGCGACAAGGTGAAAAAAGGCCAGCTGCTTGGCGTTATCGATCCCGAGCAGGCTGAGAACCAGATCCGCGAAGTGGAAGCGACGCTGATGGAGCTGCGCGCGCAGCGCGCGCAGGCGCAGGCAGAGCGTAACCTGGCGCAGGTGACGCTGACCCGCCAGCAGGCGCTGGCGAAAACCCAGGCTATCTCGAAACAGGATTTAGACACCGCCGCGACTGAACTGGCGGTGAAACAGGCGCAGATTGGCACGATCGACGCGCAAATCAAGCGTAATCAGGCCTCGCTGGATACGGCGAAAACCAATCTTGATTACACAAAGATCGTCGCGCCGATGGCCGGGGAAGTGACGCAAATTACCACGCTGCAGGGCCAGACGGTGATTGCCGCCCAGCAGGCGCCAAACATTCTGACGCTGGCGGACATGAGCACCATGCTGGTGAAGGCCCAGGTCTCCGAGGCGGACGTGATCCATCTTAAGCCGGGGCAGAATGCCTGGTTTACCGTACTCGGCGATCCGCAGACCCGCTACGAGGGCGTGCTGAAAGACATTCTGCCGACGCCGGAAAAGGTTAACGACGCCATTTTCTACTATGCGCGTTTTGAAGTGCCAAACCCGAAGGGCGTGCTGCGCCTGGACATGACCGCGCAGGTGCACATCCAACTGACCGGCGTGAAGAACGTGCTGACTGTTCCGCTCTCCGCGCTGGGTGAATCCGCCGGGGACAATCGCTACAAGGTGAAAGTGCTGCGCAACGGTGAAACGCGCGAGCGCGAGGTGGTGATTGGCGCGCGCAACGACACCGACGTGGTGGTGGAGAAAGGGCTGGAAGAGGGCGAGGAGGTTGTTGTCAGCGAAAGCCTGCCCGGAGCCGCTAAATGACCGCGCTGCTTGAGCTGAAGGACATTCGTCGCAGCTATCCGTCCGGCGACGGCCCGGTGGAGGTGCTGAAAGGCATCTCCCTGAGCGTGGAGGCGGGCGAGATGGTAGCGATTGTAGGCGCGTCGGGTTCCGGTAAATCGACGCTGATGAACATTCTCGGCTGTCTGGATAAGCCGACCAGCGGTACCTATCGCGTGGCCGGAACCGATATCTCCACGCTGGACGGCGACGCGCTGGCGAAGCTGCGCCGGGAACACTTTGGCTTTATCTTCCAGCGTTACCACTTGCTCTCTCACCTGAGCGCGGCGCAGAACGTGGAGGTTCCCGCGGTGTATGCGGGCGTTGAGCGGAAGAAACGCCTCGAGCGCGCGAAGGCGCTGTTAACGCGTCTGGGGCTGGCGGAGCGGGTGGAGTACCAGCCGTCGCAGTTGTCCGGCGGCCAGCAGCAGCGCGTGAGTATTGCCCGCGCGCTGATGAACGGCGGGCAGGTGATCCTCGCGGATGAACCGACCGGGGCGCTCGACAGCCACTCCGGCGAGGAGGTGATGGCGATCCTGCACCAGCTGCGCGATCAGGGGCACACGGTGATTATCGTTACCCACGATCCGCTGGTGGCGGCGCAGGCGGAACGCATTATTGAGATCCACGACGGCGAGCTGGTCAGCAACCCGCCGCCGCGTGAGTCCCGCGCGGCGGCACCGAAGGAAGCGCTGCCTGCGTCGACCGGCTGGGCGCAGTTCTCCAGCGGCTTTCGTGAAGCGCTGACCATGGCCTGGCTGGCGATGGCGGCCAACAAAATGCGCACCCTGCTGACCATGCTCGGCATCATTATCGGTATTGCCTCGGTGGTGTCGATTGTGGTGGTGGGCGACGCGGCCAAGCAGCTGGTGCTGGCGGATATCCGCGCCATCGGGACCAACACCATTGACGTTTATCCCGGCAAAGACTTCGGCGACGACGAGCCGCAGTATCAGCAGGCGCTGAAGTATGACGATCTGGCGGCGATTCAGAAGCAGCCGTGGGTGAATTCCGCCACGCCTGCGGTCTCGCAAAACCTGCGTCTGCGCTACGGCAACATCGACGTGGCGGCCAGCGCCAACGGCGTGAGCGGCGACTACTTCAACGTCTACGGCATGACCTTCATCGAAGGCGCCACCTTCAACGCCGAACAGCTGGCGGGGAGGGCGCAGGTGGTGGTGCTGGACGCCAACTCGCGCAGGCAGCTCTTCCCCAATAAAGCGAACGTGGTGGGGGAAGTGATCCTCGTCGGCAACATGCCTGCCACGGTCATTGGCGTGGCGGAAGAGAAGCAGTCGATGTTCGGCAGCAGCAAGATCCTGCGCGTCTGGCTGCCGTATACCACCATCTCCGGGCGGATTATGGGCCAGTCGTGGCTTAACTCCATCACCGTGCGCGTGAAGGAGGGCTACGACAGCGCTATGGCCGAACAGCAGCTTGAGCGATTGCTCACCCTGCGCCACGGGAAGAAGGATTTCTTCACCTGGAACATGGACGGTCTCTTGAAAACGGCGGAAAAGACCACACGTACTCTTCAGATGTTCCTGACGCTGGTGGCGGTGATTTCGCTGGTCGTTGGCGGTATCGGGGTGATGAATATCATGCTGGTGTCGGTAACTGAACGCACCCGGGAGATTGGCATCCGCATGGCGGTCGGGGCCAGGGCCAGCGACGTGCTTCAGCAGTTTTTAATTGAAGCGGTGCTGGTATGCCTGGTGGGCGGCGCGATGGGCATTGCGCTCTCGATGATGATTGCCTTTGCGCTCCAGCTCTTTTTACCCGGCTGGGAGATTGGTTTCTCGCCGATGGCGATACTCACCGCGTTTTTGTGTTCCACCTTTACCGGGATTTTGTTTGGCTGGCTGCCTGCGCGCAACGCGGCGCGGCTGGATCCGGTGGACGCGCTGGCTCGGGAATAACCTGAAAATAAAAATGCCAGCCGATCGGGCTGGCATTTTGACTGCGTGATGTACACAATAAAACAGAGAGCTATGCAACCGTTTCTGCTTCAACGGGTACGATTAGGCTTGCATGATTGCCTTTTGGTCCCTGGTGTACATCGAACCGGACGGACTGCCCGGCTTTGAGCGTCCTGTAACCATCCATCTGAATGGTGGAATAGTGAGCGAAGATATCTTCGCCGCCGCCTTCGGGGCAGATGAAGCCAAACCCCTTGGCGTTGTTGAACCACTTAACAGTACCCATTTCCATGCTTCGACATCCTTCGTAAATCTTATAAATTAAGATGGAATGAACCGGTGGTGGAGTGGGGGCTGTTCAAAACCTCGCCATCTCACGCTTGTACAATTTAGATAAACGAAAGACGTCGTCAAGCGTTTGGCGCTGGAGTTGGGACAATAATCAACCAAAGTTTGAAGCAGTTAACGCTATTGCAACAGTTTGTGACAGACATCGCGGATGACAGTAATAGATGATTGTTATCTAACATCTGAGGTAGATTCAAAGTGGTTATGCAAAATGGGTAAGACCAACGACTGGCTGGATTTTGACCAGCTGGCGGAAGATAAAGTGCGCGACGCGCTAAAACCGCCATCTATGTATAAAGTTATGTTAATGAACGATGATTACACGCCGATGGAATTTGTTATTGACGTGCTACAAAAGTTCTTTTCTTATGATGTAGAACGTGCAACGCAACTGATGCTTACCGTTCATTATCGTGGCAAAGCTATCTGCGGCATTTTTACCGCCGAGGTGGCGGAAACCAAAGTGGCGATGGTGAACGACTATGCGAGGGAGAACGAGCATCCGTTGCTGTGTACGCTGGAAAAGGCCTGATAAGGCATAAAATTGGGGGAGGTGCCTATGCTCAATCAAGAACTGGAACTCAGTTTAAACATGGCTTTCGCCAGAGCGCGTGAGCACCGACATGAGTTTATGACCGTCGAGCATTTACTGCTCGCACTGCTTAGCAACCCATCTGCCCGCGAAGCGCTGGAAGCCTGCTCCGTGGATCTGGTGGCGCTACGTCAGGAACTCGAAGCCTTCATCGAACAAACCACACCGGTGCTGCCAGCCAGTGAAGAGGAGCGCGACACGCAGCCGACGCTCAGCTTCCAGCGCGTGCTGCAGCGAGCGGTATTCCACGTCCAGTCTTCCGGACGTAGCGAAGTGACTGGCGCAAACGTCTTAGTCGCCATCTTCAGCGAGCAGGAGTCACAGGCTGCCTATCTGCTGCGCAAACACGAAGTCAGCCGCCTCGACGTGGTTAACTTTATTTCTCACGGAACGCGCAAAGACGAGCCTAACCAGGCATCGGATCCCAGCAATCAGGTCAATAACAATGAAGAGCAAGCAGGCGGGGAGGATCGTATGGAAAACTTCACCACCAACCTTAATCAGCTTGCTCGCGTTGGCGGCATCGACCCGCTGATTGGCCGCGATAAAGAGCTGGAGCGCGCGATTCAGGTGCTGTGCCGTCGCCGCAAGAACAACCCGCTGCTGGTGGGCGAGTCAGGCGTGGGTAAAACGGCGATTGCCGAAGGTCTTGCCTGGCGCATTGTGCAGGGCGACGTGCCGGAAGTGATTGCCGACTGCACCATCTACTCGCTGGATATTGGCTCGCTGCTGGCGGGCACTAAATACCGCGGTGATTTTGAAAAACGCTTCAAGGCGCTGTTAAAACAGCTGGAGCAGGACACCAACAGCATCCTGTTTATCGATGAGATCCACACCATTATCGGCGCGGGTGCGGCCTCCGGTGGCCAGGTGGATGCGGCAAACCTGATCAAACCGCTGCTCTCCAGCGGCAAGATCCGCGTGATGGGCTCCACGACGTACCAGGAGTTCAGCAACATTTTTGAGAAAGATCGCGCGCTGGCGCGTCGTTTCCAGAAAATCGACGTCACCGAGCCGTCGGTTGACGAAACGGTGCAGATCATCAACGGCCTGAAAACCAAGTACGAAGCGCACCACGACGTGCGTTACACCGCGAAAGCGGTGCGTGCGGCGGTGGAGCTGGCGGTGAAATACATCAACGACCGTCACCTGCCGGATAAGGCGATTGACGTGATTGATGAGGCCGGGGCGCGTGCGCGCCTGATGCCGGCCAGCAAGCGTAAGAAAACCGTTAACGTGGCGGATATCGAGTCCGTGGTCGCCCGCATCGCGCGTATTCCTGAGAAGAGCGTTTCTCAGAGCGATCGCGATACGCTGCGCACCCTCGGCAATCGCCTGAAAATGCTGGTCTTTGGTCAGGATAAAGCCATTGAGGCCTTAACCGAAGCGATCAAGATGGCCCGTGCCGGCCTGGGGCATGACCACAAGCCCGTTGGTTCCTTCCTGTTTGCCGGTCCGACCGGCGTGGGGAAAACCGAGGTGACGGTTCAGCTCTCCAAAGCGCTGGGCATTGAGCTGCTGCGCTTTGATATGTCCGAATATATGGAGCGTCACACCGTCAGTCGTCTGATTGGTGCGCCTCCGGGATACGTGGGCTTTGACCAGGGCGGCCTGCTCACCGACGCGGTGATCAAGCATCCGCACGCGGTACTGCTGCTCGATGAAATCGAGAAAGCGCATCCGGACGTGTTCAACATCCTGTTGCAGGTGATGGACAACGGGACGCTGACCGATAACAACGGGCGCAAGGCGGACTTCCGCAACGTGGTGCTGGTGATGACCACTAACGCCGGGGTACGTGAAACGGAGCGCAAATCCATCGGCCTGATCCACCAGGATAACAGCACCGATGCGATGGAGGAGATCAAGAAGATCTTCACGCCGGAGTTCCGTAACCGTCTGGACAACATTATCTGGTTCGATCACCTGTCTACCGAGGTGATCCATCAGGTGGTGGATAAGTTCATCGTCGAGCTGCAGGTTCAGTTGGATCAGAAAGGCGTGTCGCTGGAAGTGAGCCAGGAGGCCCGCAACTGGCTGGCCGAGAAAGGCTACGACCGCGCGATGGGGGCCCGTCCGATGGCGCGCGTGATTCAGGACAACCTGAAGAAACCGCTGGCGAACGAGCTGCTGTTTGGCTCGCTGGTGGACGGCGGCCAGGTGACCGTGGCGCTGGATCAGGCGAAGAACGAACTGACGTACGATTTCCAGAGTGCGGCGAAGCACAAGCCGGAAGCGGCTCACTGAGTTAAACGTTAAACGTAAAAACCGGGCGAATGCCCGGTTTTTTTATGCCTGCCAGGGTAAAAGCAAAACGACAACAGTGTTGTCGTTTTTAGTGTTTTCTCCCTCTCCCTGTGGGCTGAGGGATCCCCAGTAAATTTGTTCTGAAGCGATGAAGATTGCTTCAGAGAAATGAATAACTTACAGCGATGTCCTGGTCCGGCTGTAAATCGCTGAGGCGTTTGCCTTCCGCTCGTCCCCGACAAGCCGGAAGGAATAAGCCGAAGGCACCGCGAAGCGGCGATTAAGCCGCCCTGGCACGTTCACAGGTCATGTCATTACAGAGTAGCAAGGAACATAAAGTGAACGGAATGACCACCAGAGCCGTATGTTCCCCCTCACCCCAGCCCTCTCCCTCAAGGGAGAGGGGGTCGTCCGTGCTGGTATTATTTTGTGGGGATCCCTCAGCCCTGTGGGAGAGGGTTGGGGTGAGGGCATCAGGCCGCAGAGGAATTTTGCGAGGCGCTTTCCAGTTTCTTTCGAAGTTAGTTGCTGGATAAATCCACAGTAATAAAATGGCGGCGCACCTGCAAAATCAGGTGCCGGGATTGGCGTCCTGAAAGTGTGCACAAACAATCTTACGTGCATAAAGGATCACATATGACTGATATTAATAATTTCGCCCAACTTTACACCGAACTCTCCCTCAACCCCGATCTCCCCACCCTGGCCGAGCGCTGCAAACTGCTCACCGAAATCCTCCTCGACTGCAAATCACTCCCGCAAACGCAGCCCGTTTGCCGCTGTCTCGGAGCCTGGCTGGAAGAGGTAAAAACCGGCCTCACAGAATCAATGCGTGATTTTCAGATAGTGGAATTTGAGAAAGAAGCGGAACAACCGCGACAAAAGGAGTGGCTGCTGGAAGATACAGATACAAAGTGTGATTACTGCCGGGCGTTGAATCATGTGCTGCTGGTGTCGCATTTTGACCGCGATATGCTGCCGCACCTGACGGGATTACTCCATGACATGGCTCATTCTATGGCGGGGGATTTAATCGCTCCTGTACAACCGTGGATGACAATACATCTTCCGACGCAGCAACACTAAAGCCATAAATAAAAAAGGCCGGGATTATCCCGACCTTTTAAATATTCATCTGCCATTACAGGCGAAAAAATTAGCGACTACGGAAGACAATGCGGCCTTTGCTCAGGTCGTACGGGGTCAGTTCAACAGTCACTTTGTCGCCCGTCAAAATGCGGATGTAGTTTTTGCGCATTTTACCGGAGATGTGCGCAGTTACCACGTGACCGTTTTCCAGCTCTACGCGAAACATGGTATTAGGCAACGTATCAAGTACGGTACCCTGCATTTCAATATTGTCTTCTTTGGCCATCTAATCCTCTGGGGTATCACTACCAAGTTTTGAACCGGCAAGATAATGCCGAAATTCATCAATTAAGTAAAGAATTGCGCGATTAAAACGCAGCAAAACAGTTTCGGCGCATTGCCCAAGCGTCACGGTACAACCGAACAGGAAGCGCATTCGTAAAGGGGAGACGACAGGATAAACGTCAGGACGTTATCTGAAGCGAGGGTCCCAAACGGCGGCGGGGCAACAGGCAGAAGCTACTCTGCGGCATAATTATAACACCCTCACAAAAAATATGCGGAAAACATTTAAGCATTGGGCATAAAGAGCGTTCTGGGGATCCAGAAGTCGCGCGGGAGCTTCTCCTGACGGCAGGCGTCCAGATGCTCGATATACTGTCGTCGCGGGATGTCAACTGCACCGAGAGAGGCCGTGTGCTCGTTGAGCACCTGACAATCGATCAGGCGTCCGCCGCGCTGGGCAAAGGCCTCGCAGAAGACCAGCAGCGCGGTTTTCGAGGCGTTAACCGCACGGGAGAACATCGATTCGCCGCAAAACAGCGTCCCTTGCGCCACGCCGTACATGCCTCCAACCAGTTCCCCCTTTTCCCAAACCTCAATGGAGTGGGCGTAGCCAAGCTCATGGAGCTGGTGGTAGGCGTTGACGATATCGCGGGTGATCCACGTCCCTTCATGGCGATCTTCGGCACAGCCTTCGATCACCTGCCCAAAGGCGTGATTCAGCGTGACGCGATATGGGGATTTAGCATGGAAACGCTTCATGCTGCGGCTCAGATGGAACTGCGCTGGCCACAGCACGGCGCGCGGGTCGGGAGACCACCATAAAATCGGGTCGCCGGGAGAAAACCACGGGAAGATGCCGCGCTGGTAGGCCATTAATAGCCGCGCAGGGCTAAGGTCACCGCCAAGGGCCAGCAGCCCGTTGGGCTCACGCAGCGCTCCCTCCGGCGAAGGAAACGCGATGTTATGACGAGAAAGCTGGACCAGGCGCATGACAGCAAAACTCCAGTACGCGAGTGAGGACGCTACAAATATAGTCTACAGACGCTGTTTGAACTGGTAGTAGCGACCCTGTTTCGCCAACAGCTCTGCGTGACTACCTTGCTCAATAATGTGTCCGTTGTCCATCACAATTATCCGATCAAAACTTGCCAGCCCGCGCAGGCGGTGCGTCACCATCAGGACGGTTTTTCCTGCCATAACGTTTGCCAGTAAATCAAGGATTTGACTCTCGGTTGTCGCATCAAGCCCTTCTGTAGGTTCGTCGAGCAGCATCAGAGGTGCATCATGCAGCAGCGCGCGCGCAATGGCCAGACGGCGCAGCTCTCCGCCGGAAAGCTGACGACCGCCTTCTCCCAGCCAGCTGTTCAGTCCTTCGTCCTCGAGCAGCTTTTGCAGTCCGACCTGCTCCAGTACGGCGCGAAGATCATCGTCCGAAGCCTCTGGCGCGGCCAGCAGCAGATTATCGCGCAGGGTGGCGCTAAACAGATGCACGCGCTGTGGAACAACGCTCACGGTCTTGCGCAGGGCCTGCTCGCTGAAATCAGTCAGCAACGTGTTATTAAAACGAATCTGACCGTGCTGTGGGTCCCAGGCGCGCGTCAGCAGCTGCAGCAGCGTCGACTTACCGCAGCCGGTACGGCCGAGGATCGCAATCCGCTGCCCTGCATTAACGGAAAGATTGATACCCTCCAGCGCGTTCTGCGCCTGTTTGTCATAGGCGAAGGTCACGTTATCAAGCGTCAGCGCCACCTGCTCAGGCACGGTGGTTTGCCCGGCACTGAACGTGACTTCAGGCTCCTGTTCGGCAATCTGAGTGATGCGCAGGGCAGAGGCAATCACCTGTCCAAGATGCTGGAAAGCGCCCGTCACCGGGGCCAGTGCCTCAAATGCGGCCAGCGCGCAGAAAACAAAGAGGGCAATAAGAGGGCCTGGCTGGGTATTACCCCCAATCCCGCCGGATGCCAGCCACAGCATGGCGATCACCGCCACGCCGCCGATTAACACCATCAGCGCCTGCGAGAAGGCCGTCAGTTCCGACTGGCGGCGCTGGGCTTCATGCCAGTTCAGCTCCGTACTTTCCATTCGGGCACGGTAGCGCTTGCTGGCACCAAAAATGGTCAGCTCCGCCTGGCCCTGAAGCCAGGAGGTCAGCTGCTGGCGGTAATCCCCGCGCAGCCGCGTCAGGTTTTCCCCGGTGGATTTCCCGGCGCGATAAAACAGCGGCGGCAGAATGATAAGCGTCAGCAGCATGATCCCGCCCAGCGTCAGCGCAACGGGAACATCCAGAACGGACAGCCCCAGCGTAACTACCACAATCACCACAAACGCGCCCACAATCGGGGAGATCACCCTCAGGTAAAGGTGGTCCAGCGTGTCGACATCCGCAACGACACGGTTCAGTAATTCGCCCTGGCGAAAACGCGCCAGCCCGGCAGGGGAGAGGGGAAGCAGTTTGCTGAAGGTGTAAATGCGCAGGTGCTGCAGGACACGGAACGTCGCGTCGTGGCTGACCAGCCGCTCGAAATAGCGTCCGGCAGTACGGGTAATGGCGGTACCCCGCACGCCTGCCGCCGGCAGCATATAGTTGAAGCTGTATAATCCGGCGAACCCGGCTACGGCGGAGGCCGACAGGAACCAGCCGGAAAGCGTGAGCAGGCCGATGCTGGCAAGCAGCGTGACAATCGCCAGCACGATCCCCAGCGTCAGCATCCACTTGTGGCGTTTATAGAGCGCAAGATAAGGCAGCAGAGCACGCATCAGATGTCCTCCTGACGGTTCGCCAGCAGGGCGGCGAACGGCCCCTGCGCGGCAACAAGAGCGGCGTAATTGCCTTGCTCAACAATATGACCGTTTTCCATCACCCAGATCTCATCCCAGTCAGCAATGCCTTCCAGCTGATGGGTAACCATCAGGGTGGTTTGCTGCAGGGAAGCGGCGCTCAGGGCCGCCATGACGCGCTGCTCGCTGTGTGAATCCAGGCTGGCAGCAGGCTCATCCAGCAGCATCAGCTGGCACGGGTTCAGCAGCGCACGGGCGACGGCCACGCGCTGTGCCTGGCCGACAGACAGCCCGGCAGACTGATCGCCTACCACGGTATCGACACCCTGCGGGAGCAGCGGCAGAAATTCACTGACCCACGCGCGGTCGAGAACGGACTGCAGTTCATCTTCATGAGCATCCGGGCGTGCCAGGAGCACGTTTTCGCGCAGCGTGGAAGCAGGTAGCTGAGGGTTTTGTCCGACCCAACTGAGCTGCTTACGCCAGGCGTCGGGATCGAGATTACGCAGTTCAGTTTTGTTTATCCGCAGCGAACCGGTGTAGGCCATAAAACCGGATAACGCATTCAGCAGAGAACTCTTCCCTGAACCGCTGGTGCCGACCAGCACCACGCGTTTCCCAGCGGGCAGGCTAAAGTTCAGCGGGCCAGCCAGCACTTTTCCTTCCGGCGAGAGAATGCAGAAGTCGCTCGCGTCGACGGTTACCGGCTCTTTAGCGTTCAGCGCCACGTCACCGCGCTCCGGATGCGCCAGCGGCGTCTCCAGGAAGGTTTTCAGGCTGTCGGCCGCGCCAACGGCCTGCGCTTTGGCATGATAGAAGGTCCCCAGGTCGCGAAGCGGCTGGAAAAACTCCGGAGCCAGGATGAGCGCGAGGAAACCGGCAGAGAGGGTCACTGCAGTGCCGTAGTGGCCGAAATCCAGCGCGCCGAGATAGGAGAAACCGAAATAAACCGCCACGAGGGCAATCGACAGCGAGGTAAAGAATTCCAGCACGCCGGACGAGAGGAACGCCAGGCGTAACACTTCCATCGTGCGCTGGCGGAAGTCCTGTGATGCCAGGCGAATATTCTCGGTTTCCGCTTCACCGCGACCAAAAATACGCAGGGTTTCCATCCCGCGCAGACGATCGAGGAAATGTCCGCTCAGCCGGCCCAGCGCCAGGAAGTTGCGGCGGTTGGCATCAGCCGCACCCATGCCGACCATCGCCATAAATAGCGGGATCAGCGGGGCGGTCCCCAGCAGGATCAGCGCCGCCACCCAGTTAACCGGGAAGATGGCAATAACAATCAACAGCGGCACAAAAACCGCCAGCGCCATCTGCGGAAGATAGCGCGCGTAGTAATCGTGCATATCGTCGATCTGCTCAAGGATCAGCGTCGCCCAGCTTCCGGCCGGTTTACCCTGGATCCACGCGGGCCCGGCTTCCTGCAGGCGGTCGAGCACCTGACGACGGATCTCGTAACGGATATGCTGTCCGGCGTGGAAGCCGACACGTTCACGCAGCCACACCACCCAGGCGCGCAGGACAAAAACCAGGATCAGAACAATAAAGGGCAGCAGGAGCGCTTCGCGGGGAATGTTCTCCATGATCATGTGATTAAGAATGCGGGCCAGCAGCCATGCCTGGGCAACAATCAACAGACCGCTAACGAACCCCAGAAGACGGGAGATCGTAAGCCAGCGGCGGGAAATAACGCTTTGCTGTTTCAGCCAGCGTGTTAACTCTTGTTGACGGGTTTTTTCCATTGCGTATTTTGCAGGTGACGTTATAAGAAATTAGACATCTGCATGTTACACGCGAGCAAAAATAAAGGCGACCTGTGGCCGCCTTTATTTACGTTTGTTACTGACTTGTAAAGATTATTTACCTTGTTCAGCCAGTCCATCGAGGTAGCGTTCAGCGTCCAGCGCGGCCATACAGCCGGTGCCCGCAGAGGTGATCGCCTGACGATAAATATGGTCCATCACGTCACCGGCAGCGAACACGCCCGGGATGCTGGTCTGGGTCGCGTTACCGTGAATGCCGGACTGCACTTTGATATAGCCGTTTTCCAGCTCCAGCTGGCCTTCGAAGATCGCGGTGTTCGGGCTGTGGCCGATTGCCACAAACAGGCCCGCCACTTCCAGCGTTTCGACGTTATCGGTGTTCTGGGTATCACGAATGCGCAGACCCGCAACGCCCATCTGATCGCCGGTGACTTCTTCCAGGGTACGGTTGGTGTGCAGCACGATGTTGCCGCTCGCCACTTTATCCATCAGGCGTTTAATGAGGATCTTCTCGGCGCGGAAGGTGTCACGACGGTGGATCAGATGCACCTCAGAGGCAATGTTCGCCAGGTACAGCGCTTCTTCCACCGCGGTGTTACCGCCGCCGATAACCGCGACTTTCTGGTTACGGTAGAAGAAACCGTCGCAGGTCGCACAGGCAGAGACGCCGCGGCCTTTGAACGCTTCTTCAGACGGCAGGCCGAGATAGCGGGCAGAGGCGCCGGTGGCAATGATTAGCGCATCGCAGGTGTATTCACCGCTGTCGCCCGTCAGGCGGAACGGACGGTTCTGCAAATCCACTTTATTAATGTGGTCGAACAGGATTTCGGTTTCGAATTTGGCGGCATGCTCGTGCATGCGTTCCATCAGCAGCGGCCCGGTCAGATCGTTCGGGTCGCCCGGCCAGTTTTCCACTTCCGTGGTGGTGGTCAACTGACCGCCTTTTTCCATGCCGGTGATCAGAACCGGCTGCAGGTTTGCGCGTGCAGCATAGACCGCCGCGGTATATCCCGCAGGTCCAGAACCAAGGATTAACAACTTACTGTGTTTGGTCGTGCCCATGAGATCCCCATTGTTGTTGGCAGGCAATGGGCTGGATTGTAGGGAATTTGTTGCCGTAAAAAAAGAGCACTGGGATTTTGCTTTCGATATATGTAATAGCTGCGCCCGATGAATCTAGTGCCGTTACATCACGTTTTCTACTGAAAACCGCTCGTTTATAAAGCAGTAAAATGAGGATTAATACCCCCCCGTAATGAATATCCGGCATCTTGTACTAAAAAACGATGTTTTGCTTTGACAATCCCCTGCGCATTTGCGAAAACATTCAAGGAAGAAAAAAAACCGCGTTAACCGTATGCCGCATAGGCATGCACGTAAATGCCATTTTTACCGTGTCAGTGAAATCTACGCATGGCGTGGACAGACGCCATACGTGATGTCGGTGACAGCCTTCGGGCAGCGGTCTTCTTACCAACAGAACCCGAATCCGCATCGCGTCTAATACATAACCAGGCGATGTGATGACTAACGGGTACAGGCTCTGAACAGTGATGTGCACAGGGTCCAGGCAGGAGTAGGGAAGGAATACAGAGAGACAATAATAATGGTAGATAGCAAGAAGCGCCCTGGCAAAGATCTCGACCGTATCGATCGTAACATTCTTAATGAATTGCAAAAGGATGGGCGTATTTCCAACGTCGAGCTTTCAAAACGTGTGGGACTTTCCCCGACGCCGTGCCTTGAGCGTGTGCGCCGACTGGAAAGACAGGGTTTTATTCAGGGCTATACGGCTCTGCTGAACCCGCATTATCTGGATGCCTCACTTCTGGTATTTGTTGAGATTACTCTGAATCGTGGTGCGCCGGATGTGTTTGAGCAATTTAACGCCGCTGTACAAAAACTTGAAGAAATTCAAGAGTGTCATCTGGTGTCCGGTGATTTCGACTACCTGTTGAAAACCCGTGTGCCTGATATGTCCGCCTACCGTAAGCTGCTGGGGGAAACCCTGCTGCGTCTGCCAGGCGTGAACGACACCCGTACCTATGTGGTGATGGAAGAGGTCAAACAGAGCAATCGTCTGGTTATTAAGACGCGCTAACACGGAACAGGTGCAAAATCAGCGTAGTTTGATTACACTCCTGTTAATCCATACAGCAACAGTGCCGGGGAGCCCCGGCGCTGTTGTCCGTTTTAGCAAACAGGCAGGATATGCCTGATACCTGGAGAGCCTTTCTTGAGCCAGGAATACACTGAAGACAAAGAAGTCACACTATCGAAGCTAAGCAGCGGACGTCGTCTCCTCGAGGCTTTGCTGATCGTTATTGCCCTTTTTGCCGTCTGGCTGATGGCAGCCTTACTCAGTTTCAACCCCTCCGATCCCAGCTGGTCGCAAACCGCGTGGCATGAGCCTATCCATAATTTAGGCGGCGTACCCGGAGCCTGGCTTGCGGACACGCTCTTTTTCATTTTCGGTGTGATGGCCTACACCATTCCCGTCATAATCATTGGCGGATGCTGGTTTGCATGGCGTCATCGTCAGAACGATGATTACATCGACTATTTTGCGGTTTCCCTGCGCCTGATTGGCGCCCTGGCGCTGATCCTCACCTCCTGCGGGCTGGCGGCGATTAATGCCGATGATATCTGGTACTTCGCCTCCGGTGGGGTGATTGGCAGCCTGCTGAGCTCTGCGCTACAGCCGATGCTTCACAGCAGCGGCGGTACGCTGGCGCTGCTCTGCATCTGGGCGGCCGGGCTGACGCTGTTTACCGGCTGGTCATGGGTGAGCATTGCCGAAAAGATCGGCAGCTTTATTCTTACGATCCTGACCTTCGCGAGCAACCGTACCCGCCGCGACGACACGTGGGTCGATGAAGAAGAATATGAAGATGAGTACGAAGAGGAAGACGATGCGCCGGTGCAACGTCGTGAATCTCGTCGTGCCCGTATTCTGCGCGGTGCCCTGGCGCGTCGCCAGCGCGTTGCTGAAAAATTTGCCAACCCGCTTGGACGTAAAACCGACGCGGCGCTCTTCTCCGGTAAGCGTATGGATGAAGACGAGCAGGTGGAGTACCTCGCAGCGGGTAGTGCAGTCGATCCTGATGATGTGCTTTTCTCCGGCAACCGTGCGATGCCGGGTGATTTCGATGAATACGATCCGCTGCTTAACGGCCATACCGTTACCGCGCCGGTTGCCGCGGCCGCAGCCGCAACGACAGCATCACAGGCGTATGCCGCGCCTGTCGAAGCCGTGATGTCATCCGCGCCGGTTCCGCCTCCGGAATCCGCTATTCAGCAGCCTCAGGTTGCCTGGCAGACCGCGCCGGGTGTCCACACGCCGGAGCCTGTTATCGCGCCGGAACCAGAGAGCTATATCCCCGTGCAGCAGGAGCAGTGGCAGCAGCCTTATCAGCCGCCGCAACCTGAGTATGAACAGCCGCACTATGAGCAGCCTGTGGCCCAGCCTTATCAGGAGTACGTGCCTGAACCGGTTGAACCTGTGCAGCCTTATGTTGAGCCTCAGCCTGAACCTGAGGTGGTGGAAGAGGTGAAACCGTCTCGTCCGCCAATGTACTATTTTGAAGAAGTTGAAGAACGCCGTGCTCGTGAGCGCGAACTGCTGGCGGCATGGTATCAGCCTGTGCCTGAACCGGTGCAGGAACCTGCGCCAAAAGCCCCGTCGGTTTCGGTTCCACCGGTCGACCCGACGCCTGCTGTTGCCCCCGTAGCGGAAAGCGTGAAGCAGGCGACCGCAGCCGCAGCGGCGGCGGCACCTGTCTTTAGCCTGGCAACGGGCGGTGCGCCGCGTCCGCAGGTGAAAGAGGGAATTGGTCCGCAACTGCCTCGCCCTAACCGCGTCCGCGTTCCAACCCGTCGTGAGCTTGCCTCCTATGGGATCAAGCTGCCTTCCCAGCGGATGGCCGAAGAGAAAGCGCGTGGGACGGACTACGAAGATGATGCTGATGAAATGCAGCAGGACGAGCTGGCGCGCCAGTTCGCCGCGCAGCAGAATCAGCGCTACGGCGAAGACTATCAGCATGATGAACCGATGCTGGAAGACGAAGATGACGCGGCTGAAGCCGAATTAGCGCGTCAGTTTGCGGCAACCCAGCAGCAGCGTTACTCAGGTGAACAGCCAGCGGGTGCGAACCCGTTCTCATTATCGGATTTCGAGTTTTCGCCGATGAAAGATCTGGTGGATGAAGGCCCGAGCGAGCCTCTGTTCACCCCAAGCGTGATGCCTGAAGCAGAGCCTGTGCGTCAGCAGCCAGCGCCGCAGGCACAGACTTACGCGCAGCCGCAGCAACCTGTTCAGCAGCCGTATGCGCAACCGCAGCAGCCACAACAGCAGCCGCCGCAGTACCAGCAGCCAGCACCGCAGCCGCAGGAGAGCCTGATTCACCCACTGCTGATGCGTAACGGTGATAGCCGTCCGCTGCAGCGTCCGAGCACGCCGCTGCCTTCGCTGGATCTGCTGACGCCGCCACCGGCTGAAGTCGAGCCGGTTGATACGTTTGCCCTGGAGCAGATGGCCCGTCTGGTGGAAGCCCGTCTGGCAGACTTCCGCATTAAGGCGGACGTGGTGAACTACTCGCCGGGTCCGGTGATCACCCGTTTCGAACTGAACCTGGCGCCGGGCGTCAAAGCCGCGCGTATTTCTAACCTCTCCCGCGACCTGGCGCGTTCTCTGTCGACCGTGGCGGTACGTGTGGTGGAAGTGATTCCGGGTAAACCGTACGTTGGCCTTGAGCTGCCGAACAAGAAACGTCAGACCGTTTACCTGCGTGAAGTGCTGGATAACACCAAGTTCCGCGATAACCCATCTCCGCTGACCGTGGTGTTGGGTAAAGATATCGCCGGCGACCCGGTAGTGGCAGACCTCGCGAAAATGCCTCACCTGCTGGTAGCGGGTACCACCGGTTCCGGTAAATCGGTCGGCGTGAACGCCATGATCCTGAGCATGCTCTACAAAGCGCAGCCTGAAGACGTGCGTTTCATCATGATCGACCCGAAAATGCTCGAACTGTCGGTCTATGAAGGCATTCCGCACCTGCTGACCGAAGTGGTCACCGACATGAAGGACGCCGCCAACGCCCTGCGCTGGAGCGTCAATGAAATGGAGCGTCGCTACAAGCTGATGTCGGCGCTGGGCGTGCGTAACCTGGCCGGTTATAACGAGAAGATCGCCGAGGCTGCGCGCATGGGCCGTCCAATCCCGGATCCTTACTGGAAACCGGGTGACAGCATGGATGCTCAGCATCCTGTGCTGGAGAAACTGCCTTATATCGTCGTGCTGGTGGATGAATTCGCTGACCTGATGATGACCGTCGGGAAGAAAGTGGAAGAGCTGATCGCGCGTCTGGCACAGAAAGCGCGTGCGGCAGGTATTCACCTGGTGCTGGCGACCCAGCGTCCGTCCGTGGACGTTATCACCGGTCTGATTAAAGCGAATATTCCGACCCGTATTGCGTTTACCGTTTCGAGCAAAATCGACTCCCGTACCATTCTTGACCAGGGCGGCGCTGAGTCGCTGCTGGGAATGGGTGACATGCTGTACTCCGGCCCGAACTCCACCTCTCCGGTGCGCGTACACGGCGCGTTTGTTCGCGACCAGGAAGTACACGCCGTGGTGCAGGACTGGAAGGCGCGCGGACGTCCGCAGTACGTTGACGGCATTACCTCCGACAGCGAAAGCGAAGGCGGCGGTGGTGGCTTTGACGGCGGCGAAGAGCTGGATCCGTTATTCGACCAGGCGGTTAATTTCGTTACTGAAAAACGCAAAGCGTCCATCTCTGGCGTGCAGCGTCAGTTCCGCATCGGCTATAACCGCGCGGCGCGCATCATCGAGCAGATGGAAGCGCAGGGCATTGTGAGCGAGCAGGGGCACAACGGTAACCGTGAGGTGCTGGCTCCGCCGCCGTTTGATTAACCTTCAGCGATTGCAAAGAAGGGTAAATCAGCAAAAATTAAGCATATTCTTCTGTCGCCTGCCTTCGGGCAGGTCCAGAATAGAAACGGAAACCCCATTTTCGGGAAGACGTATTTTAAGGAATAACAATGAAAAAAATCGCCATCGCCTGTGCATTACTCACCAGTTTTGTAGCCAGCAGCGTCTGGGCTGATGCAGCCAGCGACCTTAAAAGCCGACTGGATAAAGTAAGCAGCTTCCACGCCAGCTTCACGCAAAAAGTGACGGACGGCAGCGGCAACGCGGTGCAGGAAGGACAGGGTGATTTGTGGGTGAAACGCCCCAATCTGTTTAACTGGCATATGACCCAGCCGGATGAGAGCATCCTGGTTTCTGACGGTAAAACCCTGTGGTTCTTCAACCCGTTTGTTGAGCAGGCCACTGCGACCTGGCTGAAAGACGCGACCAGCAATACGCCGTTTATGCTGATCGCCCGCAACCAGACCAGCGACTGGCAGCAGTACAACATTAAACAGAACGGTGATGAGTTTGTCCTGACGCCGAAAGGCAGCAACGGCAATCTGAAGCAGTTCACCATCAACGTAAGCACCAACGGTACCATTAATCAGTTCGGCGCGGTTGAGCAGGACGATCAGCGCAGCAGCTACCAGCTTAAGTCTCAGCAAAACGGCGCCGTTGACGCATCGAAATTCACCTTTACCCCGCCGCAGGGCGTAACGGTGGACGACCAACGCAATAAGTAAGAGGCGTGAGTGAGCAACCTGTCGCTCGATTTTTCAGATAATGCGTTTCAACCTCTGGCCGCCCGTATGCGGCCAGAAAATTTAGCGCAGTACATCGGTCAGCAGCATCTGCTGGCTGCGGGGAAACCCTTGCCGCGCGCTATTGAGGCGGGGCATCTGCACTCCATGATCCTCTGGGGGCCGCCCGGCACCGGAAAAACCACGCTCGCTGAAGTGATTGCCCGCTATGCCAACGCGGACGTTGAGCGTATCTCGGCGGTAACGTCTGGCGTGAAGGAGATCCGCGAGGCGATCGAGCGCGCGCGTCAGAACCGTAATGCCGGACGCCGCACCATTCTCTTTGTCGATGAAGTCCACCGCTTCAACAAGAGCCAGCAGGATGCTTTCCTGCCGCACATTGAGGACGGGACGATCTTCTTCATTGGTGCGACCACCGAAAACCCGTCGTTTGAACTCAACTCGGCGCTGCTGTCCCGCGCCCGCGTCTACCTGCTTAAATCCCTGACCACGGAAGATATCGAAAAGGTTCTGACGCAGGCAATGGACGACAAATCGCGCGGCTACGGCGGGCAGGATATCGTTCTGCCTGACGACACGCGACGTGCGATTGCGGAGCTGGTCAACGGCGATGCGCGCCGCGCGCTGAACACGCTCGAAATGATGGCTGATATGGCCGAAGTGGACGATGCGGGCAAGCGCGTATTGAAGCCTGAACTGCTCACCGAAATTGCCGGCGAGCGCAGCGCGCGTTTCGATAATAAAGGCGACCGTTTCTACGACCTGATCTCGGCGCTGCATAAGTCGGTGCGCGGCAGTGCGCCGGATGCGGCGCTCTACTGGTACGCACGTATCATTACCGCAGGTGGCGATCCGCTATACGTTGCGCGCCGCTGTCTGGCGATTGCGTCAGAAGATGTTGGCAATGCCGACCCGCGCGCCATGCAGGTTGCGCTTTCAGCCTGGGACTGCTTCACCCGCGTAGGCCCGGCGGAAGGCGAACGCGCCATTGCGCAGGCAATTGTCTATCTGGCCTGCGCGCCGAAAAGCAATGCGGTCTATACCGCGTTCAAAGCGGCGATGTCGGATGCGCGCGAGCGCCCGGACTATGATGTGCCGGTTCATCTGCGCAATGCGCCAACCAAACTGATGAAAGAGATGGGTTACGGGCAGGAGTATCGCTACGCCCATGATGAGCCTAACGCCTACGCCGCTGGAGAGGAATATTTCCCACAGGAGATGGCACAAACGCGCTATTATCATCCCACAAACAGAGGTCTTGAAGGCAAGATTGGTGAAAAGCTCACCTGGCTCGCCGGACAGGATCAAAATAGCCCTATAAAACGCTACCGTTAGTTCAATCGTTGCGGTAATGTTGGCAATTGTATCCTTGTGACCGCAGGCTGTGGTCACATTTCCTATTTTAATTCGATAAGCACAGGATAAGCATGCTCGATCCCAATCTGCTGCGTAATGAGCCAGACGCAGTCGCTGAAAAACTGGCACGCCGGGGCTTTAAGCTGGATGTAGATAAGCTGCGCGCTCTTGAAGAGCGTCGTAAAGTACTGCAGGTACAAACTGAAAATCTGCAGGCAGAGCGTAACTCTCGATCGAAATCCATTGGCCAGGCGAAAGCGCGCGGGGAAGATATTGAGCCATTACGCCTGGAAGTGAACAAGCTGGGTGAAGAGCTGGATCAGGCGAAAGCGGAGCTGGACGTTCTTCAGACCGAAATTCGTGACATCGCTCTGGCTATCCCGAACATTCCTGACGACAGCGTGCCTGTCGGCAAAGACGAGAACGACAACGTTGAAGTGAAGCGCTGGGGTACGCCTCGCGAGTTTGACTTCGAAGTGCGCGATCACGTGACGCTGGGCGAAATGCACGCGGGCCTGGACTTTGCCGCTGCGGTTAAGCTGACCGGCTCTCGCTTCGTAGTAATGAAAGGTCAGATTGCCCATCTGCACCGCGCCCTGGCGCAGTTCATGCTGGATCTGCACACCGAGCAGCACGGCTACAGCGAAACCTATGTTCCGTATCTGGTTAACCACGATACGCTGTACGGTACGGGCCAGCTGCCGAAATTTGCCGGCGATCTGTTCCATACTCGTCCGCTGGATGAAGAAGCAGACAGCAGCAACTATGCGCTGATCCCAACCGCGGAAGTGCCGCTGACCAACCTCGTGCGTGATGAGATCATTGACGAAGACGATCTGCCAATCAAGCTGACGGCACACTCTCCGTGCTTCCGTTCAGAAGCCGGTTCTTACGGTCGCGACACCCGTGGTCTGATCCGTATGCACCAGTTCGACAAAGTCGAGATGGTGCAGATTGTCCGTCCGGAAGAATCCATGGACGCGCTGGAAGAGATGACTGGCCATGCGGAAAAAGTGCTGGAGCTGCTGGGCCTGCCGTATCGCCGCATGGCGCTGTGCACCGGTGACATGGGCTTTGGTGCCTGCAAAACCTTCGACCTGGAAGTCTGGGTGCCCGCACAGAACACCTACCGTGAAATCTCCTCCTGCTCTAACGTCTGGGATTTCCAGGCGCGCCGCATGCAGGCACGCTGCCGCAGCAAATCTGACAAGAAAACCCGTCTGGTGCATACCCTGAACGGTTCTGGTCTGGCTGTTGGCCGTACGCTGGTTGCTGTGCTGGAAAACTACCAGCAGGCAGATGGCCGCATCGAGATCCCTGAAGTGCTGCGTCCATACATGAAAGGCCAGCAGTACATCGGCTAATTCTTTGCCTCACAACAAAAAAGCGCCTTCGGGCGCTTTTTTTATGCCTCTGAATTGACACGACGCAATACCCCCTCCCTCTAAAGTAGTAATACTCCTCCGAATGAAAGTCAGCATAAGACGCTGATAACGAAGAAATTCGTTATTTACAAAACTATATAGCGGTTCGTGCCGCCTCTTTTTTCTTTGTGAGCAACCAAAGTGAGTCTCTATGAAAATCAAAGCGCCTGAAGCGTTAATGGCTGCCGAGGTCACTCGCCGTGGGTTGATGAAAACCACGGCAATAGGCGGCCTGGCTGTAGCCAGCAGCGCCTTCACGCTCCCTTTTACCCGGCTGGCGTCGGCGGCGGACGCACTATCCGCAGCCGCAGCTCCGGAAAAAGTGGTGTGGAGTGCGTGTACCGTAAACTGCGGTAGCCGTTGTCCGCTGCGTATGCACGTGGTGGATGGCGAAATTAAGTATGTCGAAACCGACAACACCGGGGACGATAACTACGAAGGGTTACACCAGGTTCGCGCCTGCCTGCGGGGTCGCTCCATGCGTCGCCGCGTCTACAACCCGGATCGTCTGAAATACCCAATGAAGCGTGTCGGTAAGCGTGGGGAAGGGAAGTTTGAGCGCATTAGCTGGGACGAAGCCTACGACATTATCGCCACCAACATGCAGCGCCTGATCAAAGAGTACGGCAACGAGTCCATCTACCTGAACTATGGCACCGGGACGCTGGGTGGCACGATGACCCGCTCCTGGCCACCGGGTAAAACGCTGGTCGCGCGTCTGATGAACTGCTGCGGCGGTTATCTCAACCACTACGGCGACTACTCTTCTGCACAGATTGCCGCAGGTCTGAACTATACCTACGGCGGCTGGGCCGACGGCAACAGCCCGTCCGATATCGAAAACAGTAAGCTGGTCGTCCTGTTCGGTAACAACCCGGGCGAAACCCGCATGAGCGGCGGCGGGGTGACGTACTACCTCGAACAGGCCCGCGCCAAATCTAATGCCCGCATGATCATTATCGATCCGCGCTATACCGACACCGGTGCCGGGCGTGAAGATGAGTGGATCCCCATTCGTCCTGGTACCGATGCGGCACTGGTTTCCGCGCTGGCGTGGGTGATGATTACTGAAAACCTCGTCGATCAGCCGTTCCTTGATAAATACTGCGTCGGTTATGACGAGAAAACGCTGCCAGCCAGTGCCCCTGCCAATGGTCACTACAAGGCATATATTCTCGGCCAGGGCAGCGACGGCGTAGCGAAAACGCCGGAGTGGGCCTCCACCATCACCGGTATTCCGGTCGAGCGCATTGTTCAGCTGGCGCGTGAGATTGGTTCAGCTAAACCGGCCTACATCAGCCAGGGCTGGGGACCGCAGCGTCATGCGAACGGTGAAATCGCCACCCGCGCTATCTCCATGCTTTCAATTCTGACCGGCAACGTCGGCGTTCATGGCGGTAACACCGGCGCGCGCGAAGGTTCTTATGAAGTGCCGTTTGAGCGGATGCCGACGCTGGATAACCCGATTCAGACCAGCATCTCCATGTTTATGTGGACTGACGCGATCGAGCGCGGCCCGGAAATGACCGCGCTGCGCGACGGCGTTCGGGGCAAAGACAAGCTGGATGTGCCGATCAAGATGATCTGGAACTACGCCGGCAACTGCCTTATCAACCAGCACTCGGAAATCAACCGCACCCATGAAATTCTGCAGGACGACAAGAAGTGCGAGATGATTGTGGTGATCGACTGCCACATGACCTCCTCGGCAAAATATGCCGATATTCTGCTGCCGGACTGCACCGCGTCTGAGCAGATGGATTTCGCGCTGGACGCTTCCTGCGGCAACATGTCCTACGTGATCTTTACCGACCAGGCCATCAAGCCGCGCTTCGAGTGCAAAACCATCTATGAGATGACCTCCGAACTGGCGAAGCGATTGGGCGTCGAACAGCAGTTTACCGAAGGGCGTACTCAGGAAGGATGGATGCGCCATCTGCATGAGCTCTCCCGCAAAGCCATTCCAGACCTGCCGGACTTCGACACCTTCCGCAAGCAGGGCATGTACAAGCAGCGTGACCCGGAAGGGCATCACGTGGCGTATAAAGCGTTCCGTGAAGATCCGCAGGCGAATCCGCTGACCACGCCGTCGGGCAAAATCGAAATCTACTCCGAAGCGCTGGCAAAAATCGCCTCTACCTGGGAGCTGCCGGAAGGAGATGTTATCGATCCGCTGCCGATCTACACGCCGGGGTTCGAAAACTATAACGATCCGCTGACGGCGAAATTCCCTCTGCAGCTGACCGGTTTCCACTACAAGGCGCGCGTGCACTCCACCTACGGTAACGTTGACGTACTGAAGGCCGCCTGCCGCCAGGAGATGTGGATCAACCCGATGGATGCCAAAGCACGTGGTATCCGTAACGGGGATCGCGTGCGTATCTTTAACGGTCGCGGCGAGGTACACATTGAAGCCAAAGTGACACCGCGCATGATGCCTGGCGTAGTGGCACTGGGGGAAGGGGCCTGGTACAGCCCGGATGCCAACCGCATCGACCAGGCAGGCAGTATTAACGTCCTGACCACGCAGCGTCCGTCGCCGCTGGCGAAAGGCAACCCGTCTCACACAAACCTTGTCCAGGTTGAAAAGGTTTAAGGAGTAACCGATGACAACCCAGTATGGATTTTTCATTGATTCCAGCCGTTGCACCGGGTGCAAAACCTGCGAGCTGGCCTGTAAAGATTATAAAGATCTCACCCCGGACGTGAGCTTCCGCCGCATTTACGAATACGCCGGGGGCGACTGGCAGGAAGATAACGGCGTCTGGCATCAGAACGTCTTTACCTATTACCTGTCGATTGCCTGTAACCACTGTGAAGATCCGGCCTGCACTAAGGTGTGCCCAAGCGGGGCGATGCACAAGCGGGAGGACGGTTTTGTGGTGGTGGATGAAGATGTCTGCATTGGCTGTCGCTACTGCCATATGGCGTGCCCGTACGGCGCGCCGC
Organism: Enterobacter cloacae complex sp. P42RS; assembly: GCF_014930595.1. NCBI lineage: Bacteria > Pseudomonadati > Pseudomonadota > Gammaproteobacteria > Enterobacterales > Enterobacteriaceae > Enterobacter > Enterobacter cloacae complex sp. P42RS. Next base: position 142,285 of record NZ_JADBRK010000002.1, read on the forward strand.
AGTACAACGCCGCCAAAGGACATATGACCAAGTGCGACGGCTGCCACAGCCGCGTAGCGGACGGCAAAAAGCCAATCTGCGTCGAGTCCTGCCCGCTGCGCGCGCTGGATTTTGGTCCGATAGAAGAGCTGCGTCAGAAACACGGTCAGCTTGCCGCTGTGGCACCGCTGCCGTCAGCGCACTTCACCAAGCCGAGTATTGTCATTAAACCTAACGCCAACAGCCGTCCGACGGGTGACACCACCGGCTACCTGGCAAATCCGAAGGAGGTGTGAGATGGGAAGTGGATGGCATGAATGGCCGCTGATGATCTTCACAGTCTTTGGGCAGTGCGTAGTGGGCGGCTTTATTGTTCTGGCGCTGGCGCTGTTAAAAGGGAACCTCAATGCCGAACAGCAGCAGCGTTTAGTGTTGAGCATGTTTGGCCTGTGGGTGCTGATGGGGATTGGATTTATCGCCTCTACGCTGCACCTGGGCTCACCGATGCGCGCGTTTAACTCCCTGAACCGCGTGGGGGCGTCGTCGCTCAGTAACGAAATTGCCAGCGGGGCAATCTTCTTTGCCGTCGGCGGGCTGGGGTGGCTGCTGGCTGCGTTGAAGAAATTGCCTGCGGGCCTGCGCAGCCTGTGGCTGATCGTCACCATGGTACTGGGCGTGGTGTTCGTGTGGATGATGGTGCGCGTCTATAACACCATCGATACCGTTCCTACCTGGTACAGCGTCTGGACGCCGATGAGCTTCTTCCTGACGATGTTTATCGGCGGGCCGCTGCTGGGCTACCTGCTGCTGCGTGTGGCGGGGGTAAACGGTTGGGCAATGCGTCTGCTGCCAGCCGTTTCGCTGCTGGCGCTGGTGGTGAGCGCGATGGTCGCCCTGATGCAGGGAGCTGAGCTGGCAACCATTCACAGCTCTATCCAGCAGGCTTCTGCGCTGGTGCCGGACTACGGTTCGCTGATGGCCTGGCGTGTGGTGTTGCTGGCAGCTGCGCTGGTGTGCTGGATCGGCCCTCAGCTTAAAGGTTATCAGCCTGCACTGCCGCTCCTGTCACTGGCTTTTGTGCTGGTGCTGGCAGGGGAGTTAATTGGTCGCGGTGTGTTTTACGGCCTGCATATGACGGTCGGTATGGCTATCGCCAGCTAATTTCATTTTTCGTTATAAAAAGCCGGGACATAGCGCCCGGCTTTTCTTTTTTCATTCATGAAATTTTTCGACTGTCGTTTTGTTTTAATTTCGGTCATTAATAAATAAAAACAGATACATAATTAATATCTATAGCAGGCGCTGCATTAGCAGGATAAGTTTTTTAAATCGACAGGGAACATATTGTGCGAGCCGGTTAAATCTGTGGATTGACTTTGTTTTTGCCAGTGGCATGATGCGCACGAAATCTGAACTTCCTCACGGTTTTTAATCCATGACCACCTATACCCGGCCAGTGCTCCTGTTGCTCTGTGGCCTGCTTCTGTTGACCCTGGCGATCGCCGTGTTAAACACGCTCGTCCCGCTGTGGCTCGCCCATGAAAACTTACCGACCTGGCAGGTGGGTATGGTCAGCTCGTCCTTTTTCACCGGGAACCTGTTGGGCACATTATTAACCGGTAGCCTGATTAAGCGTTTTGGCTTTAATCGCAGCTATTATCTGGCCTCGCTGATTTTCGCTGCCGGGTGCGCCGGTCTGGGTCTGATGGTGGGCTTCTGGAGCTGGATGGCATGGCGCTTTATCGCCGGCGTCGGCTGCGCGATGATTTGGGTGGTGGTTGAAAGCGCGCTGATGTGTAGCGGTACCTCCCGCAACCGCGGACGCCTGCTGGCAGCCTATATGATGGTTTACTACATTGGTACCGTGCTGGGTCAACTGATGGTCAGCAAGCTGCCAACCGATCTGATGAGCGTTCTGCCGTGGGTAACGGGCATGGTGCTGGCCGCGATCCTGCCGCTGCTCTTTACGCGCATTGTGAACCAGAACAGTGAACATCAGGAAGCAACGCACGTCTGGCCGATGCTGAGACTGCGTCAGGCGCGTCTGGGGGTTAACGGCTGTATTATCTCAGGGATTGTACTCGGCTCGCTCTATGGCCTGATGCCGCTCTATTTGAACCATCAGGGCGTGAGCGATTCCGGGATTGGTTTCTGGATGGCGGTGATGGTCAGTGCGGGTATTGTGGGGCAATGGCCGATTGGCCGCCTGGCAGACCGTTTTGGTCGTCTGCTGGTGCTGCGCGTTCAGGTCTTTGTGGTGATCATGGGATGCCTTGCGATGCTCAGCAACGCCGCGATGGCGCCTGCACTGTTTATTCTCGGTGCCGCAGGATTCACGCTTTACCCGGTCGCGATGGCGTGGGCCTGTGAGAAAGTAGAACATCACCAGCTCGTGGCAATGAACCAGGCGCTATTATTAAGCTATACCATCGGTAGCCTGCTGGGACCGACATTTACCGCGATGCTGATGCAGAATTATTCCGACAATTTGCTGTTTATCATGATTGCCAGCGTGTCGTTTATTTATCTCCTGATGCTGCTGCGCAAAGCGGGCGAGCATCCAACCCCTGTGGCGCACGCCTGATTAAATAAAAGCCTGTCGATGACAGGCTTTTTTGTCCCTGTCACATATAAGACTTTTACGCATTGTTTGTTTTCCCCGCCTGGCGATAATTCAAATGAGTTCTACCACAAAAGGCAACAATCATGTCTATACGTCGTTTTTCCACTACCGCACTTGCCGTAGTGTTGTCTTTAACGTTTGCAACGGCTCCGGTCATGGCTAATCCTGGAAACGGGAATGGCGGTGGTCATGGAAACAGTGGCGGACAAGGTAATGGCGGCAATCATGGTAACGGGAATTCTGGTAATTCCGGTAACCATGGTAATAAGCAAAATAGCGGAAAGGAAAACCCTGGAAAATCGGATAAGAGCTTCAAAAACAGCAAAGATGTCGGTAATGACGTCGACGCTCGCGTGAGCTTCGATCATGCCCGCCACCTGGCCCTGAATTATGGCTTAACGGGCTATGAGTCTCTGCCTCCGGGGATTGCGAAAAACCTCGCACGCGGTAAACCGCTTCCTCCGGGCATTGCGAAGAAGACCGTACCAGCCTCTATGCTCGGCCAGCTTCCTTCCTACCCGGGCTATGAATGGCGTGTGGTCGGGGACGACCTGGTCTTAATTGCGCTGAGTACGGCGATTGTGACCTCCGTAATTAACGGCGTCTTTAAATAGAATATAAAAAGGCCCGGTTCTTACCGGGCCTTCTCTTTAATACATGACCTTGTGGCCGTACTGCTCAAGAATACCTTTCACGCGTTCCATCGTCTCTTTTTTCGGCGGCTTCACGCCATCAAGCTTGTACTCTTCGCCCATCGCCACCCATTTATGTTTACCCAGTTCGTGATAGGGCAGAAGCTCAATTTTCTCGACGTTGCCCATGTCGCGGGTAAATTCACCCAGGCGATGCGCGGAGTCATCGTCATCTGACCAGCCGGGAACAACAACGTAGCGGATCCAGGTTTTGATGCCTTTGTCGGCGATGTATTTGGCAAACTCCAGCGTACGGTGGTTAGAAACGCCAACCAGATTCTGGTGGATCTCATCGTTCATCTGTTTGAGATCGAGCATCACCAGATCGGTCACGTCGAGCAGTTCATCAATGACCGGATCGTAGCGGCGCACAAAGCCGTTGGTGTCGAGACAGGTATGAATGCCTTCTTTATGGCAGGCGCGGAACCAGTCGCGGACAAACTCAGCCTGAAGAATAGCTTCACCGCCGGACGCGGTCACGCCACCGCCGGATGCGTTCATAAAGTGGCGGTAGGTCACCACCTCTTTCATCAGATCTTCCACGGTGACTTCTTTACCGCCGTGCGTGTCCCAGGTGTCGCGGTTATGGCAGTACAGGCAGCGCATCAGGCAGCCCTGGAAAAAGGTAATAAAGCGGATCCCCGGGCCATCGACGGTGCCACAGGATTCAAAGGAGTGAATGCGACCAATAGTTGACATTGCGGTGATATCTCCGAATTTGGCCCATCCGGGGGCCTGTGTAGTTGCACAGCTCAAAGGCTATGTCGAGTCTGTTTTGGCTGTTATCCATAAAGTATAGATAGCGGACAAAAGAGACTGGTGAAGCGAGGGTGTTAAAAAGGCCCCACTTGCGTGGAGCCTTTATTGTACGCTTTTTAACGCGTGATTTCAGTCAATTCCACTTACATGGACTGAGTGAAAGTACGGGTGATAACGTCCTGCTGCTGTTCTTTCGTCAGGGAGTTAAAACGTACTGCGTAGCCAGATACGCGGATGGTCAGCTGAGGATATTTCTCAGGATGTTCCATCGCGTCGAGCAGCATTTCACGGTTCATTACGTTCACGTTCAGGTGCTGACCACCTTCGATGGACGCTTCGTGGTGGAAGTAACCATCCATCAGACCCGCGAGGTTAGTTTTACGCACTTCGTCGTCTTTACCCAGCGCGTTTGGCACGATAGAGAAGGTGTAAGAGATACCATCTTTCGCGTAAGCAAACGGCAGTTTAGCAACGGAGGTCAGAGAAGCTACAGCACCTTTCTGGTCACGACCGTGCATTGGGTTAGCACCTGGGCCAAATGGCGCGCCAGCACGACGACCGTCTGGAGTGTTACCGGTTTTCTTACCATACACAACGTTAGAGGTGATGGTCAGAACAGACTGAGTCGGGATAGCGTTACGGTAGGTAGTGAGTTTCTGAATTTTCTTCATGAAACGTTCTACCAGGTCAACCGCCATGTCATCAACGCGAGCGTCGTTGTTACCAAACTGCGGGTATTCGCCTTCGATTTCGAAGTCTACGGCCAGGCCGTCTTCGTCACGAATTGGTTTAACTTTCGCGTATTTGATTGCAGACAGGGAGTCAGCCGCAACAGACAGACCTGCGATACCACACGCCATGGTGCGGATAACGTCACGGTCGTGCAGCGCCATCAGAGAGGCTTCGTAGCTGTACTTGTCGTGCATGTAGTGGATAACGTTCAGCGCGGTCACGTACTGCTTAGCCAGCCAGTCCATGAAGTGGTCCATGCGCTCCATGACTTCGTCATAGTTCAGCACGTCGCCTTTGATTGGCTCAGACTTAGGACCAACCTGCATTTTCAGTTTTTCATCAACGCCGCCGTTGATAGCGTACAGCATGGTTTTCGCCAGGTTTGCACGCGCACCGAAGAACTGCATTTGTTTACCAACAACCATTGGGCTCACGCAGCAAGCGATAGCGTAGTCGTCGTTGTTGAAGTCCGGACGCATCAGGTCATCGTTCTCGTACTGCAGAGAAGAGGTGTCGATGGACACTTTAGCGGCGAATTTCTTGAAGTTCAGAGGCAGTTTTTCAGACCACAGAACGGTGATGTTCGGCTCCGGAGAAGGACCCATGGTGTACAGGGTATTCAGGAAGCGGAAGCTGTTTTTTGTAACCAGCGTACGGCCGTCAACGCCCATACCACCGATTGATTCGGTTGCCCAGATTGGGTCACCAGAGAACAGTTCATCATATTCTGGGGTACGCAGGAAGCGAACCATACGCAGTTTCATGACCAGGTGGTCAATCATTTCCTGAGCGTCTTGCTCGGTGATTTTACCTGCTTTCAGGTCACGTTCGATGTACGCATCCAGGAAGGTGGATACACGGCCGAAGGACATTGCTGCACCGTTCTGAGACTTAACAGCGGCCAGGTAGCCGAAGTAGGTCCACTGAATAGCTTCCTGAGCGTTGGTCGCAGGACCAGAGATATCGCAGCCGTATTTAGCCGCCATCTCTTTGATCTGACCCAGCGCGCGGTGCTGTTCAGCAATTTCTTCACGCAGACGGATAGTCGCTTCCAGGTTTACGCCGTTTTCCAGGTCAGACTGCAGGGAAACGAACTGCGCGTATTTGTCTTTCATCAGGAAGTCGATACCGTACAGCGCAACGCGACGGTAGTCACCGATGATACGGCCACGGCCATAGGCATCTGGCAGACCAGTCAGAACGCCAGATTTACGGCAGTTCAGAATGTCTTTGGTATAAACATCGAATACGCCCTGGTTATGGGTTTTGCGGTATTCGGTGAAGATTTTTTTCAGCATTGGGTCCAGCTCGCGGTTATACGCTTTGCAGGAACCTTCAACCATTTTGATACCACCGAACGGGATGATGGCGCGTTTCAGTGGTGCTTCAGTCTGCAGACCAACAATTTTCTCAAGGGCTTTGTTGATGTAGCCAGCATCGTGAGAAGTGATGGTGGATGCAACGGAGGTGTCAAAATCAACTGGCGCGTGAGTGCGGTTTTCCAGTTTAACGCCTTCCATTACGCTGTCCCACAGCTTGGTGGTCGCGTCAGTTGCGCCAGCCAGGAAGGATTCGTCACCTTCATACGGGGTATAGTTTTTCTGAATGAAGTCACGGACGTTGACTTCATTCTGCCAGTCACCTTTCGCAAAACCTTCCCAGGCTGTGGCTAACTTTTCATTAAGCTCGGACATGTAACACCTACCTTCTTAAGTGGATTTTTTATTTACTGCCTGAGACAACCATTAATGATGGTCGCCGCCACGCAGGTAAATGACCCAGTATGTCAACCCAACTAACAGACCCCCACCGATAATGTTCCCGATAGTGACGGGGATCAGGTTATCAGTAATGAAATTCATAATAGTCAGGTGAGAGAAACTTTCCGGGGATGAACCAACTGCGGTCCAGAACTCCGGGCTTGCAAAGTTGCGGATAACAATCCCCATCGGGATCATGAACATATTCGCAATACTGTGCTCGAAGCCGCTGGCAACAAACATCGCAACCGGCAGAACCATAATCATGGCTTTATCCATCAGGCTACGGCCAGAGTAGCTCATCCAGACCGCCAGGCAGACCATCAGGTTTGCGAGGATGCCGAGAGCAACGGCTTCGATAAATGTGTGATGCATTTTGTGGTCAGCGGTTTGCAGGACATTAAGCCCCCAGCCACCGTTGGCGGTCATATACTCGCCAGAGAGCCACATCAACAGAACAAAGAGCAGACAGCCAATCAGGTTACCAACGTAGACGTTAAGCCAGTTGCGCGCCAGTTGACCCCAGGTAATTCTTCCGCTGGCTTTCGCCACAACAATCAGCACCGTTGAGGTGAAGAGGTCGGCGCCGCAAATGACGCAGAGAATCAGACCCAGTGAGAAGCAAATGCCGCCAATCAGTTTGGCCATGCCGAAAGGCATTCCGGCAGTACCGGTGGTGGCGGTGATGTAGAAGACGAAAGCGATAGAGATGAACACACCAGCGGTGATCGCCAGATAGAACGTCTTCATCGGGTGTTTCGTTGCTTTATAGACACCCGCTTCTTCGGCAACTTTTGCCATCGCGGCGGGGAGTAAAAGATCAAAAGGGTTGTCAGCTTTCACACTAACTCTCTCTTTATTAAGTCGGCGACGAGATACTAACAAAGCATTATAGAAGAGAAATTGATATAGATCATATCTCGCCTGGCTTATAGGCCCGCAGTATGTATGGTTTTACAGCAAATGCGGAGTAAGTATTTGATTATCCGTATAAAAATAAATTTTAAAAGTTATGAAAAGAGTTGAATTTTTTCGTTCGGCCCCCTTCGAAACAGTTAATTAATATGGAGTATTTACCATAAAAAGTAACAATAAAGCCCAGGCAAATATTATTATATTTACCCATGTTTAACTTTATTATTACAATCAACAATCATTGCCGAAGAGAATAAAAAACGGGGCAATGAAATTGCCCCGTAATATAGCCCAGACGATTAAATACGCCTACTGCCGTTAATGTTATATGCGTTTATTTTGACCAGTAAGCAGCTTTTGCTTTCTGCAGTTTTTCATAGGCCTTCAGCAGAGACTGATGTGCCGGGAAGGCTTTCAGATCGCTGTCAACCGCCTGCAGACCGTAGAACGGCTCTTCACCGCTCAGCGCCGCGCTGGCGGCTTCAACCGCTTCAGCACCGTACATACGTACGAAAGCGTTCAGGTACTGCAGTGGCTCGCGATCGTCTTCCTGCGCAAGCAGCAGCAGGGTTTGCAGGCAGCGGTAATAGTTGGTGCGCTCGGCGGAGAAGACCGACTGGTTAAACTCCATGGTCCATTCTGTCCAGGCCAGAGCCTGATCCAGATCGCCGCCCGCGAGGGCCAGCATCGCTTTCAGTTCACCGATGCGCAGCGTGTACCAGCCGTTGTCTTTCCCGGTCGCCAGACCCAGCAGCTCGCGCACGCGGGTAAAGTCATCGTGGCCTTCATCGTCCAGCTGGGCTATCAGGTTGAGATAATCTTCTTTTTCCCACTCGCTGCCCGGCAGGGAGAGTAGGGTTTCACGCAGGTGCGCGCCCATGCTGTTGTTTGCGAGCCACAGATCTTCCGCCGGATAGATATCAGACATGCCAGGCACGATGATGCGGCACGCGTAAACGCCCAGGTGCTCGTAATCGGCAATGTACACTTCCTGGTCTTCCGCGTTAAAGATCGCCATCAGCGTCGCGAACTCTTCTTCCGTGGTACCGGCAAAGCTCCAGTCCACGAACGGATAGTCCGCGTCCTGCTTGAACATATCCCAGGAGATCAAACCGCTGGAGTCGATGAAGTGGGTTTCGAGGTTGGTGTGCTCGGCCACTTCTTCATCGTCAAACGTTGGCGGGGTGAATACGTCGAGATCTTTCAGGCTACGGCCCTGCAGCAGCTCGGTCACGGTACGCTCCAGCGCCACGCCGAAGTCAGGATGCGCGCCGAAGGAGGCGAAGCAGGTTCCGTTAGTCGGGTTAAACAGCACGACGCAGATAACCGGATATTTACCGCCCAGCGAGCCGTCATACGCAAAGATTGGGAAACCTTCAGCTTCCAGTTTGGCGATGGATTCCACCACCCCCGGGTAGCGCGCCAGCACGTCTGCCGGAATTTCAGGCAGGCTGATGGATTCGGCGATAATGCGGTTTTTGATATGACGCTCGAAGACTTCAGAGAGACCCTGCACGCGCGCTTCATTGCGGGTGTTACCGGCGGACATACCGTTGGACACATACAGGTTGCCGACGATGTTCATCGGAATATACACGGTCTGCTCGTCAGACTGACGGGTGAACGGCAGGGCGCAGATCCCACGCTCTTCATTCCCAGACTGCAGATCGATCAGCATGCTGGCGGTCAGTTCGTTTTCCGGATCGTAGAAGGCACGCAGACGGGCATCCAGAATGCCTTCCGGCAGTTCATCGTCTTCGGTCAGCGGGAACCATTTTTCGTTCGGATAGTGAACGAACGGGCCGTTGGCGATGGTTTCACCCAGCCAGAAGTCAGCGAAGAAGTAGTTGGTGGACAGACGCTCAAAATACTCACCCAGCGCAGAGGCCAGTGCCGCTTTTTTCGTCGCACCTTTACCGTTGGTAAAGCAGAGCGCGCAGTCTTTGTCGCGAATGTGCACGGACCAGACGTGAGGCACCGGGTTCAGCCAGGAGGCTTCTTCGATGTTAAAGCCCAGGTCGGTCAGTTTCTGCTGGAAGCGAGCGATGGAATCTTCCAGAGCGGCGTCTTTGCCGGGGATAAACGTTTGAGTCATGGCGTTCACTTTTATCGTACGTAAAGCGCGCAATGATACGGGTTTTGCGTGACGGGTGCTATCTCCGGCGAAAATAAATGGCTGGGCTATGCTTAGTAGCAGTAACTGACTGTTAAGGCATAGAAAAATGAAAGCATTTGATCTCCAGCGGATGGCGTTTGATAAAGTTCCACCTGAATTTCTGGGCGAAGTGGCGCTGCGCAGCCTGTATACCTTCGTACTCGTCTTCCTGTTTCTCAAAATTACCGGCCGTCGTGGCGTTCGTCAGATGTCGCTGTTTGAAGTGCTGATCATCCTGACGCTGGGCTCGGCGGCGGGGGACGTCGCGTTTTATGACGACGTGCCGATGGTGCCGGTGTTTATCGTTTTTGTTTCCCTCGCCTTGCTTTACCGGTTGGTGATGTGGCTGATGTCAAAAAGTGAAAAGCTGGAAGATCTGCTTGAAGGGAAACCGGTCGTTATTGTCGAGGACGGTCAGCTGGCCTGGGAAAATGTGCAAAGCGCCAATATGACCGAGTTTGAGTTCTTTATGGAGCTGCGCCTGAATAGCGTTGAACAGCTCGGACAGGTGCGGCTGGCGATCATGGAAACCAATGGGCAAATCAGCGTCTATTACTATGCTGATGACGACGTTAAGCCCGGCCTGTGTATCCTGCCGGATATGTTAGTAGAACGGTTCAGGGTGATACCTGAAACCGGGGAGTATGCATGTATAAAATGTAGTCATGTTGTGGGGATGCATGCGGGCGATCATCAATTATGCCCTCGTTGTGCAAATCCGGAATGGACAAAGGTTAGCCGGGCTAAACGCCTCGTCTGACAGCGATTTTGTCGGTTTTGTGACGACGAGGCGGCAGATTGTTTTGTGTGACGAAGGGCACATTTCCCCGGTCATAAGTTTTAGACATTGCGGCGCGTGTCACTGAATGATAAAACCGATATCCACAGTTATAACTTATGGCTTTTAGCGTGGTGAGGGGAAATGGCTCAAGTCTTTAATTTCAGTTCAGGTCCGGCAATGTTACCGGCAGACGTGCTCAAACAGGCTCAACAGGAGCTGTGTGACTGGAACGGTCTGGGTACGTCGGTGATGGAAATCAGCCACCGTGGTAAAGCGTTTATTCAGGTGGCGGAAGAGGCAGAAAAGGATTTTCGCGATCTGCTGAACATTCCCTCGAACTACAAAGTATTGTTCTGTCACGGCGGCGGACGCGGCCAGTTTGCGGGCATCCCGCTCAATCTGCTGGGCGACAAAACCACCGCTGATTACGTCGATGCCGGCTACTGGGCAGCCAGTGCGGTAAAAGAAGCGCACAAATACTGCACGCCGAACGTTATCGACGCCAAAGTGACCGTTGACGGTCTGCGCGCCGTGAAGCCGATGAGCGAGTGGCAGCTGTCTGACAACGCCGCGTATCTCCACTACTGCCCGAACGAAACCATCGACGGCATCGCCATTCACGAAGAGCCAGACTTTGGCGACAATGTCATTGTGACGGCGGACTTCTCTTCAACCATTCTGTCCACTCCGCTGGACGTCAGTCGCTACGGCGTCATTTACGCAGGTGCTCAGAAAAACATCGGTCCTGCTGGGCTGACTATTGTCATCGTCCGTGAAGACCTGCTGGGGAAAGCCCATAAGTCCTGCCCGTCGATTCTCGATTACACCGTCCTGAATGACAACGACTCAATGTTCAACACCCCACCTACGTTTGCCTGGTATCTCTCCGGCCTGGTCTTCAAATGGCTGAAGCAAAACGGCGGCGTGGCGCAGATGGACAAGATCAATCAGCAGAAAGCCGAACTGCTGTACGGCACGATCGACAAGAGCGATTTCTACCGTAACGATGTGGCGAAAGCGAACCGTTCGCGCATGAACGTGCCGTTCCAGCTGGCGGACAGCAACCTGGACAAAGTGTTCCTGGAAGAGTCCTTCGCCGCAGGTCTGCATGCGCTCAAAGGTCACCGTGTCGTGGGCGGCATGCGTGCCTCCATTTATAACGCCATGCCGCTGGAAGGCGTTAAAGCCCTGACCGATTTCATGATCGACTTCGAACGTCGTCACGGTTAATTTGCTGTTTTTCACCCCCGCAGCGTCCCTGCGGGGTTTTTATTATGTTGAGTTGAGAGTTTAGTTTTCATGGAATCCCTGACGTTACAACCTATCGCGCGGGTAGATGGCACCATCAATCTGCCTGGTTCAAAAAGTGTCTCGAACCGCGCTCTGCTGCTGGCAGCTCTGGCAAACGGCACCACCGTCCTCACCAACCTGCTGGACAGCGATGACGTGCGCCATATGCTCAATGCGCTGAAAGCGTTGGGCGTTCATTACACACTCTCTGACGATCGCACCCGCTGCGAAGTGACCGGCAACGGCGGCGCGCTGCAGGCGAGTGAAGAGCTTGAGCTGTTTCTGGGTAACGCGGGTACCGCGATGCGTCCGCTGGCGGCGGCCCTGTGCCTCGGGAGCAATAACATCGTGCTGACCGGCGAGCCGCGCATGAAGGAGCGTCCGATCGGCCATCTGGTAGATGCCCTGCGTCAGGGCGGCGCGCAGATTGAGTATCTGGAGCAGGAAAATTACCCGCCACTGCGTCTGCGCGGGGGCTTTACCGGCGGTACCGTCGAGGTTGACGGCAGCGTCTCCAGCCAGTTCCTGACGGCGCTACTGATGACCGCGCCGCTGGCCCCGCAGGATACGGTTATCACGATTAAAGGTGAGCTGGTCTCCAAACCGTATATTGATATTACGCTGCATCTGATGAAAACCTTCGGCGTTGAGGTTGAAAACCAGTCTTATCAGCGCTTTGTCGTGCGTGGGGCGCAGCAGTACCAGTCGCCGGGTAACTACCTGGTTGAAGGCGATGCTTCATCCGCGTCCTATTTCCTTGCCGCTGGCGCGATTAAAGGCGGTACGGTAAAAGTGACCGGCATTGGCCGCAACAGCGTGCAGGGCGATATTCGTTTTGCTGACGTGCTGGAAAAAATGGGCGCGGTTGTCACCTGGGGAGATGATTTCATCTCCTGTACCCACGGTGAGCTGAACGCCATCGACATGGACATGAACCATATCCCGGATGCGGCGATGACCATTGCCACGGCGGCGCTGTTTGCCAAAGGCACCACCACGCTGCGCAACATCTATAACTGGCGCGTAAAAGAGACGGACCGCCTGTTCGCGATGGCAACCGAGCTGCGTAAAGTCGGCGCTGAGGTAGAAGAGGGCGAAGATTACATTCGCGTTACCCCTCCGGCAAAACTGAACTTTGCTGAAATCGGGACCTATAACGATCACCGTATGGCGATGTGTTTCTCGCTGGTGGCGCTGTCCGATACCCCTGTGACCATTCTCGATCCGAAATGTACGGCGAAAACCTTCCCGGACTATTTCGAACAGCTGGCGCGCATTAGCACCCTGGCATGATGAAGTCTTGCCGCATCACCTGATGCGGCATTTCCTTACGCTTCCTGACGATCTTTCCCGCTCATTTCTTCTACACTCTGCTTCTATCATTCCGTAATTTGCACGCAAAGGTAACAGTTGCGCACGTTGGCGCGTATAATGCGCGGCGTTCATGTTAACGGTATGCCTTATTTAAGGAGAAAAAGATGACGGCAGTTGCCCCGGTAATCACCATTGATGGGCCGAGTGGCGCAGGGAAAGGTACTCTGTGCAAAGCGATGGCGGAAGCATTGCAATGGCATCTTTTAGATTCGGGAGCAATCTATCGCGTGCTGGCGCTGGCTGCGCTGCATCATCACGTGGATGTCGCCTCTGAAGAAGCGCTGGTACCGCTGGCTGCGCATCTGGATGTGCGTTTTGTTTCTACCGATGGCAACCTGGAAGTGATCCTGGAAGGGGAAGACGTGAGCGGCGAAATCCGTACGCAGGAAGTCGCTAATGCGGCCTCCCGGGTGGCGGCTTTCCCACGCGTTCGCGAGGCGCTGCTGCGTCGCCAGCGAGCGTTTCGTGAAGCCCCGGGTCTGATCGCTGATGGACGCGACATGGGAACCGTGGTCTTCCCTGATGCGCCAGTAAAAATTTTCCTTGACGCCTCTTCGGAAGAACGTGCTCAACGCCGTATGCTTCAGTTGCAGGAAAAGGGGTTTAGTGTTAACTTTGATCGCCTTTTATCCGAGATAAAAGAGCGCGATGACCGCGATCGTAACCGCGCCGTCGCACCGCTTGTTCCTGCAGAAGATGCATTAGTTCTGGATTCGACCAGTTTAACTATTGAGCAAGTGATTGAAAAAGCGCTACAATATGCGCGCCAAAAACTGGCACTCGCGTAATCGCGACCGATTTAGCAGTACCCCCGCTGCAATGGATTGACGGCGGGTATGTGAAACAACCCCATCCGGCACGGAGCCAGGTGGACGTTAATATTAACCTGAAGATTAAACATGACTGAATCTTTTGCTCAACTGTTTGAAGAATCCTTAAAAGAAATCGAAACCCGTCCGGGTTCCATCGTTCGCGGTGTTGTTGTTGCTATCGACAAAGACGTAGTACTGGTTGACGCCGGTCTGAAATCTGAGTCCGCCATTCCGGCTGAGCAGTTCAAAAACGCCCAGGGCGAGCTGGAAATCCAGGTTGGTGACGAAGTTGACGTTGCTCTGGACGCAGTAGAAGACGGCTTCGGCGAAACCCTGCTGTCTCGTGAGAAAGCTAAACGTCACGAAGCATGGATCACGCTGGAGAAAGCTTACGAAGAAGCTGAAACTGTGGTCGGTGTTATCAACGGCAAAGTTAAAGGTGGCTTCACTGTTGAGCTGAATGGTATTCGTGCGTTCCTGCCAGGTTCACTGGTAGACGTTCGTCCAGTCCGTGACACCCTGCACCTCGAAGGCAAAGAGCTTGAGTTCAAAGTAATCAAGCTGGACCAGAAGCGTAACAACGTTGTTGTTTCCCGTCGTGCCGTTATCGAATCCGAAAACAGCGCAGAACGCGATCAGCTGCTGGAAAACCTGCAGGAAGGCATGGAAGTCAAAGGTATCGTTAAGAACCTCACTGACTACGGCGCATTCGTTGACCTGGGCGGCGTTGATGGCCTGCTGCACATCACCGACATGGCGTGGAAACGCGTTAAGCACCCAAGCGAAATCGTGAACGTGGGCGACGAAATCACTGTTAAAGTGCTGAAGTTCGACCGCGAGCGTACTCGTGTATCCCTCGGCCTGAAACAGCTGGGCGAAGATCCATGGGTAGCTATCGCTAAGCGTTACCCAGAAGGTACTAAACTGACTGGTCGCGTAACCAACCTGACCGACTACGGCTGCTTCGTTGAAATCGAAGAAGGCGTTGAAGGCCTGGTGCACGTTTCCGAAATGGACTGGACCAACAAAAACATCCACCCATCCAAAGTTGTTAACGTTGGTGATGTAGTGGAAGTGATGGTTCTGGATATCGACGAAGAACGTCGTCGTATCTCCCTGGGCCTGAAGCAGTGCAAAAACAACCCATGGCAGCAGTTCGCGGAAACCCACAACAAGGGCGACCGTGTTGAAGGTAAAATCAAGTCTATCACTGACTTCGGTATCTTCATCGGCCTGGATGGCGGCATCGATGGCCTGGTTCACCTGTCTGACATCTCCTGGAACGTTGCAGGCGAAGAAGCAGTTCGTGAATACAAAAAAGGCGACGAAATCGCTGCAGTTGTTCTGCAGGTTGACGCAGAGCGTGAGCGTATCTCCCTGGGCGTTAAACAGCTCGCAGAAGATCCGTTCAACAACTGGGTTGCACTGAACAAGAAAGGCGCAATCGTAAACGGTAAAGTGACTGCAGTTGACGCTAAAGGCGCAACCGTAGAACTGGCTGACGGCGTTGAAGGTTACCTGCGCGCTTCTGAAGCTTCACGTGACCGCGTTGAAGATGCCACTCTGGTTCTGAACGTAGGCGACGACGTTGAAGCTAAGTTCACCGGTGTTGACCGTAAGAACCGTGCAATCAGCCTGTCTGTTCGTGCTAAAGACGAAGCTGATGAGAAAGATGCAATCGCAACTGTTAACAAACAGGAAGATGCAAACTTCTCTAACAACGCAATGGCTGAAGCTTTCAAAGCAGCTAAAGGCGAGTAATATCAGGTTCTCAGCATCATTTGAGCTGTAACGCATTTACAGCGCGAAGGATGAGGAGCAGACTTGACAGATTGCAGGATTCGTCCTGTAATCAATAACAAAGGGCGGCTACGGCCGCCCTTGTTTAATGAGCTGTTCAGCTAATTGGTTTGAAAGGAACCGGAGGAATCATGACCAAGTCAGAATTGATTGAAAGACTTGCCAGTCAGCAACCGCATATCCCTGCCAAGGCAGTGGAAGATGCCGTAAAAGAGATGCTGGAGCATATGGCCTCCACTCTTGCCCAGGGCGAGCGCATTGAAATCCGCGGTTTCGGTAGTTTTTCTCTGCACTATCGTGCTCCACGTACCGGGCGTAACCCGAAAACTGGTGATAAAGTCGAGCTGGAAGGGAAGTACGTTCCACACTTTAAGCCGGGTAAAGAACTGCGCGATCGCGCCAATATTTACGGCAACTGAGTTTAGCCAGCCGGTTAAACTGGGTTCGAAAGAAAGCACCTGCGGGTGCTTTTTTTGTCTCCGTCACTTTCATTCTGAAGGTGTCTCGCATTTTAAGTTGCGTTTTCTGCAACGCGCTAAAAACCTTGCAGCGCTTGCTGTAGATTGCATTTTTCACGCCTGACACCCCGCTCGATCTGCCCGCATACTGCCACCCAGAAACAGGGAGGTAGCAATGGGAATTCCCGCTTTAGGTATCTGCGCCATTCTGGCGATAGCCCCGTTACTCTGGTTACCTGAACTGCCATCGCGTTATACCATCTGGATAATGATGGCTGGCGCAGTTGCACTGGCCGCACGCCAAAACGTACGGCTGAAGTATGTGGGGTTGACGCTGTTATTTTGCGTGTGGGGCATTCTGGCCGCGCAAGAGAGCGTCTGGCCGATGCAGCATTTAACCGCAGGTGCCGTACAGGCCGAGGTGGAGATCGCCGCGACTGATGGTGCCACTGTGCATCAGGGAAAAATACTCACCGTTGATGGCCATCGCTGGTGGGCGTCAACAGGCGTAACGCTTTATGGTCATTATCTGCCGCAGAAAGCGTGTGCCGGTCAGCGCTGGGCGATGACGCTCCGGCTCAGGCCTGTACACGGCGAACTGAACGACGGAGGGTATGACCCCCAGCGCAGCGCTATTGCCCGCCATAAAACGCTAAGTGGGCGTTTTACCCATGCAGAACTCATCGATGGACGCTGTAGCCTGCGAGCGCAATACCTGACATCGCTGCAAAACCGACTTTCAGTTTATCGCTGGGGCGCGGTTATCCTCGGGCTGGGCATGGGAGAACGTCTGGATGTCCCCAGGGAAATAAAAGACCTGATGCGTGAAACCGGCACGCTGCATCTGATGGCGATTTCGGGTCTGCATATCGCGCTGGCGGCCTCCATCGTCTGGTTTCTTGTGCGCGGGCTTCAGTTTTTATTACCTTGCCATCGGGTCAACTGGCAAATGCCTCTGCTGGCAGGGTTATTCTTTGCTGCTTTCTACGCCTGGCTGACCGGTCTGCAACCGCCCGCGCTACGCACGGTCATCGCACTTGCTGTACTGGCGGCGCTGCGGATCGGTTCCCGGCAATGGTCTCCATGGCAGGTGTGGATCTGCTGTGTCGCGGCGATCCTGATAAGCGATCCCTTAGCCATACTTTCGCAGAGTCTGCTTTTGTCTGCATTTGCCGTCGCCGCGCTGATTTTCTGGTTTCAGTGGTTGCCGCTTCCTCACTGGCAGTGGGCTCGCCGGATACGTCCGCTGCTGAACCTTGTCTATCTGCAGGTCGGCATGCTGTTACTTCTCATGCCGCTACAGGTTCTGATTTTCCATGGCTTTAGCATTTCATCGTTGATCGCCAACTTCTTTGCCGTGCCGTTGGTGACGTTTGTCTGCGTACCGCTGATTTTACTTGGCATGCTGCTCCATCTGCTGCCGCTGGCGGGGCTGGAAAGCGGCATCTGGTATGCAGCCGATAAGACGCTTGCCGGGTTGTTCTGGTTGCTGATGCGCCTGCCAGACGGCTGGCAGAGTGTGGACCAGCGCTGGCAGTACATGACGTTACTGCCGTGGCTTATCCTCATCGGCTGGCGTTTCCGCGCCTGGAAAACCGTTCCTGCCGTTTGTCTGGCGGGAAGTGTCTTGCTGGCTTCTCCCCTCTGGCGAACGGCGAAAAGCGACGCCTGGACGCTCCATATGCTGGACGTGGGGCAGGGGCTGGCAATGGTTATTGAACGACAGGGAAAAGCCATTCTTTACGATACCGGGCTTGCCTGGCCGGGCGGGGATAGTGCACAGCGGTTAATTATTCCATGGCTGCGCTGGCATCATCTGCAGCCGGAAGGCGTTATTCTCAGCCATGAGCATCTCGACCATGCGGGAGGTCTTGTATCGCTGCAAAAAACATGGCCCGAAATGTGGGTAAGAAGTCCGTTGCACCAGACTGGGCATCGTCCCTGCTTTCGCGGGCAAAGATGGCAATGGCAGGGGTTAACGTTCACCGTCCACTGGCCCACTGAAAATTATCCGGCTCAGGGTAACAATCACTCCTGCGTGGTAAAAATTGACGACGGCGAGCAGAGCGTTCTGCTGACGGGAGACATTGAAGCACAGGCAGAACAGGCTATGCTTAGCCATTACTGGCAGCATCTGACGTCCACCCTCATACAGGTACCTCATCACGGCAGCAATACCTCGTCTTCATTGCCGCTGGTACAGCGCCTGGAAGGGGAGATTGCGCTGGATTCAGCGGCCCGCTATAACGCATGGCGATTCCCGTCGGCTAAAGTAGTCCGGCGCTATCGAAAAGAGGGATATATCTGGCACGATACCCCCCATTCCGGGCAAATATCGGTGACATTTTCGCACCATCGCTGGCAAATCCGGCGCGTGCGGGATCAATTTTTACCCCCCTGGTATCATCAGTGGTTTGGCGCGCCCGTAGATAACGGGTAGAATATGCGGCTATTTCAACAAATGCTGGTTTTTTGAATGCATAACGACAAAGATCTCTCCACGTGGCAAACCTTCCGCCGACTCTGGCCGATGATTGCTCCCTTTAAAGCAGGCCTGATCGTGGCGGGTGTAGCGTTAATCCTCAACGCAGCCAGCGATACTTTTATGTTATCGCTCCTCAAACCGTTACTGGACGACGGTTTTGGTAAAACGGATCGCTCAGTGTTGCTATGGATGCCTCTGGTGGTTATCGGGCTGATGATCTTACGTGGTATCACCAGCTATATCTCCAGCTACTGTATCTCCTGGGTTTCCGGGAAAGTGGTTATGACCATGCGCCGTCGTCTGTTCAGCCACATGATGGGCATGCCGGTCTCATTCTTTGACAAGCAATCCACCGGGACGCTGCTGTCTCGTATTACCTACGATTCAGAGCAGGTTGCCTCCTCCTCTTCAAGCGCGCTGATTACCGTCGTGCGCGAAGGAGCGTCGATCATCGGTCTGTTTGCAATGATGTTCTATTACAGCTGGCAGCTGTCGCTGATCCTTATCGTGCTGGCACCGGTCGTGTCCATTGCTATCCGCGTCGTCTCAAAGCGCTTCCGCAATATCAGTAAGAATATGCAGAACACCATGGGGCAGGTGACGACCAGCGCAGAACAGATGCTGAAAGGGCACAAAGAAGTGTTGATCTTCGGCGGTCAGGAAGTTGAAACCAAACGCTTTGACAAAGTCAGCAACAAAATGCGTCTGCAGGGGATGAAGATGGTCTCGGCCTCTTCCATCTCTGACCCGATCATTCAGCTGATTGCCTCACTGGCGTTGGCGTTCGTTCTTTATGCGGCAAGCTTCCCGAGCGTAATGGAGACGCTGACGGCGGGTACTATCACCGTAGTCTTCTCCTCGATGATTGCCCTGATGCGCCCGCTGAAATCCCTGACCAACGTGAACGCCCAGTTCCAGCGCGGGATGGCCGCCTGCCAGACGCTGTTCAGCATTCTGGATTCTGAACAGGAAAAAGACGAAGGTACACGCGAGGTAGAGCGCGCGCGTGGCGACGTGGAGTTCCGCAACGTGACCTTCACCTATCCAGGCCGCGAAACGCCGGCTCTGCGCAATATCAACCTGACGATTCCGGCAGGTAAAACCGTTGCGCTGGTAGGCCGCTCCGGCTCCGGTAAATCCACCATTGCGAGCCTCATCACTCGTTTCTACGATATTAACGAAGGTGAGATCCTGCTGGATGGTCACGACCTGCGGGAGTACACCCTGCAGTCGCTGCGTAACCAGGTTGCGCTGGTTTCTCAGAACGTGCATCTCTTCAACGATACGGTTGCCAACAACATTGCTTATGCGCGCACTGACGAGTACAGCCGCGAGCAGATTGAGAACGCCGCGCGTATGGCGTATGCAATGGACTTTATCAACAAGATGGATAACGGTCTGGATACGATCATCGGTGAAAACGGGGTACTGCTCTCCGGCGGTCAGCGCCAGCGTATTGCCATTGCGCGCGCGCTGCTGCGCGATAGCCCGATACTGATCCTGGACGAAGCAACATCTGCACTGGATACGGAATCTGAACGCGCGATTCAGTCGGCGCTGGATGAACTGCAAAAGAACCGTACGTCGCTGGTGATTGCGCACCGTCTGTCCACTATTGAGCAGGCAGATGAGATCGTCGTGGTTGAGGACGGCATCATTGTTGAACGCGGAAGCCATGCCGATCTGCTGGAACATCGTGGCGTTTACGCCCAGCTTCATAAGATGCAGTTCGGCGAATGATTGCACGCATCTGGTCCGGTGAATCCCCGCTGTGGCTGCTGCTTTTGCCGCTCTCCTGGCTGTACGGCCTGGTGAGCGGCATTATTCGCCTGTTTTACCGTCTGGGGATCAAGCGTGCCTGGCGCGCGCCGGTTCCGGTAGTCGTGGTGGGTAACCTCACGGCGGGCGGCAACGGCAAAACGCCAGTGGTGATCTGGCTGGTGGAGCAGTTGCAAAAACGCGGCATCCGCCCCGGCGTGGTATCGCGTGGGTATGGTGGTAAAGCGGCGCGCTACCCATTGCTGCTGTCGGCGGAAACCACGACCGCAGAAGCAGGTGATGAGCCAGTATTGATTTTCCAGCGTACCGGTGCGCCGGTTGCGGTCTCCCCGGTGCGCAGCGACGCCGTGCAGGCCCTGCTTGCTGAACACGCGGCACAAATCATCATCACTGACGACGGCCTGCAGCATTACGCTCTGGCGCGTGATAAAGAGATTGTAGTTATCGACGGCGTTCGTCGTTTCGGCAACGGCTGGTGGCTGCCCGCTGGCCCCATGCGTGAACGGGCTTCGCGTCTGAAGTCCGTTGATGCGGTGATTGTTAACGGCGGTGAAGCCGAGGCGGGTGAAATTCCTATGCGTCTGTTACCGGGAATGGCGGTCAACCTGGTGACGGGTGAACGCCGGGCGGTTGCAGAACTGCCTTCGCTGGTGGCAATGGCGGGTATTGGTCATCCGCCGCGCTTCTTCGCGACGCTGGAACAGTGTGGCGCCCGGCTGGAAAAACGCGTTCCGCTGGCTGACCATCAGGCGATGGTGGCAGAGCAGGTTGAGGCGTTTACCGCGCCTGGCCAGACGCTCATTATGACCGAAAAAGATGCGGTGAAATGCCGTGCCTTTGCGAAAGAAAACTGGTGGTATCTGCCCGTTGACGCTGAACTCAGCGGCGAACAGCCGGAACAATTGCTTAAGGAAC
Source organism: Enterobacter cloacae complex sp. P42RS (assembly GCF_014930595.1). Taxonomy (NCBI): domain Bacteria; kingdom Pseudomonadati; phylum Pseudomonadota; class Gammaproteobacteria; order Enterobacterales; family Enterobacteriaceae; genus Enterobacter; species Enterobacter cloacae complex sp. P42RS. The sequence continues at coordinate 163,594 of NZ_JADBRK010000002.1, forward strand.
TGATTGCGTTGGTGCAGTAGAGGCTTACGCGGTTCTGGTGGCGCTTTGACTGACAGGAAAACGCATGTCTTTACCGCAACTCTCGCTTTCAGCCGCACGTCATTTACACCTTGCCGCGCAGGGGCTGCTCAAAAAGCCCCGTCGCCGCGCGCAGCCTGCCGATATCCTCTCTACCGTCCAGCGCATGTCGCTGCTCCAAATCGACACCATTAACATTGTCGCCCGTAGCCCTTACCTGGTGCTGTTTAGCCGCCTGGGGAGTTATCCTCCGCAGTGGCTGGATGAGGCGCTCTCCAAAGGGGAGCTGATGGAGTACTGGGCTCACGAAGCCTGCTTCCTGCCCCGTAGCGATTTCGCCCTGGTACGTCACCGTATGCTTGCTCCGGAAAAGATGGGATGGAAATACCGGCAGGCGTGGATGGAGGAACATGAGGCCGAAATAGAGCAGCTTATCAGCCATATTCAGGAAAACGGCCCCGTTCGATCCGCCGATTTTGAACATCCGCGCAAAGGTGCAGGCGGATGGTGGGAGTGGAAGCCGCACAAGCGTCATCTTGAAGGGTTGTTCACGTCAGGCAAAGTCATGGTCATTGAACGGCGTAATTTTCAGCGCGTTTATGATCTGACGCATCGCGTAATGCCTCACTGGGACGACGAGCGGGATCTGCTTACTCAGGAGGCGGCCGAGGCCATCATGCTGGAGAACAGCGCCCGCAGCCTGGGCATTTTCCGTCCGCAATGGCTGGCAGACTATTACCGTCTCCGTCAGCCTGCGCTGAAGCCTCTGCTGGGGATGTGGCAGCGTGAACAGCGAGTTATTCCCGTTATGGTGGAAACGCTGGGAGAAATGTGGCTGCATGCGGATCTTGTCCCTCTGCTGCCCGAGGCTCTGGAGGGGAAACTCCGGGCGACCCACAGCGCGGTATTGTCGCCGTTCGACCCGGTTGTCTGGGACAGAAAACGCGCCGAGCAGCTGTTTGACTTCAGCTACCGGCTGGAATGCTATACCCCGGCGCCAAAGCGGCAATACGGCTACTTTGTTTTACCGCTGCTGCACAAGGGACAACTGGTCGGACGCATGGATGCCAAAATGCACCGCAAGACCGGCACGCTTGAAGTCATTGCCCTTTATCTGCAAGAGGGCATCAGGGTCACGGCGAGCCTGGAAAAAGGGTTAACGTCCGCCATTAGCGAGTTCGCGCGCTGGCAGGAGGCTCGCGACGTAACGCTTGGCCGGGTACCTGACGGGTTATTCACATCCTGTCGAAGTGGCTGGGAAACAGGCACGCCCTGAAAAGGGAATGTGTTAAGCTTTAGCGATTACCCATACGGAGGAACTATGGATCACCGTTTACTTGAAATTATTGCCTGCCCGGTATGCAACGGCAAACTTTACTACAGCCAGGACAAACAGGAGCTGATCTGCAAGCTGGACAGTCTGGCCTTCCCGCTGCGTGACGGCATTCCGGTACTGCTGGAAAATGAAGCCCGTTCCCTGGTGGCAGAAGAGAGCAAACCATGAGTTTTGTTGTCATTATTCCTGCACGTTATGCCTCAACGCGTCTGCCGGGTAAACCGCTGGTAGATATCAACGGCAAGCCGATGATTGTGCATGTCCTTGAGCGGGCGCGTGAGTCCGGTGCCGACCGCATTATCGTTGCAACCGATCATCCTGATGTCGCCCGTGCGGTTGAGGCCGCAGGCGGTGAGGTGTGCATGACCCGCGCCGATCACCAGTCCGGCACCGAGCGTCTGGCTGAAGTGGTTGAGAAATGTGGTTTCAGTGACGATACGGTCATCGTAAACGTGCAGGGCGACGAGCCGATGATCCCGGCCGTTATTATCCGTCAGGTGGCGGAAAACCTGGCGCAGCGTCAGGTCGGTATGGCGACGCTCGCGGTGCCTATTCACCACGCTGAAGAGGCATTCAATCCGAATGCGGTGAAGGTGGTGATGGATGCCGAAGGCTATGCGCTCTATTTCTCCCGCGCTACGATTCCGTGGGATCGCGATCGCTTTGCGCTCTCTAAAGAGACCATCGGTGATTCTTTCCTGCGTCATATTGGGATCTACGGCTATCGCGCCGGCTTTATTCGCCGCTATGTAGCCTGGGCACCGAGCCCGCTGGAGCATATCGAAATGCTGGAGCAGCTTCGCGTGCTCTGGTATGGCGAAAAAATCCACGTTGCCGTTGCCCGCGAAGTACCGGGAACGGGCGTTGATACGCCGGAAGATCTTGAGCGCGTCCGCGCCGAGTTGCGCTAATCCCGCCTGCATCCCTCCTTTCGGAGGGATGTCCTCTCCCCGCAAATTCCCCTTTCTTTACCCTAATTGATCTCTTCCGGGTGACATCTTCACGCTGTGCGCTCATTATAAAAGCAGTAGTCTTAATGGGGGTAATCTCATATGGAACAGCTGCGTGCCGAACTTAGCCATCTGCTGGGTGAGAAGTTAAGCCGGGTCGAATGCGTGAGTGAAAAGGTCGATACCGCGCTCTGGTCGTTGTATGACGGCCAGGGCAACCCGATGCCGCTGATGGCACGAAGCTTCTCGTCGCCGGGCGTCGCCAGGCAGCTTGCCTGGAAAATGTCGATGCTGGCACGGGAGGGAACCGTCCGTATGCCGACCGTGTACGGCGTGATGACCCACGAGGAACATCCCGGCCCGGACGTACTGCTGATTGAGCGTTTACGCGGTGTGCCGGTAGAAGCGCCCGCGCGTACGCCGGAACGCTGGGAACAGCTGAAAGATCAGATTGTTGAGGCGCTGCTAGCCTGGCACCGACAGGATAGCCGAGGGCTTGTTGGTCCGGTTGACAGCACCCAGGAAAACCTGTGGCCGCTGTGGTATCGCCAGCGGGTGGAAGTGCTGTGGGGGACGCTTAACCAGTTCAACAATACCGGCTTGACCATGCAGGACAAACGTATTCTGTTTCGCACCCGCGAGTGCTTACCGGCGCTGTTCGACGGCTTTAACGACAACTGCGTGCTGATCCACGGCAATTTTACTCTGCGCAGTATGCTCAAAGACTCCCGCAGCGATCAGCTCCTGGCGATGCTAGGGCCGGGGATCATGCTCTGGGCACCGCGGGAATATGAGCTGTTCAGGCTCAGCGACAGCGGGGCGGCGGAAGGTTTACTGTGGCACTACCTTCAACGCGCGCCCGTTGCAGAGGCGTTTCTCTGGCGTCGCTGGCTTTATCTGCTCTGGGACGAAGTGGCGCAACTGGTCAACACCGGACGTTTCAATCGCGCCAACTTCGATCTGGCGGCTAAATCACTCTTGCCCTGGCTCGCCTGACGAGCCTTTCAGCCACTGCCAGAGGCGTCCGAGCGTCTCGTAGCCAACGCGATCGCTATGCATCAACCACATCGGAGAGGGGATCACCCGTTCCCATGGGTTGAGCGGCGCGCTGATGGCCATCTGGTTTGCCGGTGCGGGAAGCGGGTGCAAACCTTGCTTCTCGAAGAAAATCATCGCTCTTGGCAGGTGCGAGGCGGAGGTCACCAGTAAGAACGGAACATCGCCAATCGCCTGCTTCACCGCGGCAGCCTCTTCCTCGGTATCCTTTGGGCTGTCCAGCGTGATGATAGAGGAACGCGGTACGCCGAGCGATTCCGCGATTCTGGCCCCCGCTTCAGCCGTACTCACCGGGTTGGTTTTGGCCGCTGCGCCGGTGAAGATCATTTTTGATCCCGGATTCGCCAGCCACAGGCGAATACCTTCGTTTAGCCGCGGCAGGCTGTTGTTGATCAGGTTCGAACTGGGGGCCCAGTCAGGGTCCCAGGTATACCCGCCGCCCAGCACAACGATGTAATCAACTTTCTGGTTTCCCTGCCACGTAGGGTACCTGTTTTCGATGGGGCGCAGCAGTCCATCCGCCACCGGCTGCAGGCTCAGCAGCAGCAGGACCAGCCAGCCGAACGTAATAAGCGTTTTGCCACTCTTCTGAAAGCGACTAAACCACACCAGCGCCAGCCCCAGCGCGATGATGATAAGCAGCAGCGGAAGGGGAAGCATCATCCCTCCAACGTATTTCTTAAGGGTAAAAAGCATCCTTTTTGGTTCCTTTTTTGACCATACAGCAGATGATTACCGGTGATATTACACCAGAGAGGTTCATTCTCCGCGCGGGTGTGACAAAATAGCGGTTTTGCAGTTAGCGAGTGGAACTCTCCCAATGCGGGATCGCAATTTTGATGACATCGCGGAAAAGTTTTCGCGCAACATTTATGGCACCACGAAAGGGCAGCTCCGTCAGACGATCCTCTGGCAGGATCTGGACACTATTCTGGCGACGTTCGGTGGTCAAACGTTGCGCGTGCTGGACGCCGGTGGTGGTGAAGGGCAGACGGCGATAAAAATGGCTGAACGCGGTCATCACGTCACGCTTTGCGATCTTTCTGCTGAAATGGTCGCCCGCGCGACGCGTGCGGCAGAAGAGAAAGGTGTGAGCGACAACATGCATTTTATACAATGCGCCGCTCAGGACATCGCGCAGCATTTGGAAACCCAGGTTGATCTGATATTGTTTCATGCGGTGCTGGAGTGGGTTGCCGATCCGCAAAGCGTGTTACAAACCCTGTGGTCAATGTTACGTCCGGGCGGTACGCTGTCGCTGATGTTCTACAATGCTAACGGCTTCCTGATGCACAACATGGTGGCAGGGAACTTCGACTATGTTCAGGTCGGGATGCCGAAAAAGAAAAAACGCACGCTTTCCCCGGACTATCCGCGCGATCCGCAGCAGGTTTACGGCTGGCTGGAAGAGATTGGCTGGCAGATCGTCGGGAAGACGGGCGTCAGGGTGTTTCATGATTATCTGCGTGAAAAACACAAACAGCGTGACTGTTTTGACACCTTAACAGAATTAGAAACGCGGTATTGCCGCCAGGAGCCGTTCGTCAGCCTTGGCCGCTATATTCACGTCACCGCGCACAAGCCGCAGATGCAAGGATAACCTATGAGTGAATTTTCCCAGACAGTCCCCGAACTGGTTGCCTGGGCCAGGAAAAACGATTTCTCCATCTCGCTGCCGGTAGACAGACTCTCTTTCCTGCTGGCGGTTGCCACGCTGAACGGCGAACGGCTGGATGGTGAAATGAGCGAGGGTGAATTGGTGGATGCGTTCCGCCACGTCAGTGATGCGTTTGAGCAAACCAGCGAAACCATTAGCGTGCGTGCCAATAACGCAATCAACGATATGGTGCGTCAACGTCTGCTGAACCGCTTTACCAGCGAGCAGGCGGAAGGAAACGCCATCTATCGCCTGACGCCGCTGGGCATCGGCATCACCGACTACTACATTCGCCAGCGCGAATTTTCCACGCTGCGTCTCTCCATGCAGCTCTCGATCGTGGCGGGTGAGCTTAAACGTGCCGCTGACGCGGCCGATGAAAACGGTGACGAATTCCACTGGCACCGCAACGTTTACGCGCCGCTGAAATACTCGGTGGCCGAGATTTTCGACAGTATCGATCTCACTCAGCGTCTGATGGACGAGCAGCAGCAGCAGGTGAAAGATGATATCGCGCAGCTGCTGAACAAAGACTGGCGTGCGGCCATTTCCAGCTGTGAACTTTTATTGTCAGAAACCTCCGGTACGCTGCGTGAGCTGCAGGATACGCTGGAGGCCGCAGGGGACAAGCTGCAGGCCAACCTGCTGCGCATCCAGGATGCGACCCTGGCGCACGACGATCTGCATTTTATCGACCGTCTGGTGTTTGATCTGCAGAGCAAACTTGACCGCATTATCAGCTGGGGCCAGCAGTCGATCGATCTGTGGATCGGCTATGACCGCCACGTGCATAAATTTATCCGTACCGCGATTGATATGGATAAAAACCGCGTCTTTGCTCAGCGTCTTCGTCAGTCGGTACAGACCTACTTTGATGCACCGTGGGCGCTGACCTATGCCAATGCCGATCGTCTGTTGGATATGCGCGACGAAGAGATGGCGCTGCGCGATGAAGAGGTCACCGGTGAACTGCCGCCGGATCTGGAGTACGAAGAATTCAACGAAATTCGTGAGCAACTTGCGGCGATGATCGAAGAACAGCTCGCCGTCTACAAAACCAGACAAGCGCCGCTGGATCTTGGGCTCGTGGTGCGCGACTATCTGGCGCAATATCCGCGCGCGCGCCACTTCGACGTTGCCCGCATTGTGGTAGACCAGGCGGTGCGCCTGGGTATCGCGCAAGCAGACTTCACCGGACTGCCGCCGAAGTGGCAGCCAATTAACGATTACGGAGCCAAGGTACAGGCGCATGTCATTGACAAATATTGAACAAGTGATGCCAGTTAAGCTGGCACAGGCGCTGGCGAATCCGTTATTTCCGGCGCTGGACAGCCAGCTGCGTGCCGGTCGTCACATTGGCCTGGACGAGCTGGATAATCACGCCTTTTTGATGGACTTCCAGGAGTACCTGGAAGAGTTTTACGCCCGCTATAACGTGGAGCTTATCCGCGCGCCGGAAGGCTTTTTCTATCTGCGCCCGCGTTCCACGACCCTGATCCCGCGCTCCGTGCTCTCCGAGCTGGACATGATGGTTGGCAAAATTCTTTGCTATCTCTACCTCAGCCCGGAACGCCTGGCAAATGAAGGCATCTTCACCCAGCAGGAGCTGTACGATGAACTGCTGACGCTGGCGGATGAGAGCAAGCTGCTTAAGCTGGTGAATAACCGTTCGACAGGGTCGGATCTTGACCGTCAAAAATTACAGGAAAAGGTTCGCTCTTCCCTGAACCGTCTGCGCCGTCTGGGGATGGTCTGGTTTATGGGCCACGACAGCAGCAAATTCCGCATCACGGAATCGGTCTTCCGCTTCGGCGCCGACGTGCGTGCGGGCGATGATGCGCGTGAAGCGCAGCTTCGCATGATCCGCGACGGTGAAGCGATGCCGGTGGAAAACCATTTGCAGCTCAATGATGAGCATGAAGAGAATCTGCCGGATAGCGGGGAGGAAGAGTAATGATTGAACGCGGTAAATTTCGCTCACTGACGCTGATTAACTGGAACGGCTTCTTTGCCCGAACCTTCGATCTGGATGAGCTGGTCACGACGCTCTCAGGTGGTAACGGGGCGGGTAAATCCACCACCATGGCGGCGTTTGTAACGGCGCTAATCCCCGACCTGACGCTGCTTCACTTCCGTAACACCACCGAAGCGGGCGCGACAAGCGGCTCCCGCGATAAAGGCCTGCACGGTAAGCTGAAAGCGGGCGTCTGTTATTCCGTGCTGGACGTCATCAACTCCCGTCACCAGCGCGTGGTGGTGGGCGTACGTCTGCAACAGGTTGCCGGCCGCGACCGTAAAGTGGATATCAAACCGTTCGCCATTCAGGGGCTGCCAACCTCCGTACAGCCGACCGCGCTGCTGACGGAAACGCTGAATGAACGCCAGGCGCGCGTCCTGACGCTGCAGGAGCTGAAGGACAAGCTTGAAGCCATCGAAGGGGTGCAGTTTAAGCAGTTCAACTCGATTACTGACTATCACTCACTGATGTTCGATCTGGGCGTGGTGGCGCGCCGTCTGCGCACCGCTTCAGACCGTAGTAAATACTACCGTCTGATCGAAGCGTCCCTGTACGGCGGTATCTCCAGCGCCATTACCCGTTCCCTGCGTGACTATCTGCTGCCGGAAAACAGCGGCGTGCGTAAGGCCTTCCAGGACATGGAGGCGGCACTGCGTGAAAACCGCATGACGCTGGAAGCGATTCGCGTTACCCAGTCTGACCGCGACCTGTTTAAACACCTGATCAGTGAAGCGACCAACTACGTTGCGGCGGACTACATGCGCCACGCCAACGAGCGCCGCGTCCATCTCGATCAGGCATTAGAATATCGCCGCGAGCTGTTTACCTCCCGTAAACAGCTGGTGGCCGAGCAGTACAAGCACGTCGAAATGGCGCGCGAGCTGGGTGAGCACAACGGTGCCGAGGGCGACCTGGAAGCCGACTATCAGGCCGCCAGCGATCACCTGAACCTGGTGCAGACCGCGCTGCGTCAGCAGGAAAAGATCGAACGCTACGAAGCGGACCTCGATGAGCTGCAAATTCGTCTCGAAGAGCAAAATGAAGTAGTGGCCGAAGCCGCCGAGATGCAGGAAGAGAATGAAGCCCGCGCCGAAGCCGCCGAGCTGGAAGTGGACGAGCTGAAAAGCCAGCTTGCGGACTACCAGCAGGCGCTGGACGTGCAGCAGACGCGTGCGATTCAATACAACCAGGCGCTGCAGGCGCTACAGCGTGCGAAAGAGCTGTGTCATCTGCCGGATCTGACGCCGGAAAGTGCCGACGAGTGGCTGGACACCTTCCAGGCCAAAGAGCAGGAAGCCACCGAGAAACTGCTCTCGCTTGAACAGAAAATGAGCGTCGCGCAAACGGCGCACAGCCAGTTTGAACAGGCTTATCAGCTGGTAGTTGCCATTAACGGCCCGCTGGCGCGTAGCGAAGCCTGGGACGTTGCCCGTGAACTGCTGCGCGACGGCGTCAACCAGCGCCATCTGGCCGAGCAGGTGCAGCCGCTGCGTATGCGCCTGAACGAGCTGGAACAGCGCCTGCGCGAGCAGCAGGAAGCCGAACGTCTGCTGGCCGAGTTCTGCAAGCGTCAGGGTAAACATTACGATTTCGACGAGCTTGAGGCCCTGCATCAGGAGCTGGAAGCGCGTATTGCGGCCCTGTCCGATACCGTATCAAATGCCAGCGAACAGCGTATGACGCTGCGTCAGGAGCTGGAGCAGCTTCAGTCCCGTTCGAAGGCGCTCCTGCAGCGTGCGCCGGTCTGGCTGGCAGCGCAAAGCAGCCTGAACCAGCTCAGCGAACAATGCGGCGAGCAGTTCGAGTCCAGCCAGGAAGTGACCGAATATCTGCAACAGCTGCTGGAGCGCGAGCGCGAAGCCATTGTTGAACGTGACGAAGTGGGTGCCCGCAAGCGTGACGTCGATGAAGAAATCGAGCGCTTAAGCCAGCCGGGCGGGTCAGAAGATCCGCGTCTGAACACTTTAGCCGAGCGTTTTGGCGGCGTACTGCTGTCTGAGATTTACGATGACGTTGGCCTGGACGATGCGCCGTACTTCTCCGCGCTGTACGGTCCATCCCGCAACGCAATTGTGGTGCCGGATCTGTCGCTGATTTCTGAGCAGCTCGCAGGGCTGGAAGATTGCCCGGAAGATCTCTATCTGATCGAAGGGGATCCGCAGTCGTTTGATGACAGCGTTTTCAGCGTTGACGAGCTGGAAAAAGCGGTGGTGGTGAAAATCGCCGATCGCCAGTGGCGTTACTCCCGCTTCCCGGAGCTGCCGCTGTTTGGCCGCGCCGCGCGCGAAAGCCGCATCGAGAGTCTCCACGCCGAGCGTGAAACGCTGTCTGAACGCTTTGCCACTCTGTCGTTTGACGTACAGAAAACCCAGCGTCTGCACCAGGCGTTCAGCCGCTTTATCGGCAGCCATCTGGGCGTGGCGTTTGAAGCCGACCCGGAAGCGGAAATCCGCAAGCTCAACACCCGCCGTGGCGAGCTGGAGCGCGCGATTGCCAGTCATGAAAGTGACAACCAGCAGAGCCGCGTCCAGTTCGAACAGGCGAAAGAGGGCGTCGCTGCCCTTAACCGCATTCTGCCGCGCCTGAACCTGCTGGCAGATGACACGCTGGCCGACCGCGTGGATGAGATCCAGGAACGTCTGGATGAAGCCCAGGAAGCCGCGCGCTTCGTGCAGCAGCACGGCAACCAGCTGGCGAAGCTGGAGCCCGTCGTGTCTGTACTGCAGAGCGACCCGGAACAGTTCGAGCAGTTAAAAGAAGATTACGCCTGGTCGCAGCAGGTGCAGCGTGAAGCGCGTCAGCAGGCGTTTGCCCTGACGGAAGTGGTGCAGCGTCGTGCGCACTTCGGCTACTCCGATTCGGCTGAAATGCTGAGCGGTAACAGCGACCTGAATGAAAAACTGCGCCAGCGCCTTGAGCAGGCGGAAGCGGAACGTACCCGCGCTCGCGAAGCGATGCGCAGCCACTCCGCTCAGCTGAACCAGTACAACCAGGTGCTGGCCTCGCTGAAAAGCTCCTTCGACACCAAGAAAGAGCTGTTAAACGACCTGCAGAAAGAGCTGCAGGACATTGGCGTTCGTGCCGACAGCGGGGCGGAAGAACGCGCGCGCATTCGTCGTGATGAGCTGCATAGCCAGCTCAGCAATAACCGCGCGCGTCGTAATCAGCTGGAGAAAGCGCTCACCTTCTGCGAAGCGGAAATGGATAACCTGACCCGCCGCCTGCGCAAGCTGGAGCGCGACTATCATGAAATGCGCGAGCAGGTCGTGACGGCGAAAGCGGGCTGGTGCGCCGTGATGCGGATGGTGAAAGACAACAACGTTGAACGTCGCCTGCACCGTCGCGAGCTGGCATACCTTTCTGCCGATGAGCTGCGTTCGATGTCGGATAAGGCGCTGGGTGCGCTGCGTCTGGCGGTGGCGGATAACGAACACCTGCGCGACGTGCTGCGCATGTCAGAGGATCCGAAACGTCCTGAACGTAAAATCCAGTTCTTCGTTGCGGTTTATCAGCACCTGCGCGAGCGTATTCGTCAGGACATTATCCGTACCGACGATCCGGTCGAAGCCATCGAACAGATGGAAATCGAGCTGGGCCGCCTGACGGAAGAGCTGACCTCCCGCGAGCAGAAGCTGGCGATCAGCTCCCGCAGCGTGGCGAATATCATTCGCAAAACCATTCAGCGCGAGCAGAACCGTATCCGCCAGCTGAACCAAGGGCTGCAGAGCGTCTCGTTTGGTCAGGTCAACAGCGTGCGTCTTAACGTCAACGTGCGGGAAGCCCACTCGACGCTGCTGGAAGTGCTCTCTGAGCAGCACGAGCAGCATCAGGATCTGTTCAACAGCAACCGTCTGACCTTCTCCGAAGCGCTGGCGAAGCTGTATCAGCGCCTGAATCCGCAGATTGATATGGGCCAGCGTACGCCGCAAACCATCGGTGAAGAGCTGCTGGACTATCGTAACTACCTGGAAATGGAAGTTGAGGTAAACCGTGGTTCAGACGGCTGGCTGCGTGCGGAATCCGGAGCGCTGTCGACCGGTGAAGCCATTGGTACCGGGATGTCGATTCTGGTGATGGTGGTACAGAGCTGGGAAGATGAAGCGCGCCGCCTGCGCGGGAAAGACATCTCCCCATGCCGACTGCTGTTCCTCGATGAAGCGGCGCGTCTTGATGCCCGCTCGATTGCCACGCTGTTTGAACTTTGCGAACGTCTCGATATGCAGCTCATCATTGCGGCACCGGAAAACATCAGCCCTGAAAAAGGCACCACCTATAAGCTGGTGCGTAAAGTGTTCCAGAACAGCGAACACGTGCACGTTGTCGGGCTGCGTGGCTTTGCGCCGCAGCCGCCGGAATCATTGCCGGAAACCACGGCAGACGCTTCCTGAGGCGTTTTGTTACAAAGAGCGGCGCAGAAGCGCCGCTTTTTTTATTCTCTTAACTTGTGTTCAGGGCTGCGTTATCTTTAAACTTCTTTACATAAGGTAAGGCAACAGAGTTGTCGTCTACCTATAATAAAAGAAAGCCCCACCGTGATGGGCATGTCGTGAAAACAGGGGGCAAGGGATGTTGCTAAAGAAAGAATGTGGTCGTCAACTGTCAGCGCTGAGTTTATGTCTGGCAGTGATGTTTGCTCCACTGTTAACCGCCCAGGCCGACGAGCCTGAAATTGTGCCGACTGACAGCACCGCAACGACAGGCGCGCAGCCGACGTCATTGTCTCAGCCGCTGGAACAGTCTACGGCAACGGCCATCATGGCCGGGATTAAGCCGCTGCCGGAAGGCATCGACGTTGAATCGCTCAGCCAGCAGCTCCAGACAGGCCTGCCTTCAGGCTACACGCCTGCCTATATCAATCAGCTCACGCTGCTATATGCTGCCCGCGATATGAAACCCATGTGGGAAAATCGTGAAGCCGTGCGCGCCTTCCAGCAACAGCTGGCGGAAGTGGCGATTGCGGGATTCCAGCCGCAGTTTACGAAGTGGGTTGAGCTGCTAACCGATCCTGCCGTCACCGGTCAGGCGCGGGACGTGGTCCTTTCCGATGCCATGATGGGTTACCTGCAGTTTGTGGCGGGTATTCCGGTCAATGGCAACCGCTGGCTGTACAGCGATAGGCCCTATAAGCTGGCGACGCCAGCCCTGTCGGTGATTAACCAGTGGCAATTAGCGCTGGATAACGGCGACCTGCCGCACTTCATTACCAGCCTCGCGCCGGCGCATCCACAGTATGCCACGATGCACCAGTCGCTCCTCGCGTTGGTGGGGGACTCGCGTCCATGGCCGCAAATGCGGGGGACCGCAACGCTGCGTCCGGGTCAGTGGAGCAGCGATGTGCCAGCCCTGCGCGAGATCCTTAAACGCTCCGGTATTCTTGATGGCGGGCCGAAGATTGCCCTGCCGGGCGACGATCCGCAAAGCGCGGTGGTCAGCCCGTCAGCGCCCGTAAAAGAGAACAAGGCCACTACCCTGAGCAATAAGCCCGAGGCTTACGATCGCGAGCTGGTCGCCGCGGTTAAACAGTTCCAGGCCGCTCAGGGGCTGGGAGCCGATGGTGTCATTGGACCCTCAACGCGTGACTGGCTTAACGTATCGCCTGCGCAGCGGGCCGGGGTGCTGGCGCTTAATATTCAGCGTTTGCGTTTGCTGCCGGGCACGCTGTCTACCGGCATTATGGTCAATATCCCGGCCTATTCACTGGTTTATTATCAGGACGGTAGCGAGAAGCTGGCCTCGCGCGTGATTGTCGGGCGTCCGGATCGCAAAACGCCGATGATGAGCAGCGCGTTAAATAACGTGGTGGTTAACCCGCCGTGGAACGTGCCGCCGACGCTGGCGCGTAAGGACATTCTGCCTAAGGTCTGGAACGATCCGGGTTATCTGGAACGTCACGGCTATACGGTCATGCGTGGCTGGAACAGTAAAGAGGCGATCGATCCTTACATGGTCGACTGGTCGACGATCACGGCCTCCAACCTGCCGTTCCGCTTCCAGCAGGCTCCCGGAGCCCATAACTCGCTGGGGCGCTACAAATTCAACATGCCAAGTTCAGATGCTATCTATCTGCACGATACGCCGAACCACAATCTGTTCCAGAAAGATACCCGAGCACTGAGTTCAGGCTGCGTGCGGGTGAATAAAGCCTCGGAGTTGGCCAACATGCTGCTGCAGGATGCGGGCTGGAACGATACGCGTATTTCTGACGCCCTGAAGCAGGGTGATACGCGCTACGTGAATATTCGCCACAACATTCCGGTTAATCTTTATTATCTGACAGCGTTTGTGGGTGAAGACGGTCGCACGCAGTACCGTACAGATATTTACAATTATGATCTCACCGCGCGATCCGGCGCACAAATTTTGCCAAAAGCGGAACAATTAATCAGGTAAATGAAGTAGTTCGGGAAAAATGATTGTCGTAAGTTATGGTGAATCGGGGCCAATATCGCTGTAAGCCGCGTATTCACTGGGGTTGGGCGCCTTGACGTACCCTGTTTTGCCAGTTAAGGTGCCCTTCGTGCGCTAAGCATATTACGATTTCTTTGACCTGTAGACCTGATTATCATGGACAAATTTGACGCTAATCGCCGCAAGCTGCTGGCGTTAGGTGGTGTTGCGCTTGGCGCAGCGGCCATCTTACCGACGCCAGCATTTGCCACCCTCTCGACACCTCGTCCGCGCGTTTTAACGCTCAGCAATCTTCACACCGGTGAGTCGCTAAAAGCGGAGTTTTTCGATGGCAGAGGCTATATTCAGGATGAATTAGCAAGACTCAACCATTTTTTCCGTGATTTCCGCGCGAATAAAGTAAAAGCCATCGACCCGGGACTGTTTGATCAGCTTTTCCGCCTTCAGGGCCTGCTGGGCACCAGCAAGCCGGTGCAGCTTATTTCTGGTTATCGCTCAATTGATACCAACAATGAACTGCGCGCCCATAGCCGTGGGGTAGCGAAAAAAAGCTACCACACGAAGGGACAGGCAATGGATTTCCACATTGAAGGCGTTTCGTTAGCCAATATTCGCAAAGCCGCGTTATCTATGCGCGCGGGTGGTGTAGGATATTACCCACGTAGCAACTTTGTGCATATTGATACCGGGCCGGTTCGGCACTGGTAATAACGAAACACAGGAGCAGTATGAACTATCGTATTATTCCGGTTACCGCGTTCTCCCAGAACTGTTCATTAATCTGGTGCGAGCAAACCAAACTGGCCGCGCTTGTCGATCCCGGCGGTGACGCTGAGAAAATCAAGCAGGACGTTGCCGACAGCGGCGTGACGCTGATGCAGATTTTACTGACGCATGGTCACCTCGACCACGTAGGCGCAGCGGCTGAACTGGCTAAACACTACGGTGTGCCGATTATTGGCCCGGAAAAAGAAGATGAGTTCTGGCTGCAGGGGTTACCCGCCCAAAGCCGCATGTTTGGCCTTGATGAGTGTCTGCCATTGACGCCCGATCGCTGGCTGAACGAAGGAGAGCGCGTTAACGTAGGGAATGTGACTTTACAGGTGTTGCATTGTCCTGGGCATACGCCAGGCCATATCGTCTTCTTTGACGACCAGTCCCGTCTGCTGATTTCCGGCGATGTGATTTTCAAAGGGGGCGTAGGACGCAGCGATTTTCCGCGCGGCGATCACGGGCAGCTGATTCAGTCGATCAAACAGAAGTTATTGCCGCTGGGTGATGACGTAACGTTTATCCCTGGTCACGGTCCGATGTCGACGCTGGGCTATGAACGGCTCCATAACCCGTTCCTTCAGGATGAAATGCCTGTCTGGTAACCAGCATAAAAAAAGCCTGCTTAACGCAGGCTTTTTTGTGGGCGCAAATTACAGGACGGCGACAATCGCTTCGCACAGTGGCGCCATGTTGTCAGGGGTCATGCCTGCAACGTTTACGCGGCCAGAGGCTACGGCGTATACGCCAAACTCTTCACGCAGACGCAGAACCTGCTCTTTGGTCAGGCCGCTGAACGAGAACATACCGTTCTGTTTGATGATGAAGCTGAAGTCGCGGTCAGCGCCTTTCTCCGCCAGGGTGTTCACAAACAGCAGGCGCATGCGCTGGATACGCTGACGCATATCGTTCAGCTCTTGTTCCCAAATCGCGCGCAGCGCATCGTTGCTCAGAATGGTCGCAACAACAGACGCACCGTGTGCCGGCGGGTTAGAGTAGTTTGCGCGGATAACGGATTTCATCTGGCTAAACGCGCGATCGACAGTCTCATCGTTAGCCGCAACCAGCGTACAGGCGCCTACACGCTCATTGTACAGACCAAAGTTCTTGGAGTAGGAGCTTGCAACGATCAGCTCCTGATGCACGGCTGCGAACGCGCGCAGGCCTTCAGCATCTTCTTCCAGACCGCGGGCGAAGCCCTGGTAAGCAAAGTCAAACAGCGGCAGCCAGCCTTTCTCAACGGAGAGCTTTGCCAGGTGTTCCCACTGCTCAAGCGTTGGATCGATACCGGTTGGGTTGTGGCAGCAGCCGTGGAACAGCACCACGTCACCCGCCTGCGCTTCGCTCAGGCTTGCCAGCAGGCCGTCAAAGTCCAGAGAGTGATTGGCCGCGTCGTAGTAAGCATATTCACGCACTTCCAGGCCGGCAGAGTTAAAGACGCTCTTATGGTTCGGCCAGCTTGGATTGCTCACCCATACGCGCTTCACAGAGGTGTTTTTCGCAAGGAAATCCGCCGCCACGCGCAGCGCGCCGGTACCGCCAGGGGTCTGCGCCGTGCGCGCACGTTTGTCACTCACAATTGCGCTGCCTTTACCGAACAGCAGCTCCTGGGTGCAGCGACCAAATTCAGGGATACCATCAATACCGAGGTAGTTTTTGGTGGTTTCATTTTCCAGCAGATACTGCTCAGCTTTCTTAACGCTGGTCAGTACCGGAGTTTTGCCGGTTTCATCTTTATATACACCAATACCCAGGTTGATTTTGCCAGGGCGGTCGTCGGCACGAAACAGATCGGCCAGGCCCAGAATAGGGTCGGCAGGAGCGGCGGTAATGTTCTCAAACATGACGAAGTTCCATTGTGATTACAGAAGTGAAATCCGCTATCAGGTTAACGGTAGATTTACAAAATGCCAACCGTTTGCGACGAAAAGCGTGCGGCTTTTCAAAAGTCGCCATTATTTTCTGTCAGGCATAAAAAAACAGGGCCGAAGCCCTGTTCATTATGCATATAACAAAGTGGTGTTCTGATTAGAACTGGTAGGTTACACCCACAGCAGCCATATCGTCGTTGCCGTTCAGACCGCCAACAGCTTTCGCGTAGTCGGTGTCTTTATCCAGCAGGTTGATGTAGTAGTCAGCCCACACGTTGAAGTTTTTGTTGAAGTAGTAAGTGGTACCAACCTGGATGAATTTAGCCAGGTCTGCATCGCCACCGCTGAAGCCGCCGACGGCAGCCAGGTCTTTACCTTTGGTCTGCACGTAGGAGATTGCTGGACGCAGGCCGAAGTCGAACTGGTACTGAGCAACCACTTCGAAGTTCTGAGTTTTGTTAGCAAAACCTGCATCACCGCTAGAACCGGTACGGGTGGTGTTACGGGTTTCTGCATAGGTAGTTGCCAGGTAGAGGTTGTTAGCGTCGTATTTCAGACCCACGCCCCATGCTTCAGCTTTATCACCCTGGCCATCAGCTTTCTGGTTCAGAGTACGGTTAGCGTTGCTGTAAGATGCGATTGCACCGAAGCCTTCGCCGAAGTCGTAACCCAGGGAGTAACCTACGCCGTCACCGTTAGAGGTTTTAACGTCAGCACGGTCATTTTTACCCTGGTACTGTACGCCCAGGCTCAGACCGTCAACCAGACCGAAGAAATCGCTGTTACGGTAGGTCAGCAGGCCGGTGCTGCGGCTGGTCATAAAGTTATCAACGTAGTTACCGCCCCAGGTCATACCGGAGAAGGACGGCGCCATATCGGTGTATGACTCAACGTCGTATACGATACCGTAGTTACGACCGTAGTCGATGCTGCCAGCGTCGCCCGCTTTCAGACCAGCAAAGGCCAGACGGTTTTTGTTAGACTGAGCGGTGTTCTCAGCCTGGTTAGCCATGAAGCGGTATTCCCACTGGCCGTAACCGGTCAGCTGGTCGTTGATCTGAGTTTCGCCTTTGAAACCGATCTGCGCGTAGGTAGCGTCGTTATTGTTAGTGTCATCGCCGGAGGTCACGAAATCGTGCTCGGCGTTAACTTTACCGTAGAAGTCCAGTTTGTTGCCGTTCTTGTTATAGATTTCTGCAGCGTTAGCTGCACCGGCTACCAGCAGGGCAGGGATTACCACTGCCAGAATATTGCGCTTCATCATTATTTATTACCCTCATTGGTTTTTTTATGACACTCGCCACTGCCGTCAATAAATTCTGTCAATAAATATTTCCGGAACTATTGATGAGAGTTTGGTGTCTTTATGTATCTGACAGGCATCTTTCCATTCACCGAAGCGTTTCGCTAGCCTGAAAGTGCTACAATTCTCAAGATTGAGTTACAGAAAGAAAATATGTGTAACTAAATGTGTATTTTTGGGAACTTTGTGAACCATCTCAAATTTCAGAACCCCCTGGCGAATTAAGCATCGGTTTGTTTCCTATATATATGAATTCCTTATGTTTAATTTGGATAAAGGCAATTCCTATAAACGAATGTTAAACGACTCGTTTTTTCTTATGACCCAATAAAGACTTCTGGATGGCTGAAAAATTGGTTGAAATTTGTGCTATTACTTCAGGATGTAGTAATCGCAATAAGAATGAGGTTAATTTTTTGTGGCTGGATATTTCGCGGAAACAAAACGTAACAGGTAGCGGTTGTGACGGGGTAGTGGTTTAAAAACGCTGACTTTACGCTGACAAAAACTGACAGGGCAGAATAAAATAATGGCCAGCAAATGCTGGCCATTGTCTGTTGCGTTGCTTAGAAGCTGGCGTTGCGTGGTGTACGCGGGAACGGAATTACGTCACGCACGTTCTGAACGCCAGTAACGTAGGCGATCAGACGCTCGAAGCCCAGACCGAACCCAGCGTGCGGAACGGTGCCATAACGGCGCAGATCGCGATACCAGCTATAGTCCGCAGGGTTGAGCCCCATCTCTGCCATGCGCGCGTCAAGCACGTCCAGACGCTCTTCACGCTGAGAACCACCAATGATTTCACCGATGCCCGGCGCCAGTACGTCCATCGCTGCCACGGTTTTCCCGTCTTCGTTAAGGCGCATATAGAAGGCCTTAATGTCTTTCGGGTAGTTTTTAACGACAACCGGCGCTTTGAAATGTTTCTCGGCGAGATAGCGTTCGTGCTCAGACGCCAGATCGACGCCCCAGTAAACCGGGTTCTCGAACTTCTCACCGCATTTCTCGAGGATCGCCACCGCATCGGTGTAGTCCACCTGCGCAAAGTCGGCAGAGACGAAACGCTCCAGACGTGCTACAGCATCGCTGTCTACGCGTTCGGCGAAGAACTTCATGTCGTCAGGACGCTCTTCCAGCACCGCTTTGAAGACGTACTTCAGCATCGCTTCTGCGAGACCTGCAACGTCATTCAGATCGGCAAACGCCACTTCCGGCTCCAGCATCCAGAATTCCGCCAGGTGGCGGCTGGTGTTGGAGTTTTCGGCGCGGAAGGTTGGGCCGAAGGTATAGATCTTAGACAGCGCACAGGCGTAGGTTTCGCCGTTGAGCTGGCCGGATACCGTCAGGAAGGCTTCTTTACCAAAGAAGTCTTTGTCGTAGTCGACTTTACCTTCCGGCGTGCGCGGCAGGTTTTCCATGTCCAGCGTCGAGACGCGGAACATTTCGCCTGCGCCTTCCGTATCGGACGCGGTGATCAGCGGGGTAGACACCCAGAAATAACCCTGCTCATCGAAGAAGCGATGCAGCGCCTGGGCCAGCGTATGGCGCACGCGAGCCACCGCACCAATCAGGTTGGTACGCGGACGCAGGTGTGCGACTTCACGCAGGTATTCAATGCTGTGACGTTTTGCCGCCATCGGGTAGGTGTCCGGATCTTCAACCCAGCCAGTCACTTCAATGGCAGAAGCCTGGATCTCGAAACTCTGGCCCTGGCCCGGGGATGCCACAACCACACCGGTGACGATAACGGAACAACCCGTTGTCAGGCGCAGAACGTCATCATTGTAATTGGGCAGAGAATTATTAATGACGGCCTGTACAGGATCAAAGCAGGAACCGTCATAGACGGCAAGGAAGGAGATGCCAGCTTTAGAATCTCGGCGAGTACGCACCCATCCGCGCACGGTGACCTCCTGGTCAACGGCGACACGGCCCTGGAGTACGTCGGCTACAGGCACAACGCTCATAATATTCTCTCTGTTAATAGTCGGAAAAAATAAACACTTGTCCACCCCAAGACGGGGGGATATCTATGTTACCTGCCAACCGCTATCAGACAAGTAAATTTCGCAGTCAAAAGAGAAGAATTGAGAAATAAATAAGGGAAGGGAGCCCTGAAGGCTCCCGTAAGCGCTTAACTGGCTTTTTTGATCTGGGGGAGATCGAACGCTTTGCGCAATGCGCGAACAAACGCTTTGTCATGGCAGATGGTTTTACCCGGGCTGTCAGAGAGCTTAGCCACCGGCTTGCCGTTACATTCCACCAGCTTTATCACAATATTCAGAGGTTTTACCTGAGGAATGTCGCAGGTCAACCGGGTACCGATCCCGAAGCCCAGGTTAATTCTGGCATTGAAATGACGATACAGTTCGACGGCTTTTGCCAGGTCGAGATTATCGGAGAAGACCAGCACCTTGCTCATCGGGTCAATGCCGAGTTTTTGGTAATGAGCAATCGCCTTTTCGCCCCATTCAACCGGATCCCCTGAGTCGTGGCGTAACCCCTGGTAACGCTCAGCGAACTCGGGACCAAAGTCGCGCAGGAAGGCATCCATCGTAATACAGTCGGTCAGGGCGATCCCGAGTTGATTCGGGTACTCTTCAAGCCACGCAGCCAGCGCCGCACGCTGGCTGTTAGCCAGGTCCGGGCTAATTTGCTGATGCGCCTGGAACCACTCGTGCGCCTGGGTGCCCATTGGCGTCAGGTTGAGGCGACGCGCCAAATCGTAGTTGCTGGTACCCACGAACCACGGCTCCTGCTGCAAACGTTCAACGATAGCTTGCTGAACCTCGCGAGAGAAGCGGCGACGGGTGCCGAAATCCATCAGGCGGAAGCGGGACATATCCAGCCCTTCGGTCAGCGTTGAGAATGCCTCAAGTTTGTTCTCCAGCGAGGCGACCGCCTGTTCGACGCCCGTTTCAGGCGAACGGTAGCGGTGAGCCAGCTCGCTGATGACGGCCAGAAGCGGCACTTCCCACATGATCACTTCCCGCCACGGACCTTCAAGACGAATATCCAGCTTGCCGTTCTCGTTGGTCACGGTGACCTGTTCAGGCTTATAGCGGAAGTCGCGCAGCCAGTTCAGATAGTCCGCTTTAAAGAAAGGCAGGCCAGAAAGCCACTGATATTCGTCATCGGTGAGCGCCAGATGCTGCATCGCATCGACCTGTTCACGAATGGAGTCTGCGTAGATACCGAGCAAGTCGTCACCACGGCAGCGGAATTCCGCCGCGACGTGAACGTCATAGTAATGGTGGAAAACGGCTTGCTGCATATGCAGTTTATACGCGTCGGTATCCAGCAACGTATGCAGAACCGGAGAAGCGAATTGAGTCATAGGTGCGCTGTAGCATCCTCTCACGGGAGCGTTTAGTACAATAAACAACTCCGGAGTATACCTTGTTTAGTGATTTATTGAACCCCGATCACAACATAAGCACACTTTATGGTCGAGAGCATTTCGTGCCCCGTGTTATACAAATGTAGCGAAAAAGGTGTTTAAGCCTGAAAAGATGAACATTCTGCATAGCGCGTTTTACGCAACAGGAATATATTGAAACGTTACTCGACAAACGATGCATAAGGTTTTCTATGACACAACAGCCACAAGCCAAATACCGCCACGACTACCGTGCGCCGGAATACCTGATTAGCGATATCGACCTGACTTTTGACCTGGATGCCACAAAAACCGTTGTGACGGCGGTAAGCCAGGTGACGCGCCACAGCGCGACTGCCGTACCGCTGCGTCTGGATGGCGAAGACCTGACGCTGGTCTCCCTGCACATTAACGATGAAGCATGGTCAGATTATAAAGAAGAAGGCAACCAGCTGGTCATCGACAACCTGCCGGAACGCTTTACGCTGCGCATCGTGAATGAAATCAGCCCTGCCGCCAACACGGCGCTGGAAGGGCTCTACCAGTCAGGCGTGGCCCTGTGTACCCAGTGTGAAGCCGAAGGTTTCCGCCACATTACCTGGTACCTGGACCGCCCGGACGTGCTGGCGCGCTTTACCACCAAAATCATTGCCGATAAAACCCTCTATCCGTTCCTGCTCTCCAACGGTAACCGCGTGGGTGAGGGCGAGCTGGAAAATGGCCGTCACTGGGTGCAGTGGCAGGATCCGTTCCCGAAACCGTGCTACCTGTTTGCGCTGGTGGCGGGTGATTTCGACGTGCTGCGCGATACCTTCAAAACCCGCTCTGGCCGCGAAGTGGCGCTGGAGCTGTTCGTTGATCGCGGCAACCTTGACCGCGCGCCGTGGGCGATGACTTCACTCATTAACTCCATGAAATGGGACGAAGAGCGTTTCGGCCTCGAATACGATCTCGACATCTATATGATCGTCGCTGTCGACTTCTTCAACATGGGCGCGATGGAGAATAAAGGCCTTAACATCTTTAACTCCAAGTACGTGCTGGCGCGTACCGATACCGCCACCGATAAAGACTACCTCGATATCGAACGCGTTATCGGCCACGAGTATTTCCATAACTGGACCGGTAACCGCGTCACTTGCCGCGACTGGTTCCAGCTGAGCCTGAAAGAGGGGCTGACCGTCTTCCGCGATCAGGAGTTCAGCTCCGATCTGGGCTCGCGGGCGGTCAACCGCATCAACAACGTGCGCACCATGCGCGGCCTGCAGTTTGCGGAAGATGCCAGCCCAATGGCGCACCCGATCCGTCCGGATAAAGTCATTGAGATGAATAACTTTTACACCCTGACGGTGTACGAGAAGGGCGCTGAAATTATCCGCATGATCCACACCCTGCTGGGTGAAGAGAATTTCCAGAAAGGGATGCAGCTTTACTTCGAACGTCACGACGGCAGCGCGGCTACCTGCGACGACTTTGTGCAGGCGATGGAAGACGCGTCCAACGTTGATCTTTCTCACTTCCGCCGCTGGTACAGCCAGGCCGGGACCCCGATTGTCACCGTTAAGGACGACTACAACCCGGAAACCGAGCAGTACACTCTGACCATCAGCCAGCGCACGCCGCCAACCGCCGAGCAGGAAGAAAAATATCCGCTGCACATTCCGTTCAGCATTGAGCTGTACGACAACGAAGGCAACGTCATCCCGCTGCAGAAGGGCGGCCACCCGGTGCACCACGTGCTGAACGTGACCCAGGCAGAGCAGACCTTTATCTTCGATAACGTCTACTTCCAGCCGGTGCCTGCGCTGCTGTGCGAGTTCTCCGCGCCGGTGAAGCTGGAGTACAAGTGGAGCGACCAGCAGCTGACGTTCCTGATGCGTCACGCCCGCAACGATTTCTCCCGCTGGGACGCGGCGCAGAGCCTGCTGGCAACCTACATCAAGCTTAACGTGAACCGCTACCAGCAGGGCCAGCCGCTGACGCTGCCGGTGCATGTGGCAGACGCGTTCCGCGCCATCCTGCTGGACGAGAAGATTGACCCGGCGCTGGCGGCTGAAATTCTGACGCTGCCGTCCGCGACTGAAATTGCGGAGCTGTTCGACATTATCGACCCGATTGCCATCGTGGCGGTGCGCGAAGCGCTGACCCGCACGCTGGCGACCGAACTGGCGGATGAATTCCTGGCGCTCTACAACGCTAACAAGCTTGACGCGTATCGCGTGGAGCATGCGGATATCGGCAAGCGTAGCCTGCGCAATACCTGCCTGCGCTATCTTGCGTTTGGTGAGGCCGAACTGGCGAACACGCTGGTGAGCAAGCAGTATCACGAAGCGGATAACATGACTGATGCGCTCGCGGCCCTGGCGGCAAGCGTTGCCGCTGAACTGCCGTGCCGCGATGCGCTGATGCAGGAATATGACGACAAGTGGCACCAGGATGGCCTGGTGATGGACAAGTGGTTTATTCTGCAGGCGACCAGCCCGGCGGCTGATGCGCTTAGTAAGGTTCGCAGCCTGCTGAAGCACCGTTCGTTCACCATGAGCAACCCGAACCGCGTTCGCTCGCTGATTGGCGCATTTGCCAGCAGTAATCCGGCCGCGTTCCACGCCGAAGACGGCAGCGGATACCAGTTTATGGTGGAAATGCTGACCGAGCTGAACAGCCGTAACCCGCAGGTTGCATCACGTCTGATTGAGCCGCTGATCCGCCTGAAACGCTATGATGCGCAGCGCCAGGCGAAGATGCGCGCCGCGCTTGAGCAGCTGAAAGGGCTGGAAAATCTGTCTGGCGATCTGTACGAGAAGATTGCTAAGGCGCTGGCCTGATGTAAAAAAGCCCGGTGGCGCTACGCTTACCGGGCCTACGTGGGGGCGCGGGGCATCGGTTTTCTCCCTCTCCCTGTGGGAGAGGGCATCAGGCATTGGCCTTTATCCGCTGAATCTCCGCTTCCCCACGTTTCATCACCCGATCCAGCACTTCGGCTTCCAGCTCCGCCAGTCTCGCCGAGCCCACGCGGCGAGGACGTGGAATATCTACCGTCAGATCCAGACCAATTTTACCTTCTTCTATTAACAGCACCCTGTCTGCCATCGCCACGGCTTCGCTCACGTCATGCGTCACCAGCAGTACCGTAAAGCCGTGCGCCTGCCAGAGGGATTCAATCAGATCCTGCATTTCTATCCGCGTCAGGGCATCAAGAGCGCCGAGCGGCTCATCAAGCAGCAGCAGGCCGGGACGGTGAATCAACGCTCGCGCCAGCGCCACGCGCTGCTTCTGGCCGCCCGACAGCGCCGCAGGCCATTCACCTGCACGGTTTTCCAGCCCGACGGCGGCCAGCGCCTGACGGGCTTCATCCCGCCAGTTGCCTTTGAGCCCCAGCCCGACGTTATCAATCACCGTTTTCCACGGCAGCAGGCGCGCATCCTGAAACATCATGCGCGTATCGTCCTGAATATTGGCCAGCGGCGTGGTTCCTGCCAGAATCTCTCCTCCGTTGGGGGCTTCCAGCCCGGCTAAAAGACGCAGGAGTGTGCTTTTTCCGCCGCCGCTGCGCCCGACTACAGCCACAAACTGGCCGGCGGGAATGTGCAGATCCAGCCCGTTAAGGATAGTGTTTTCGCCGTAGCGTTTGGTTACGCCGTTCAGCAGCAGCGGCGTGCCCTGATTTAGTCGTGCGGTATTCATGCTTTCGCCTCCTGAAGGGTATAGGCCGGATTCCAGCGCAGCCAGCTGCGCTCCAGCCACTGTGCGCTGACGTCGGCGAGTTTGCCGAGCAGTGCATACAGAATGATGGCGACCACCACCACGTCCGTTTGCAGGAATTCGCGGGCGTTCATCGCCAGGTAGCCAATACCGGAGTTGGCTGAGATGGTTTCCGCCACAATCAGCGTCAGCCACATCAGGCCGAGCGCAAAGCGCACCCCGACCATAATGGAGGGCAGGGCGCCCGGCAGAATCACGTGAGCAAAGAGGGAAAAACCGGATAAGCCGTAGCTGCGCGCCATCTCCACCAGACCGCGATCGATATTGCGGATGCCGTGCCAGGTGTTGATGTATATCGGGAACAGCGTGCCCAGCGCCACGAGGAAGATTTTGGCGCTCTCATCGATCCCAAACCACAAAATGACCAGCGGGATCAGCGCCAGATGCGGCACGTTGCGCAGCATCTGGATGGAGGTATCCAGCAGCCTTTCCCCCCAGCGTGAAAGGCCGCTGATCAGACCCAGCACCAGACCGATGCTGCCGCCGATGGAAAACCCAATTACCGCGCGCCAGGAGCTGATCGCCAGATGTTGCCACAGCTCTCCGCTGACGCTCAGCGACCAGAACGCTTCGATAACGCCCTCCGGAGAGGGCAAAATGCGGCTCGACAGCCAGCCGGTGGTCGACGCGAGCTGCCAGAGCGCCACGATGCCGACGGGCAAAAACCACGGGGCGGCGCGCAGCAGCCATTTTTGTGAGGTGGCAGACATGGTCACTCCTTAGCTCTGTGCGGCTTTGCGCGGAATAAACTCGTTTGCCACGGCTTCGCCCTGCAGCTGGAGCCGCTGCGGCTGCGGAATTTCCGGAACGGCGACATCCAGATGCGGGAATAACAGCTCGCCCACCCTGTAGGCCTCTTCCAGGTGCGGATAGCCGGAGAGAATAAAGCTGTCGATGCCCAGGTCAGCGTATTCATTAATACGTGCAGCCACGGTTGGCCCGTCGCCGACCAGCGCCGTGCCCGCGCCGCCGCGTACCAGACCCACGCCCGCCCACAGGTTCGGGCTGATTTCCAGATTCTCGCGCTTGCCGTTGTGCAGAGAGGCCATGCGGTGCTGCCCGACGGAGTCGGTTTTGGCAAACGCAGCCTGCGCCTTCGCAATGGTCTCATCGTCCAGATGGGAGATCAGACGGTCTGCCGCCTGCCAGGCTTCTTCATTGGTTTCGCGCACAATCACGTGCAGGCGAATCCCGAAGCGCACCTTGCGGCCATGGGCGGCGGCTTTGGCGCGGACCTGGGCAATTTTCTCTTTCACCAGCTCGGGCGGCTCGCCCCAGGTCAGATAGAGATCGACCTGCTCGGCGGCCAGATCCTGGGCCACATCCGACGATCCGCCAAAATAGAGCGGAGGGCGCGGCTGCTGCACCGGCGGGAAGTAGAGCTTCGCGTCGCGAACGTGAATATGCTTACCTTCAAAGGTGACGGTTTCGCCTTCCAGCAGGCGTCGCCAGACGCGGGTAAATTCGGCGGAGGCTTCATAGCGCTCGGTATGGTCGAGGAACACGCCGTCACCCGCCAGCTCCTGCGGATCGCTGCCCGTCACCAGGTTAAACAGAGCGCGGCCGTTGGAGAGCCTGTCCAGCGTTGCTGCCTGACGCGCCGCCACGGTGGGTGAAACGACGCTCGGGCGCAATGCAACCAGGAATTTAAGGCGCTGGGTGACCGGGATCATCGACGCGGCCACCAGCCAGGCATCCTCGCACGAGCGTCCGGTCGGGATCAGCACGCCGGTAAAACCGATTCGGTCCGCCGCCTGGGCAATCTGCTGAAGATAGCCATGGTCAACCGGGCGCGAGCCCTCTTCTGTACCAAGATAGTGTCCATCACCGTGGGTGGGTAAAAACCAGAAAAGATTCAGACTCATGATTTAGCTCCTTCTTTGCCAGCGGGCTGCCAGATGCGTTCGCGAATATCGACCTGTTTTGGTACCAGGCGGTTTTGATAGAAGAGGTCAGCAGTCTGTTGCTGAAGCGCGGCGACGTGTGCGTCGACAGGCGCAATGGTGGTGGGCGGACGGTGACTGAGGTAGCTCGCGATCACCGGCTCAGGTAAGCCCATGGTTTTTGCCAGCAGGGTGATGCTCGCCTGACGCTGGCTCTGGGTCAGGGCATCTGCCTGCGTAAAGGTATCCAGTACGCCCTGAATAAACGCGCCGTTTTTTTCGGCGTAAGGGCGTGAGGCGAGGTAGAACGAACCGGTTTGCTTCAGCGTGGTACCGTCTTTCAGCACCCGTACGCCACCCTGCAGTAATGCCGCGGAGTAGTACGGATCCCAGATAGCCCAGGCATCAACGTTCTTCTGCTGGAACGCGGCGCGCGCGTCGGCGGGCGTCAGGTAAACGGGCTGAATGTCGGTGAACTTGAGCCCGGCTTCCTGTAAGGCGCGCAGCAACAGGTTGTGCGAGCTGGAACCTTTCTGGAAAGCGACCTTACGCCCTTTAAGGTCGGAGACGCTTTTAATGTCACTGTTTTCAGGTACCAGGATGACTTCGGCTTTCGGCTTAGCGGGTTCTACACCGACGTATACCAGGTCTGCCCCGGCAGCCTGAGCGAAAATAGGCGGGATGTCGCCCGTACTGCCCAGATCGATACTGCCGACGTTCAGGGCTTCAAGCATCTGCGGCCCTGCCGGGAACTCCACCCATGAGAATTTGGTGTCCGGGAAGCGTTTTTCCAGCAGCTGGTGGCTTTTTGCCAGCACCATACTGACGCTGCCTTTTTGGTAGCCAATCCGTAGACTATCCGGTGCGGTTTCTGCGGCATGTGCCAGCGCGGTAAACGCCATCAGGCCAGCCAGTCCGAGGCGGGTTAAGGTTTTAAACATGTGCGACTCCCTGCGGCGGATTAAAAGAAGGAACCTGGATATCCCGGCGATGTAGCGCGTGCCAGAAAGTTTCCAGCGAGGCATCAAGGCGCGTTTGCAGATTCGGCGTGAAGTGCGGCTTATGCTGGTAGTCAATGACCTGCGAATCATCCGCGAAAACGCCGTGAAGGATCTCCTGCGCCTTCAGGGCGTTCAGCACCGGCTTCAGGGCGTAATCTACCGCCAGTAAATGGGCCACCGTGCCGCCCGTTGCCAGCGGCAAAACCACTTTGCCGTCCAGTGCGCGCTCGGGGAGAAGATCGAGCAGCGTTTTCAGCGCGCCCGAAAAAGAGGCTTTATAAATCGGGGTCGCAACGATGAGGCCGTCCGCTTCCTTGAGCTGCTCAGTGAGGGTTTTCAGCGCGGGGCTGTCGAAGCGGGCATACAGCAAATCTTCAGGTTCGAAGTTATGCAGATTCCAGTGGCACACTTCCACGTCCAGGGCATTGAGCTTGTCGCGGGCATATTCCAGCAGGGCGCTGGAACGCGAAG
This sequence comes from Enterobacter cloacae complex sp. P42RS, assembly GCF_014930595.1. NCBI lineage: Bacteria > Pseudomonadati > Pseudomonadota > Gammaproteobacteria > Enterobacterales > Enterobacteriaceae > Enterobacter > Enterobacter cloacae complex sp. P42RS. The sequence continues at coordinate 191,477 of NZ_JADBRK010000002.1, forward strand.
GGAATCGTGGACTTCCGGCCAGGGTAATGACGCGCATACTTCCTCCTTATAACTAATTGTTTGCTTTTGCCTAACATTCATAACAATTTTCAGGAGTGTGACACCGCGCGGTTATTCCACTAAATGATTTATCCGCAATTAAACTGCGAAAAACTGCATAAGAAAGAGAGTGGGAGGTAAACGATTGCGTTTTACGCCGATTTTTTTGCCGCAGGTCAATTCCCTTTCGTGACGGGATCGCCCATAATCCCCTCCCGGTTTGCACACCGGGAATCCAGGAGAGTTCATGTACTACCCCTTCGTTCGTAAAGCCCTTTTCCAGCTCGACCCCGAGCGCGCTCATGAATTTACATTCCAGCAATTACGTCGCATTACAGGAACGCCTCTGGCGGCCCTGGTGCGTCAAAACGTGCCGGAAAAGCCTGTGCAGTGCATGGGGCTGACCTTTAAAAATCCGCTGGGTCTGGCGGCCGGTCTGGACAAAAATGGCGAGTGCATTGATGCCCTGGGCGCGATGGGCTTTGGCTCCATCGAAATTGGTACCGTCACGCCGCGCCCGCAGCCGGGAAATGACAAGCCGCGCCTGTTCCGCCTGGTCGAAGCCGAAGGGTTAATCAACCGCATGGGCTTTAATAACCTCGGCGTTGATCATCTGGTAGAGAACGTGAAGAAAGCCCATTTTGATGGGGTGTTAGGCATCAATATTGGCAAAAATAAAGATACGCCGGTTGAGCAGGGTAAAGATGACTACCTGATTTGTATGGAAAAAGTCTACGCCTATGCCGGGTATATCGCGGTGAATATTTCCTCACCCAATACCCCGGGGCTGCGCTCCTTACAATATGGCGAAGCGCTGGACGATCTTCTGAGTGCCATTAAAAATAAACAAAATGAACTCCAGGCGATCCACCATAAATATGTTCCGGTCGCGGTGAAGATCGCGCCGGATCTTTCTGTCGAAGAATTGATCCAGGTTGCCGACAGTTTGGTTCGCCATAATATTGACGGGGTGATTGCAACGAATACCACGCTCGATCGTTCGCTCGTTCAGGGAATGAAAAACTGTGACGAAGCGGGTGGGTTAAGTGGCCGTCCGGTACAATTAAAAAGCACCGAAATTATTCGCGCGCTGTCTGCGGAATTAAAAGGCCGTTTACCGATTATTGGCGTCGGCGGTATCGACTCGGTGATTGCTGCGCGCGAGAAGATGGCGGCCGGTGCGTCACTGGTGCAAATCTATTCCGGCTTTATTTTTAAAGGCCCGCCTTTGATTAAAGAAATCGTTACGCATATCTAATCTTTTTTCTTAATCAGACAACCAGGGCTTTATTTCCAGCCCTGGTTGTTTTATATTCCGTCACTGTTGCTTATTTAGACATTATCGTCTTTTATTACTAGTGTTATAAACGAAGCGGCGAACAGGACATTTTTAGTACAGGACGTTTGGGGACGGGAGAGACACATGCGAATTAAACCTGACGATAACTGGCGCTGGTATTTTTGCGACGAGCATGACCGTATGATGCTCGATTTAGCCAATGGCATGTTGTTTCGTTCTCGTTTTGCCCGCCGAATGTTAACCCCGGACGCGTTTTCTCCATCGGGCTTTTGCGTTGACGATGCGGCGCTTTATTTCTCCTTCGAAGAAAAATGCCGCGACCTGATGCTCTCTAAAGAGCAGCGTGCCGAACTGGTATTAAATGCGCTGGTGGCTATCCGTTTCCTGAAACCGCAAATGCCGAAAAGCTGGCATTTCCTGCCTCACGGCATGGACTGGACGCCAGCAACGGGCGATGCGGCCAGCGTTAACCTGAGCGATACCGCCGAAGAGGTGAGTTTGTTAGTGGTTGAGCCGGGCGAAAACGCCGCACTCTGTCTGCTGGCGCAGCCCGGCGTGACGATTGCCGGGCGCGTAATGCAGTTAGGTGATGCGATCAAAGTCATGAATGACAGGCTGAAGCCACAGCTGCGCGTCGATGCCTTCCGCCTCGAACAAGCGGTTTAAGCTTCCAGTTGTACCGACGTTTTCGGTACGCAGCTACAGCACAGGATTGTGCCGTCATTTCCAATTGCAGATTTTTTCAGCGCACTCACTTCTCCCTCCAGCAGCTTGATGCGGCAGCATCCGCAAATTCCCGCGCGGCAGGAATACGGTACGCGAATACCGGCTTGCTCCAGCTGCTCCAGTAAAACCTGTTGATTGTTGCCACGAATAACCTTGCCCTGCCAGTGAATATCCACCCCAGTGGCGACATTCGTCTCAACCTCGACCATTTCTTCTTCCTGGCCTGAGCCGTACACTCGCGCCGGCCCGCGGGCGAGAATTTCAACCTCATCGCCTACGCGGATTGCGCCGCTGGATCGCGGGATCAGGTTCTGGCCGAAATCGACATCGCCGTTGTCCTGCGCGGTACGGAACGATTGCAGCGTTTTCAGCGGCTCGCCGGAAGGATGCTTTTGGCCTTTCTCAGGACTTACCGTGGTGAAAATGCAGCGGCTGCAGGGTTTGACGACATCAAAGATGACGCTGCCAATGCGGATGACTTTCCAGGTGTCTTCATCCCAGGCGTCCGCTCCGGTCACGACCAGATTCGGGCGGAACTGTTCCATCTGTACGCTGGCTTTACAGCGATTCTGTAAATCACGCAGAGACGCTTCGTTGGTGAGCAAGAACGGGAAGCCATCCGCGAAGGAGAGGGGAACGGCGTCGTGGCGCTTTACGCGACGCGTCAGTTCCGGCCCAACCCACCGCAGCTGCACGTCGCGGGAGAAGAAGCCGCTCAGCCAGCGGTTAATTTCATCCGGGGCGATGCGCGCGGTAAAATGGTTGCCCCATACTTCCGTTGGCGCGTCGACAGCCGCAAAATCCGCAAAGCGAATCACCGCGCTGGAACCGTCCGGCGCGGTAAGGTGCAAACCGTCGTGAAGCGGGGAAGGGGTAAAGCGAACCATCTGAGGGAACTGGCGTGCGGTGATAAACGTACCGTCAGGCTCGGTGACCATAAAAATACGATCGAAGGCGAACCCGCTCATGTCTGCCAGCGCGTGAGTGACGCCGATGCCGCGCATGGATTTCACCGGATGAATAAAAAGCCTGGATAACGTCGCCACTGCACACTCCCTCGAATGAAAATAAGCCTTCAACTTTATGACATACACGCCATATTAGCTATAATGCGCGACAATTTTCTAAGAGTAAAAGTGACGATATGAATTCTCTGTTTGCCAGTACGGCCCGTGGGCTGGAAGAGCTGTTAAAAACTGAACTGGAAAGCCTGGGCGCGCAAGAGTGTCAGGTGGTTCAGGGTGGTGTCCATTTTGAGGGCGACACGCGGCTTATTTACCAGAGCCTGATGTGGAGCCGTCTGGCGTCGCGCATCATGCTGCCGATGAAGGAATGCAAGGTCTATAGCGACCTGGATCTCTACACCGGCGTACAGATGATCGACTGGACAGAGATCTTCACGCCTAACGCCACCTTCGCGGTGCATTTCAACGGCGTGAACGACGAGATCCGCAACAGCCAGTACGGCGCCCTGCGCGTAAAAGACGCCATTGTGGACTGCTTCACGCGTAAAAATAAGGAACGTCCGAACGTCGATCGCGAAAACCCGGACCTGCGTATCAACGTCTGGCTGAACGGCGACACGGCGAGCATCTCCCTCGATCTGAGCGGCGCGGGTCTGCACCTGCGCGGCTACCGCGATCGCACCGGTATGGCGCCGATCAAAGAAACCCTGGCCGCCGCCATCGTGATGCGCTCCGGCTGGCAGCCGGGCACGCCGCTGCTCGACCCAATGTGTGGCTCCGGTACGCTGCTGATTGAGGCTGCAATGCTGGCAACCGACCGCGCGCCGGGGCTGCACCGCGGCCACTGGGGCTTTAAAGGCTGGGCGCAGCACGATGAAGCGCTCTGGAAAGAGGTTAAAGACGACGCGCAGACCCGCGCGCGTAAGGGGCTGGCGGAGTATACCTCTCACTTTTACGGTTCGGATAGCGACCCTCGCGTCATTGAGCGCGCGCGCAGCAACGCCCGTCGCGCCGGTATCGGCGAGCTGGTCACCTTCGAGGTGAAAGACGTGGCGAACCTGACCAACCCGCTGCCGAAGGGCCCGTACGGGACCGTAATCAGCAACCCGCCATACGGCGAGCGTCTGGACAGCGAGCCTGCGCTGATTGCCCTGCACAGCCTGCTGGGCCGCAATATGAAGGACTACTTCGGCGGCTGGAATCTGTCTCTGTTCAGCGCCTCGCCGGAGCTGCTGAGCTGCCTGCAGCTGCGTGCCGATCGCCAGTTTAAAGCGAAAAACGGCCCGCTGGACTGCGTGCAGAAAAACTACCATCTGGCAGAGAAAGCGGCGGACAGCAAGCCAACCGGCGTGGCAGAGGATTACGCCAACCGCCTGCGCAAGAACCTGAAGAAATTTGAAAAATGGGCGAAGCAGGAAGGGATCGAGTGTTATCGCCTGTACGATGCCGACCTGCCGGAGTACAACGTAGCGGTTGACCGCTATGCGGACTGGGTGGTGATTCAGGAATATGCTCCGCCGAAAACCATCGATGCGCAAAAAGCGCGCCAGCGCATGCTGGACGTCATTGCGGCCACCATTGCCGTGCTGGGGATTGCGCCGAACAAGCTGGTGCTGAAAACCCGCGAGCGTCAGAAGGGTAAAAACCAGTACCAGAAGATGGGCGAAAAGGGCGACTTTATCGAAGTGGGCGAATACAACGCTCGCCTGTGGGTGAACCTGACCGACTATCTTGATACCGGCCTGTTCCTCGACCACCGCATCGCCCGCCGTATGCTCGGCCAGATGAGCAAGGGCAAAGATTTCCTCAACCTGTTTTCCTACACCGGCAGCGCCAGCGTGCATGCCGGTCTCGGCGGCGCGCGCAGCACTACCACGGTGGATATGTCCCGCACCTATCTCGAGTGGGCCGAGCGTAACCTGCGTCTGAACGGCTTAACCGGACGTCAGCATCGCCTGATGCAGGCCGACGTGCTGGGCTGGCTGCGCGATACCGACGAGCAGTTCGACCTGATCTTTATCGATCCGCCGACCTTCTCTAACTCCAAGCGCATGGAGGATAGCTTTGACGTTCAACGCGATCACCTGCGCCTGATGACCGACCTGAAGCGCCTGCTGCGCAAAGGCGGCACCATTATGTTCTCGAATAACAAACGCGGCTTCCGTATGGATCATGACGGCCTGGCAGCCCTGGGACTGAAAGCACAAGAAATCAGTCAAAAAACGCTGTCTCAGGACTTCGCCCGTAACCGTCAAATTCATAACTGCTGGTTGATTACCGCGGTCTGAAAGGAAAAATAAATGTCATTAATTAGTATGCACGGCGCGTGGCTCTCTTTCAGCGACTCACCGCTTCTCGATAATGCAGAGCTGCATATCGAAGATAACGAGCGCGTCTGTCTGGTGGGCCGTAACGGCGCGGGTAAATCCACGCTGATGAAAATCCTCAACCGCGAGCAGGGGCTGGATGACGGCCGCATCGTATACGAGCAGGATCTGATCGTCTCCCGCCTCCAGCAGGATCCGCCGCGTCATGTGACCGGCAGCGTGTACGATTTCGTGGCGGAAGGCATCTCCGAGCAGGCGGAGTACCTGAAGCGCTATCACGAGATTTCGCATCTGGTGATGACCGACCCGAGCGACAAGAATCTCAACGAACTGGCGAAAGTGCAGGAGATGCTCGATCACCACGGTTTGTGGCAGCTGGAAAACCGCATTAACGAGGTGCTGGCGCAGCTCGGGCTGGAACCCGACATGGAGCTGTCGGCGCTCTCCGGCGGCTGGCTGCGTAAAGCGGCGCTGGGGCGCGCGCTGGTCAGCGGCCCTAAGGTACTGCTGCTGGACGAACCAACCAACCACCTGGATATCGAAGCAATTGACTGGCTGGAAGGTTTCCTGAAAACCTTCAGCGGCACCATCATCTTCATCTCGCACGACCGTTCGTTTATTCGCAATATGGCGACGCGCATTGTTGACCTCGACCGCGGCAATCTGGTCACCTATCCTGGCGATTACGACACCTATCTGCTGGAGAAAGAAGAAAACCTGCGCGTGGAAGAGCTGCAGAATGCGGAGTTCGACCGCAAGCTGGCGCAGGAGGAGGTCTGGATCCGCCAGGGCATCAAAGCCCGCCGTACCCGTAACGAAGGCCGCGTGCGTGCCCTGAAGGCGATGCGTCGCGAGCGCAGCGAGCGCCGCGAAGTCATGGGCAGCGCCAAAATGCAGGTGGAAGAGGCGTCCCGCTCCGGCAAGATTGTCTTCGAAATGGAAAACGTTAACTACCAGGTTGACGGCAAGGTGCTGGTGAAAGATTTCTCTGCGCAGGTTCAGCGCGGGGACAAAATTGCGCTCATCGGCCCGAACGGCTGCGGCAAAACCACGCTGCTGAAGCTGATGCTGGGCCAGCTGCAGGCCGACAGCGGTCGCATTCACTGTGGCACCAAGCTGGAAGTGGCCTACTTCGATCAGCACCGCGCGGAGCTGGATCCGGACCGCACGGTGATGGACAACCTCGCCGAAGGTAAACAGGAAGTGATGGTAAACGGCAAGCCGCGTCACGTTCTGGGCTACCTGCAGGACTTCCTGTTCCACCCGAAACGCGCCATGACACCGGTGCGCGCGCTGTCCGGCGGGGAGCGTAACCGTCTTCTGCTGGCCCGTCTGTTCCTGAAGCCAAGTAATCTGTTGATCCTCGATGAACCGACGAACGATTTGGATGTCGAAACGCTGGAATTACTCGAAGAGCTGATCGATGGGTATCAGGGAACCGTGATGCTGGTTAGCCACGATCGTCAGTTCGTGGATAACACCGTGACCGAGTGCTGGATCTTCGAAGGTGAAGGGCGAATTGGCCAGTACGTGGGCGGTTATCACGACGCAAAAGGGCAGCAGTCGCAGTCTCTGGCGCAGAAACAGTCGAAGTCCAGAACAAGTTCTGAACCTGCTGTAACAAAAGCAGAAACTGTCAAGAAAACCTCGGCTAAACTAAGCTATAACCTGCAGCGCGAACTGGAGGGGCTACCTCAGCGTCTTGAAGAGCTGGAGGCCGCGCTTGAGGAGCTGCAAGCGCAGGTTGCTGATGCCTCATTCTTTACCCAATCGCATGACTATACTCAGAAAGTACTGGCTGAAATGTCCGCGGCTGAAAAAGCCCTGGAAGAAGCATTTGAGCGCTGGGAGTACCTTGAGTCTCTGAAAAACGGCGCATAACAGGGATTAAATATGTGTGACCAGCACCATGCCGACAGGCATATATTATGCTCGCAATGCGATATGCTCGTGGCGTTGCCAGAGCTTGGTCACGGACATAAAGCCCAGTGTCCACGCTGTGGCGCGACGTTGACAACCGAGTGGGACGCGCCGCGGCAGCGTCCCACCGCTTACGCGCTGGCAGCACTGTTCATGCTGCTGCTCTCCAATCTCTTCCCCTTCGTCTATATGAAGGTAGGCGGGATGACAAGCCAGGTGGATCTGCTTGAAATCCCGGGCGTGATGTTCTCGGAAGATTACGCCAGCCTCGGCACCTTTTTTCTGCTATTCGTCCAGATAGTCCCGGCGTTCTGCCTGGTCATCATCCTGCTGCTGGTTAACCGCGTCAGGATGCCGTCACCGCTGAAAATCCGGCTCGCGCGCATCCTTTTTCAGCTCAAAAGCTGGGGGATGGCCGAGATCTTTCTCGCAGGGATACTGGTCAGTTTCGTGAAGCTGATGGCGTACGGCGACGTGGGGATAGGCAGCAGTTTTATTCCCTGGTGTCTGTACTGTGTCCTGCAGCTGCGTGCTTTCCAGTGCGTGGACAGGCGCTGGGCCTGGGACGATATCGCCCCGGCACCGACGCTCGCGCAGACGGTGAAGGTCGGCGTGCCGGGTATCCGCCAGGGGCTCCGTTCTTGTCCGTGCTGTACCGCCGTGCTGCCCGCCGATCTTGAGGTTTGTCCGCGCTGCGAAACGAAGGGCCATGTTCGCCGTAAAAATAGCCTGCAGTGGACGATGGCACTGCTGGTCACGTCCGTCATGCTGTATCTGCCCGCTAATATTCTGCCGATTATGATCACCGATTTGCTCGGCGATAAAATGCCCTCGACGATCCTCGCCGGGGTCATACTGCTGTGGAGCGAAGGATCCTATCCTGTCGCCGGCGTGATTTTCATCGCCAGTATCATGGTGCCCACTTTAAAAATGATCGCCATTGCCTGGCTCTGTTGGGATGCAAAAGGCCACGGAAAACGCGACAGCGAACGCATGCATCTGATTTACGAAGTGGTCGAATTTGTCGGTCGTTGGTCAATGATCGACGTGTTTGTGATTGCCGTTCTCTCTGCGCTGGTGCGGATGGGCGGTTTGATGAGTATTTATCCCGCGATGGGGGCTTTAATGTTTGCACTGGTGGTAATTATGACCATGTTTGCGGCCATGACCTTCGACCCTCGTTTATCGTGGGATCGTGAGCCTGAATCAAGCCATGAGGAAGAGTAAGAGCATGGAAAATAAGAGTGGAGAGGCGAAAGTGCAGAAGGTCAAAAACTGGTCGCCGGTGTGGATTTTCCCCATCGTGACCGCGCTGATCGGTGCATGGATCCTGTTTTATCACTACAGCCATCAGGGACCGGAAGTGACGCTGATTACCACCAATGCCGAAGGAATTGAGGGCGGTAAAACGACCATCAAAAGCCGCAGCGTGGATGTGGGCGTGGTGGAAAGCGCAACCCTGACCGACGATTTAACCCATGTGGAGATTAAGGCGCGTCTTAATGCCGGCATGGAAAAACTCCTGCACGGCGATTCTGTTTTCTGGGTGGTTAAACCGCAGGTGGGACGTGAAGGGATCAGCGGCTTAGGAACGCTGCTCTCAGGTGCCTACATCGAACTGCAGCCGGGTGCAAAAGGCAGCCAGCCGGCGCAGTACCAGCTTCTGGATTCACCGCCGCTAGCACCGCCTGATGCAAAAGGTATCCGCGTGATCCTCGACAGTAAAAAAGCGGGCCAGCTCACGGCGGGCGACCCGGTACTTTTCCGCGGCTATCGCGTGGGTTCGGTGGAGAAGAGCACCTTCGATCCTCAGAAAAGAGCCATCAGCTATCAGCTGTTCATCAATGCGCCTAACGATCGTCTGGTTACCAGCAACGTCCGTTTCTGGAAAGACAGCGGCATCGCGGTGGATCTGACCTCGGCGGGCATGCGTGTAGAAATGGGCTCGCTGACAACACTGTTTGGCGGCGGCGTGAGTTTTGACGTACCCGAAGGTCTGGACCTGGGGCAGCCGGTTGCGGAGAACACCGCTTTCCGCCTGTTCGACGATCAAAAAAGCATTCAGGATGCACTCTATACCGATCACATCGACTACCTGATGTTCTTTAAGGATTCTGTTCGCGGCCTGCAGCCTGGGGCGCCCGTTGAGTTCCGCGGTATTCGTCTGGGGACGGTGGGACAAGTGCCTTACTTTGTTCCAGGCCTTAAGCAGATGCTTGATGATGATTACCGTATTCCGGTGCTGATCCGCATTGAGCCTGAGCGCCTGATCAACCAGATTGGTGAGAATCAGGATATCGGCGAGCACATCACCGACCTGATGAATCGTGGTCTGCGCGGCTCGCTGAAAACCGGTAACCTGGTGACCGGCGCACTGTATGTCGATATGGACTTCTATCCAAAAGCGCCGCCGATTACCGGTATGCGTGAATTTGGTGGTTACAAGATCATCCCAACGGTAAGCAGCGGTCTGGCCCAGATCCAGCAGCGTCTCATGGAAACGCTGGATAAAATTAACAATCTGCCTCTCAACCCAATGATTGAGGCGGCGACAGGTTCGTTACATCAAAGCCAGGCGACAATGCAGCGCCTGCAGACCACGCTGGATAACATCAACAAGATCACTGCAAACCAGAGTATGCAGCAGCTGCCGCAGGATATGCAGAAAACGCTGCGCGAGCTGAACCGCAGTATGCAGGGCTTCCAGCCTGGCTCGGCGGCGTACAACAAGATGGTGGCAGATATGCAGCGTCTCGATCAGGTCTTGCGTGAACTGCAGCCGGTTCTGAAAACGCTCAACGAGAAGAGCAACGCGCTGGTGTTCGAAGCGAAAGATAAAAAGGATCCTGAGCCGAAGAGGGCGAAACAATGAAAAAATGGCTAGCGATTGCAGGAGCGATGGTACTCACGGCCTGTAGCTCCGGGAGCGAAACGAAAAGCTACTACCAGCTGCCTCTGGTGACGCAGGCGGTTACGCAAAGTTCCGCCTCGCAGGGCAACCGTCTGCTGTGGGTTGAGCAGGTCGCCGTGCCGGATTATCTGGCCGGCAACGGGGTGGTCTATCAGACCAGCGATGTACAGTACGTTATCGCCAACAACAACCTGTGGGCCAGCCCGCTGGACCAGCAGTTACGCAATACGCTGGTGGCGAATCTGGGCAGCCAGCTTCCGGGCTGGGTTGTTGCCTCCCAGCCTTTGGGAAGCGATCAGGACACGCTGAACGTCACGGTAACGGGCTTCCACGGCCGTTATGACGGTGCCGTTGTCATCAGCGGCGAGTGGCTGTTGAATCATCAGGGACAGCTGATTAAGCGTCCTTTCCATCTGGAGCTGAAGCAGCAGAAGGATGGCTATGATGAAATGGTGAAAGTGCTGGCTCAGGGTTGGGCGCAGGAGTCAGCCAGTATCGCCAGGGAAATTTCCCGACTGCCATAAGTAAAATTCATCGTCAAAAACCGCAATCGGCCTGGTGCTGATTGCGGTTTTTTTTCGTTTTTGCGTCAGGTTGTTACTTGTGCCGGGTCACAATTTTTGTACAAATGATCTTCTGGCTAGCTCACAAATATGACACCCGTATGAATTTTGAACATTGACGCTGGGACTAATTCGGGGTATTCGTTATCTGTGCCTGCGCATCTGGCGCGGACACTGTTTTCTTTCCACCAGACAAAAGAATGAGGGAAACGAGGCATGAAGAGACAGAAACGAGATCGCCTGGAACGGGCTCATCAACGTGGTTATCAGGCCGGCATCGCTGGACGTTCGAAAGAAATGTGTCCTTATCAGACGATAAATCAAAGGTCACAATGGCTTGGAGGCTGGCGAGAAGCCATCGGCGACAGGGCACTTATAGCCTGATAACGTCTCTTTAAAAAAAGAAACCTCCGCACTGCGGAGGTTTCGCCTTTCCGGGGTCGCTTAAAGCGATATCAGAACGCGGAAGTGTCCTGGAACAGACCCACTTTCAGGTCGTTCGCGGTATAGATCAGACGACCGTCTACCAGCACTTCGCCATCCGCCAGGCCCATAATCAGGCGACGGTTAACGATGCGCTTGAAGTGAATACGATAGGTGACTTTCTTCGCCGTAGGCAGAACCTGACCAGTGAATTTCACTTCGCCCACGCCCAGCGCGCGGCCTTTACCTTCACCACCCAGCCAGCCCAGATAGAAGCCAACCAGCTGCCACATGGCATCCAGGCCCAGGCAGCCAGGCATTACCGGATCGCCAATAAAGTGGCAACCGAAGAACCACAGGTCCGGGTTGATATCAAGTTCTGCTTCTACGTAACCCTTATCGAAGTTGCCGCCGGTTTCGGTCATTTTCACGACACGGTCCATCATCAGCATGTTCGGGGCCGGTAACTGTGGGCCTTTCGCGCCAAACAGTTCTCCGCGACCAGAGGCAAGAAGATCTTCTTTTGTATAGGATTCGCGTTTATCTACCATGTTCTCAGTAAGCCTTATTTTAGTGAAGGACGCAGGATAGCTAACACGTGTACGCTGAACAAGTCCGATCAGTTCGAACTGAACCAGCCCAGCCAGCGTAACGGCCATGGATAACGATGGCGAGCATCCTGCTGCGTCGCCTGAGCAATGCGCTCCTGGATAGTCTGCATCAAAGTTGTCTGACCTTCGCCATCCCAAACCAGGTTTGTCAGTAAGGGTAGTGCATCCTCAATCCCTTCGATGGCCCAGATGGCGAATTGTTCCTGTTCAACCGCGTCCAGAATATCCTGGCACAGGCTGAGATGGCGTACGTTAGGCGCCGGAATAATCACACCCTGTTTGCCGTTTAAACCGCGCTGCTGACAGACAGAGAAGAAGCCTTCAATTTTTTCGTTCAGACCGCCAACGGGCTGAGCACGACCAAATTGATCGACCGAACCGGTAATAGCAATGTTCTGGTTGATCGGCACGTCCGCCAGGGCGCTGATTAAGGCGCACAGCTCCGCCATTGAGGCACTATCGCCATCCACTTCGCTGTAGGACTGCTCAAACGTCAGCGAGGCGGAGAAGGGGATTTGCTGCTCAAGCTGCAGCTCAGACATCAAAAATGCCTGCATGATCATCATGCCTTTGGCGTGAATGTTGCCGCCCAGTTCGGCCTTGCGTTCAATATCGGTAAACTCGCCGTCGCCAATATGCACAACGCAGCTGATTCGCGAGGGTTCACCGAACGCGCGCGGATGGCCAGGAAACTCGATCACCGAGAGGGCGTTGATCTGCCCAACGCGTTCGCCTTCTGTCTCGACCAGAATTTGTTCCAGCAGAATTTCATCCTGCATGCGGTCAGCAAGATAGCCTTCGCGCCACTCTCGCTGCGCCAGCATCTGCGTGAGCTGTTCGCCAGTAAACGCACCGTTACCGCTGATCGTACCGACTTCACGCAGCTGCTTACCGATCCAGAGCGGGCAGAGAGGCAAGGTTTCCTGGTCACCGGTATAGCGAACGGCTTCGCGGATTAAACCCGGCCACGCGTCGGCGGCAGGCGCTGGCAATGCAAAACGTTCCGCCACGGCCATCACCCACTGACACCACTGCGCCATGTCGTCCGCATCGGCAATCTGAATGTTGTCTTCGTATTCGCTGTAAACTGCCTGCTCGGCCAGTTCCGGCTCCATCTCCTGGAAGTCCGCCAGCGATTCGCGGTCACCCGTCAGCACGACGGTCAGCGACAGCGGCATTGACGGCACGGAGACAGGAAGAGGACGAGACTCGTCGTAACCGACCCAGTCAAAGCGCTGTTGGGTCACAACGGTTTTCAGACGCATCCACAGCAGCGGCTGCGCGAGCAAAGTGCGCAGAGAGATGATGAGCACGCCGCCGTTTGCACGATGCACCAGCCCCGGCTGCAGGGAAAGCTCGCCGTTAAACTGGCGCAGACAGCCAAACAGCTGTTCAGCCTCGACCCAATTAGCGGTAATTACCTCGCCGTTAGTAGCAAAACGACCGTCGGCCTGGTCCGCCGGTCCGAAGGTAATATTATGCCCCGCGATACGATACTGGCCGCCAAATACCGCGGTGGTGTCTGGCCGCAGCTGGCGCGTGGCATCCCCAAGCAGCGACAGATATTCCGCTTCTTCCGGGGCTTTCAGCAGCATGAAGGGCGATGTCGCCCACGGGCTTAACGTCTGCTCCAGCGCATAATGTAAGCGTGGTTGCGTATCGCTAAGGATGAATTCGTGTTCTTTTGCGAGATCGGGCTGTGCAAACAGTTCCTGATAGCTCTCGGCATCCGGAACAAGGTCACGCCATGCTAGTTTCGTAATGGTCAAAGTTGATGTTTTTTAGTCAGATGTAAAAGCGTGGAGTATACCGTAAGCGGGGGGCTCTACCCAAGCAGGATTGGTATTTCAGCAGGCGGATTGGCTGCAGTCACTCACAGGATATGATTTCTTTTCAGCAGATTGCTAAAAAACTGATATTCTGAACAGAGTTACGTGGTAACACTGAGATCGCAATGAAATATCAACAACTGGAAAATCTCGAAAGCGGCTGGAAATGGAAGTACCTGGTCAAAAAGCACCGTGAAGGGGAGCTGATCACCTGCTACATCGAAGCCAGCGCTGCGCAAGAAGCCGTGGATATTTTGCTGACCCTCGAAAATGAACCGGTACAGGTCAATGGCTGGATTGAGAAGCACATTAATCCTGCGTTGTTAAACCGGATGAAGCAAACTATCCGCGCGCGACGTAAACGGCATTTTAATGCTGAGCATCAGCATACCCGGAAAAAATCCATCGACCTGGAGTTCGTGGTTTGGCAGCGTCTGGCCGGGCTGGCACAACGGCGTGGTAAGACCCTGTCGGAAACTATCGTGCAGCTGATTGAGGATGCCGAACATAAAGAGAAGTACGCCAACCAGATGTCGTCGCTGAAAAACGACCTTCAGGCGTTGTTGGGCAAAAAATAGATTTTAGTTTTCTTCAGACAATAAAAAACCCCGCATGGCGGGGTTTTTTTATAAGACGATAACTTATGCCGCTGGCTGAGTTACAACGTCTTTAACGCCTTTAACTTCGATCTCTACGCGACGATCTGGTGCCAGGCAGTCGATCAGTGCAGCGCGAGCTTTAACGTTGTCACAGGTGTTGCCAGTAACTGGGTTAGATTCGCCCATACCACGTGGGGAGATCTTGTTAGCTGGGATACCTTTAGAGATCAGGTAATCAACAACAGACTGAGCACGTTTCTCAGACAGTTTCTGGTTGTAAGCGTCAGAACCGATGCGGTCGGTGAAGCCCAGAACCACTACAGAACCGTCTTTAGGATCCAGGTTGCTCAGCTGGGTGTACAGCTGATCCAGTGCCTGCTGACCTTCTGGTTTCAGGGTCGCTTTGTTGAAGTTGAACAGAACGTCAGACTTCAGAGTGAAGTGCTTGGTCTGTACTTCTGGAGCTGGAGCCGGCGCTGGAGCAACAACTGGTGCTGCATCTTCCTGCTGGCCGAAACGGTAGGAAACACCTACGCTCAGCATGCCGTTGTCTGGACGAACGCCAACGGTAGCACCGTCACCGATGTTGTTAACCCACTGGTATTCCAGACGGGTAGCGATGTCACGGGTCATAGCCCACTCAACGCCACCAGCGAATACTGGGGAAACGCCAGTGTCATGGTCGTCGCCAGCGATGTTGTTGCTGGAGTCTGCACGCCATACCATGCCGCCCAGACGGGTGTACACGTCCAGATCGTCAGTTACTGGGTAACCCAGTTTAGCGGTCAGCTGAACGCCCTGAGCTTTGAAAGCGCCATTGATGGTGTCGCCTTTGTATGGCATACGACCTAACCAGTCGTAACCCATTTCAAAGCCAACATACGGGTTAACCTGATAGCCACCGAACGCACCTGCACCAAGCTGGCTCTCGTGAGTAGGGCCATCGTTGTTCAGGCTGCTGTTGTACCAGCCAGTGTCATGGAACTGAGACCAGCCCAGTTTACCACCTGCATACCAGGTATTATCTTTCGGAGCGGCCTGCGCTACGGTAGCGAAGCCAGCCAGTGCCACTGCAATCGCGATAGCTGTCTTTTTCATTTTTTGCGCCTCGTTATCATCCAAAATTCGCCATGAAGGTCTCAAGAGAGAATCACGGTTAAATCCTTCACCGGGGGGGCGTGGTCAAATATAAATCTACCGATATCTTCGGCTTAGGCCGAGCACCCCTGGCGATGTAAAGTCTACAACGTAGCTGAAAACTTACAAGTGTGAAGTCTGTCAGGCATATGAAAAAAAAAGTTCCGTATACCTATTATTTAACATTTTTAGAACGAATTTTGTGCAATAAAATTAAGGAGAACCGCACCAGACAAGCCTTGCCGCAATTTTGAGGCCGGGAACTAAAACCGCATCCTGCGGTCAAAAAAAATTCCAGGAAAAATCTTAATTTCACTCAATGATACAAATTTGAGTGAATTTTTAGCCCAGAAAGTTGTCCTCTGCGATAAGAATCTGGACGAACCGGGCGCATGATAAACCCGATCGCATTCCCTTCTTCAGCCGCTTCGGTCAGACGAAAATGTTCCTCTTCCGTCAATTCTTCCGGTAACCACCCGATCACCACGCTGTAATTTCCGGTGCGTAGCGCGCGAATCATCGATTCGACGGTATCGCAGGGAGAAAGCTGGTTGATCTGCATAACCTTTGCCAGCGGCAGGCCCGCAGACTGCACCCATTGGCGGCTCAGTTTTTGCTGCGGCGTCAGCCAGAGCTGCCAGCGTGATTGCTGACCAAGCTGCTGTAATAACGGAAGCAGCAGGAGTTGGGTCAACAGAGGCTGGTCTTCACGGTAAACCACTTCACTAATAAGCCCCGTCGAAGCACCCCCAACGGTGTTCTGCGCGACAGTGCCCGCGGTAGAGAAGAGAGAAGTTGAGCGATTTGCATAGCCTGAAGTGTACATATTCATTCCAGCCCTGTAGTTACTGTATGAATATACAGTAACCCCTGTATGCATAAAGATCAACCTCATTTTCGGAAAGCGACTCGCAAAATTCATTCAATGTTGATGTCCTTCGAAAAATCATCTTGCTCAACGACGCTAAGTTGCCTATTTTCCTGCTAACGGATCCGCTAGTAAGAAATTTCGTTGTTACTTTATGATTTTGAAGGGAAATATCATGAAAAAGATATCTTATGAACGGATTTATAAATCCCAGGAATACCTGTCACCACTGGGTGAAATTCATCATCGCGCGCTGTTCGGCGGCTATACCCTGGCAGTGGATGATGCGGTTTTTGCCATGGTGTCAGAAGGTGAGCTCTACCTCCGCGCCTGTGAAGAAAGTGCGAAATACTGTGTGAAAAATGCCGCGTCTTTTTTGACCCTGATGAAGCGGGGCCGTCCGGTGCTTCTCAACTATTACCGGGTGGATGACGGGCTATGGCAGGACAGGGAGCGTCTGCTTCAGCTCTCCACTTTCGCACTTAATGCGGCAAGAAAAGAGCGTTACCAGCGGCATCAGCGCAATCGACTTAAGGACCTGCCAAACCTGACCTTTCAGCTGGAAGTGTTGCTCTTTGAAGCGGGCATCACCAACGAAGAAACACTGCGGGCGCTTGGCGCTAGGGAGAGCTGGCTGAAGATGCGGGCGAAAAATAAAGCGCTGAGTATCAAAGTGCTATTCGCGCTGGAAGGGGCGATCGAGGGGCTGCATGAGGCGGCACTCCCGGCCGGCATTCGCCGGGAGTTGACGGAGTGGTTTAATGCGCTGCCTGAGCCACTGGAGAATCACTCCTCCAGGTAGCGATTTGTTGTTGCAGCCGGCAAATTTCTGGCAGCAGGGCGATGAGCAGGCCAATCTGCTGTAACACCAGAGGCGCTTTGCTGTCGTTTCCGGGCTCAAGATGCGCAATACGTTGGGTAAGTTCATCCAGCGCCTGTCTCACGCGCGGTTCATCGGCTGGCCGGTGATGCAGTGCATCATCGACATAACAGACCGCGTCATCCAGCAGATTGAGGATGCCCGGGTTGGTGAGTTTTTCGCGATGGGCGCCCAGCGTGGAAATATAGCTGGTGAAGGTATGGTTCAGGCAGAGCAGCCGGAAAGCCGTCTCACGAATCTCGGCCGTGGCGCGAGGCTCCGTTGACATGTTAGATACCACCGAGGCCAGTTCCGCATCGCTGTTGTGCGCATCGCGGCGCGCTATCCGGTAAGCCAGGCGGTTATCGCGGCCCTGATGATACTGCTCAAGGATGGCGTCCAGGTATCGGCAGTTGGCGTTCATAGCCCTGTCTAACACGCGCGGTAGATTGCGGAAACGCCAGTCTGGCCAGATAAAGCTGACGGCGGCCCAGGCGATAGCGCAGCCAATCAGGGTATCGAGTACGCGGGGCAGGGCGACCTCGAACCCTTCACCCAGCAGGTTAAAGCAGAGCAGAACCAGCAGCGTAATGAACATTGTGGCATGGGCGTACTGCACGTTGCGAAACGCGAAGAACAACACGCCGGTGATCACGATCAGGATCAGCTGTCCTTCAATGGACGGCACGAAATAGAGCACCGGAAGGCCGATCGCGACGCCGACCAGGGTGCCGATAATACGCAATGCCAGGCGGTGTCGGGTGGCGTTATAGTTCGGCTGACAGACAAACAGGCTGGTCAGCAGGATCCAGTAGCCGTGGTGCAAACCGGTTATCTGGATAAAAGCATACCCCACGCATAAGACCAGGGACATTCGCACCGCGTGACGAAACAGCGCCGACTCCGGCGTGAAGTTGCGGCTCAGCCTTAGCCACATATCGCTCACGCTGTGCACGCTGTCATCTGCAAGCTGGTTATCCACCTCGCTGCCCGGCAGTGCCATCGCCTGCTCGGACTCAATCGTCGCCAACTGAGCATCAATCGCCCGCAGGTTGTTGAGCAGAAAACCCAGCGCTTTGATCTGTTCCGGTGACGTTCCGCTGGCCTGCACGCGGTCGAGCGCCGCATCAAGATGGCTAAACACGCGTTCGAAACGGGAGTCGTGCTGATAGGGCGTGCGCAAAAGAATGGAGCGCGCGAGCTGCTGGCATGCCTGTGACTGCATGGACAGCAGGCGCTGAAAGCGGAACATGACGTCGCTGTAGCGGAACTTCTCGCGCAGGGCGGCATACTGAACGTGTGAGGAGCTGGCGCGCTCATGAATGTCCTGAGCGGCAAAATAGTAGTGCAAGGTTCTGCGCGTGCCGCGCTGGCCGCGATCCCCGCGCAGACGGGTAAGCAGCGAGGCTTTCGTCTGGTTAAGGGTGGCGACCAGCTGGCCGTTTGCCAGCGCCAGATCGTAAAGCGGCGCCTGGCTTTCTTCCTCAATATCCGGGTCGAACAGCCGGGATTTCAGTTCCAGATAATGGGCTAGCTGCTCATAGCTGCGCGCAAGGTTATCCTGCAGAGGACGAACCGGGAAGATTAGGTGGCCGGTTAACGTCAGCAGGTTATACCAGATGGCGCCCAACAGCAGCAGCACAGGCTGCTGATACCACTGGTCGTACAGGGAAACGCCCAGCATGGTGTAGATGGCGATCAGCAGGGCCCCAAAGGCGATAGTGGCATAGCGCTGCCCCAGACCGCCCAGCAAAATAAACCCACTGGTGGAAAGCGTCAGGCCAAGGGCAAACAGCCACGGCCAGGGGAAAAGTAACTCAACGGACGCGGAGGCGATAAAAAAACAGACGAGCGTAATGACCAGATTCCGCAAACGCCCGGCCAGGCGATCGTCCAGATCCGCCAGCGCTCCGGCCACCACCCCCAGCGTGAGGGGGATGGTGAGCTTGACATCATTCAGCCACCATGGCAGGGCAGCCGTGCCGCAAAGCGCGATAAATATCCTGACGTTGTAGAGCCAGGCGCTGTTCCAGGTATAACGGCGAAGCAGTGGACTTAGCATAAACGCGGCCAGTCCTTATTTACTGAAAACGACGACGTGCGTTCGCTTCACGCGCCGCCTGGGCCACTTCGACCGGAACCACCCTGCGCCCGACGGGCCAAAGGGCGATGGCGGCGATTTTAAAGTTCGCGAGCCCGACCGGAATACCAATTATTGAGATGCACTGCGCAATACCAGCAAAAATATGCATGATGCACAGCCACCAGCCGAAGAAAATCAGCCACAGAATGTTCAGCAAAGTTCCCCCCGTATTCATCAGGGCGCTTTTGCTCTCCGGGTTCAGCTCGTTAATGTGGATAGCTTCGTTACCGTAGGGGATGAACGAGAGTTTCGTGATTTCCCAGCAGGAACGGGTCAGGGGAAGGGTGAAGATCAGGACGATGCTCACCAGCGTGGCAAAAAGCCAGGAAAGGGTGGTGGCAAAACCGCCCAGCACAAAATTCAACACATTCAGAACGGTACGCATAAACCCTCACTTCCTTTCGATAAAATTAACGCCCAATGATTGTAACGTTTTTTTAGGCTGGAGCACCTTAAAACTGGCAGTTAAACTGTCAGGTAAATTATCTCTTCGTGGATTTGGCGGGACATGGAACTGAAAGCAACTTCTTTAGGCAAACGCCTGGCGCAACACCCCTATGACAGAGTTGTTCTGCTCAACGCCGGGGTTAAAGTCTCCGGAGAACGCCACGAATACCTTATTCCGTTTAATCAGCTTCTGGCTATTCACTGCAAGCGCGGGCTGGTGTGGGGCGAGCTCGAGTTCGTTCTGCCTGACGACAAAGTCGTGCGCCTTCACGGTACCGAGTGGGCGGAAACCCAGCGTTTCCACCATCACCTGAACGCGCTCTGGCAGCAGTGGAGCCACGACATGAGCGTGATTGCCGCTCAGGTGCTGCAGCAGGTGCTGGACGATATCGCGCAAAGCAACGCGCAGCAAACGTGGTTGACGCGCCAGCAGACCGCCGGTCTGCAGCAAAAGATTCGACAGGCACTTTCGGCGCTGCCGCTCTCCGTGACGCGTCTTGATGAGTTCGACAATTGTCGCGATGCCTGGCGTCAGTGCCAGGCCTGGCTGAACGATATGGATAAAAGCCGGCTGGCGCATAACCAGGCCTGGACGGATGCCATGCTCACCCAATACGCCGACTTTTTCAGTACGGTGGAGTCTTCACCGCTCAACCCTGCTCAGGCGCGCGCGGTGGTGAACGGCGAGCAGTCGCTGCTGGTGCTGGCGGGGGCCGGAAGCGGTAAAACGTCGGTGCTGGTGGCGCGTGCGGGCTGGCTTCTCACCACCGGGGAGGCCGTTGCCGATCAGATCCTGCTTCTGGCTTTTGGCCGTAAGGCGGCACAGGAGATGGACGAACGCATCCAGGAACGGCTGCACACCCGGGATATTACCGCCAGAACCTTCCATGCCCTCGCGCTGCATATCATTCAGCAGGGCAGTAAAAAAGTGCCTGCCATCAGTAAACTGGAAAACGACGCGCAGGCGCGACAGGCGTTGTTTATTAAAACGTGGCGTCAGCAGTGCAGTGAGAAAAAGGCGCAGGCGAAAGGGTGGCGTCAATGGCTGGAAGAGGAACTCAACTGGGAGGTGCCGGAGGGCAGCTTCTGGCAGGATGAAAAACTGGCGCGTCGGCTCGGCTCGCGTCTTGACCGCTGGGTCAGCCTGATGCGGATGCACGGCGGCTCGCAGGCAGAGATGATTGAAAGCGCGCCGGAGGCGATCCGCGATCTGTTTTCAAAACGGGTCAAGCTGATGGCTCCGCTATTGAAAGCCTGGAAAACCGCGCTGAAAGAGGAAAATGCCGTTGATTTCTCCGGTCTTATCCATCAGGCGATCGTCATTCTGGAGAAGGGGCGCTTTGTCAGCCCGTGGAAGCATATTCTGGTGGATGAGTTCCAGGATATCTCACCCCAGCGTGCGGCACTGCTCTCGGCGCTGCGGGCGCAAAATAAACATACCTCGCTGTTTGCGGTGGGGGACGACTGGCAGGCCATCTACCGCTTCAGCGGGGCGCAGCTTTCACTGACGACCGCGTTCCACCACTATTTTGGCGAAGGCGACCGCAGCGATCTGGACACGACATACCGCTTCAATTCACGGATTGGTGAGATCGCCAACCGCTTTATCCAGCAGAACCCGCACCAGCTGGCCAAGCCGCTAAACAGCCTGCGGGCAGGGGATAAAAAAGCGGTCACCCTGCTGGCGGATGACCAGCTGGAGCCGCTGCTGGACAAGCTCAGCGGCTATGCGAAACCCGATGAACGTATCCTGGTGCTGGCGCGTTATCATCACCTTAAGCCTGCTGCGCTGGAAAAAGCCGCTACCCGCTGGCCGAAACTGCAGCTTGAATTTATGACCATTCACGCCAGCAAAGGGCAGCAGGCCGATTATGTGATTGTGGTGGGGCTGAAGGAGGGCAGCGACGGATTCCCGGCTCCGGCCCGCGAGTCGGTCATGGAAGAGGCCCTGCTGCCGGTGCCGGAAGACTTCCCGGATGCCGAAGAACGACGTTTGCTGTACGTGGCCATCACCCGCGCGCGTCATCGCGTGTGGCTGCTGTTCAATAAAGAGGAGCCATCCGTGTTTGTCGATATTCTGAAGAGTATTGATGTGCCGGTGGCGCGGAAGCCATAACGACCAAGGCAACGAGGGGGAGGCCGGATAAGACGTAGCCGCTACCCGGCAAAAAAGCTACTTCAGTCTCTCGGAAAGATAGCGCTGATAGTCCGGAATCAGGATCTCAACCGGCGAGTTAAACTGCGGTGATTCAATGATGAAATCCGCCGTTGACAGGTTCGTCGCCACCGGAATATTCCACACCGTTGCCAGACGCAGCAGCGCTTTGACATCCGGATCGTGCGGAACCGCATTCAGCGGATCCCAGAAGAAGATCAGCACATCAATTTTCCCTTCGGAAATCTGCGCCCCGACCTGCTGATCGCCGCCCATCGGGCCGCTCAGCATCGCATTCACCTCCAGACCCGTTTCGCGCTGGATCAGGTTACCGGTAGTGCCGGTCGCCGACAGGGCGTGCTTTTCCAGCAGCGGCTGATGGCGGCGAACCCAGTTAAGCAGCATTTGTTTACAGTGATCGTGCGCCACCAGCGCAATGTGTTTGCGTTCAGGCAGCGTGCGTGTTGTCAGTTCCATAATCATATCCATCAGGTTAACTGACTACACGATGACGGGAACCGTCTGACGCTGCAAGAGAAAGGCGTAAAAAATGTGGCTTAAGATGAAGGTTGTTGCTTTGCCCACTGTAAAAACCGGGCCCGCGTGTCGGGATCGGCCTGCTGGAACCAGAATTTAAGGCGCTGTTCCGTCAGGCTCTGGGACTGCGGCGGAATGACGTCCAGTTCCGAGACGCCGGATAGCAGCGTACTGTCGTCCGCCATCATGGTGGCAAACTGCGGAAGGGAGGCGCGTTTGCCGGCTTTGTTATAGACCTGCGTTGCGGCCTCGTAGTCCGGGCTTTTTGTGGCGCTGGTCAACGCCAGAATATCCAGCTTGACCGGGATCGGCATTGCATTCCCGTCCAGCAGCTCAACGCGCGGCGAGGCGTCGAAGGCCGCTGATTCCTTCTCCGTTTCAAGGCGAGGCAGGGTAATGTTCACCTGGCTGATTTGCTGGGTATTAAAGCTGACAATCAGCGGCGGAGAGATGTACATCCGCTGCTCATGGTTAGTCAGGCCGATCGCTTTTTCGACCCGGAACACCAGCTGATGCGGCCCGTTATCTAACTCAATGCTGTCAGCCCCGCGCAATAACGAGCTGGAAACCTTTTTCCCGTCCAAAACCAGAAGATCAATGTCGCCAGAGAGCCGAAGCGTGGTGGCAAAAACGCAAACCGGCATCGCTAACGCAATCAGAGCAGTGGCAAAACCGGTTTTCATAGAAGGCTCCCGTCAGAGATACTGTCGCCGCATTAATGTATCTAAATCTTTCGATAATCACGTTTACTAACATATAGACATATTTTGCCGTTTTGCCCTCATACATCTGTATGGGATGGATGGTTGAGATGTGCGCTTTGGCGTACACTTTTAAAAAAGCCAGGAGAAAAACCATGAAAGAGAACGATATTGCCGAGATTCTGACATCCACGCGTACCATTGCGCTGGTGGGCGCGAGCGATAAACCCGACCGTCCCAGCTATCGGGTGATGAAATACCTTCTCGATCAGGGCTATCACGTCATCCCGGTGTCGCCAAAAGTGGCGGGGAAAACCTTACTGGGCCAGCAGGGTTATGCCACGCTCGCTGACGTGCCGGAAAAAATTGATATGGTCGATGTCTTCCGTAATTCCGAGGCGGCGTGGGAAGTGGCGCAGGACGCGATTGCCGTCGGGGCGAAAACGCTGTGGATGCAGCTGGGCGTGATTAACGAGCAGGCTGCCGTGCTGGCGCGGGATGCGGGATTGAAGGTGGTTATGGATCGCTGTCCGGCAATCGATATCCCCCGTCTGGGGCTGGCGAAGTAATAAAAAAAAAGCCCGTTCATCGGGCTTTTTTTACACGCTTAGTTCCGCAGGCGCGGAGCCTGTAACTGTTTGCGGATAGTCTGAGCAAGTTCATCCATCGTGGGTTGTTCCGGATGCTCTTCCTGCAGCTCGCTACTCAGCTGCGCTTCGGCAAGGTAGGTATGTACGGGTTGTCCGTCGTCACCTTCCATCACCACATGGTACCAGGGTGCAGCGCGAAGCTCTGCGTTCACCGCCAGTTCGTCCGCTGACGGTTCATCAAGGGAATACTCCGGGTCGATATCCACGACCACACCCAAATACCCAAGCAAAGTGTGGCGGACCTGCTGGCCGATACCGAATTTGCTGGCAATCATAGTCACCTCCCGGGAAATACGACTTACACATTAAGTGCGGGCAATATTTCTCTTTTCAAGTTACATGACGCGACAGGCAAACCCTTTCAGATACAGTCCTTCCGGGTAGGTAGCAATCACGGGGTGATCGGCTGCCTGACGGAACTGCTCTATAAATTGTATATCACGACCAGCATCTATTGCGGCATCGGCGATGATTTTTTGGAATAAATCGGTGGTCATCAGCCCGGAGCAGGAGAAGGTGAGCAGCACCCCGCCCGGGTTCAGCAGCTGGATGGCCAGCATGTTGATATCCTTATACCCACGGCAGGCGCCCATCAGCTGGCTTTTGTTTTCCACAAACTTTGGCGGATCCATCACGATGACGTCGAACTTCTCGCCCCGATCGCGATATTTACGCAGCAACTTGAAGACGTCGTCGCGTATAAATTCGGCTTTGCTCAAGTCCAGTTTGTTCAGCTCGACGTTCTGTTTTGCCACGTCCAGCGCTTCCTGCGAGGTATCCACGCTGACCACCTGGGCACAGCCGCCCATCAGCGCCGAAACGGCAAAACCGCCGGTGTAGGAGAAGCAGTTCAGCACGCGTTTGTCGGCAACGTACTGACGCGTAGCCAGGCGGCTGTCGCGCTGGTCAAGGTAGTAACCCGTTTTGTGCCCGCCCTGAATATCCACCAGCAGCTTCATTCCGTGCTCTTCAATTGGCAGCAGGGCAGGCGGCAGCTCACCCGTGACCGGGCCCTGCGTCAGCTCCATGCCCTCTTTTTTGCGCACCGCCACGTCGCTACGGTCGTAAATGGCGCATTCCGGGAACAGGGTTTGCAGGGCGCTAATCAGCGCGGCACGCTGGTATTCCGCCCCGGCGCTCAGCAGCTGCAGCACCAGGAAATTGCCGAAGCGATCGATGGTCACGCCCGGCAGACCGTCGGATTCACCGGCAATCAGGCGATAGCTGTCCAGCCCGTCGCGCTTTGCCAGCCACTCGCGCCACTGCTGCGCCTGCTGCAGACGGCGGACAAAGAAATCGATATCGATGGTTTCGTCTTTATCGAAGGTCCAGACGCGCGCGCGGATCTGGGAGGCTGGCGAGTAAGCGCCTCGCGCTAACCATTTCCCCTGATGGTCAACGATATCAATGGTTTCACCGAGGCTGGCTTTGCCTTCCATACGGGCAACCGCGCCGGAAAAGACCCAGGGATGACGGCGCAGTAATGACTTCTCACGCCCTTTGGCTAACACTAAACGTACACTCATAATTTGCTGTTCTGTCGATTCAAGAAAATGGCCGCCATTTTCCCGAGTTCGCTGGGGAAATGCAACGCGCCAGACGGATAAGGAGAAGGAAGATGTCAAAAGTCTGCACCATTGCCTGGGTCCACGGCCTTGTTCAGGGCGTCGGGTTCCGCTACAGCACCCAGCGCGAAGCGATAACGCTTGGGCTAACGGGATACGCGCTAAATATGGACGACGGCAGCGTTGAGGTGGTCGCCTGCGGCGACGCGGAGCAGGTTGAAAAACTGATGGCGTGGCTGAAAGCAGGCGGGCCGCGCAGCGCCCGGGTTGATAAGGTCTTAACGGAACCGCATCAACCCGGCAGGGAATATGTGAACTTCGGTATTCGGTATTAAATACACTTCACCGGTTTAGGCAGGCCGGCAATTTTGGTGGCCTGTTTTGCCGGGCCCTTCGGGAACAGGCGATACAGATAGCGGCTGTTGCCTTTTTCTTCGCCAAATTTGTTGGCCATTGCTTTAACCAGCATGCGGATCGCCGGAGAGGTGTTGAACTCGAGATAAAACTCGCGCACAAAACGGACCACCTCCCAGTGTTCGGGGGAGAGGGCGATACCTTCGTTTTCGGCGATTTTCTCCGCCAGCGGCTCGCTCCATAGCGTGGTGTCTTTCAGATAGCCTTCGCTATCGGTCTCAATTTCCTGGCCTGCAAAAATGAACATAGTGCTCTGTCGATAAAGTAAAAACCGCCCCTAGTCTAGCAAATAAGGGGCGGCGTGAGAAACCTCGACCTACAGAAGAAGCTGGAGCAGATTGTTGGCATTAAGCTTTTTCAGCGCGTTGCATTTATACGTCGACACCTGTTTTTCACTCATCTGCGTCATATGCGCGACATGCCGTACCGATTGTCCGTTCACCAGCCTGTGCAAAGCCATTCGCTACAAAAGCGGAGCAGAAAAATGAAAATGAGACTTCTGTTCGCCGCAGGCGGTGCGCTGGCCTGCAGTACGGAATTTAACTTTAAGCGCAACGAGGGAAAAGCGAATGAGGTCCAGGTCAATACCGTGGCTCAGTTCTATTTTCATCGGGACGGGACCGGCTCTATCCCACCTATATTTGCCGCGGTGACCAGGGCATAAAAAAAGGAGAATGCCTGAGGCATTCTCCTTTTTGTTTCAGCAGATCTGCTTAATCGCGGCTGGCGAAGCCCAGGATGCTCAGCAGGCTGACGAAGATGTTGTACAGCGACACATACAGGCTCACGGTCGCGCGGATGTAGTTGGTCTCACCGCCGTGAATAATGTTGCTGGTTTCATACAGAATCGCGCCGGATGACAGCAGGATAAACACCGCGCTAATCGCTAGGTGCAGAGCAGGCAGCTGCAGGAAGATGTTTGCCACCATACCAATCAGCACCACCACGATACCCGCCATCAGCATACCGCCGAGGAAGGACATATCCTTGCGCGTGGTCAGCACGTAGGCCGAGCAGCAGAAAAACACCAGCGCGGTACCGCCCAGCGCCATGCCAATCACGTCACCCATACCGGCAGACAGGTACGCATTCAGGATCGGCCCCAGGATATACCCCAGGAAGCCGGTGAAGGCGAACGCGGAAAGAATACCGACCGGTTTATCAGCAGTTTTGTAGGTCAGGAACATCAGACCGTACATCCCCACCAGCGTCAGGATCAGGCCCGGAGACGGCAGCATCAGCACGGTGCTGGCGGTAGCGGTGATCGCCGAAAACGCCAGCGTCAGGCTGAGCATGAAATAGGTATTGCGCAGCACCTTGTGGGTGCTGAGTAGCGATGTGCGGTCGCGTGAGGAAGTAATTATACGATCCATGAGTCACTCTCTTATGACAGATGTAATTAACGGAAAGAATAGGAAACGGCGCGCCAGTCTCAAAGTGGTTTTACCCATCTTTACTCAGCACGTTAGCGCTGAAGGTGGTCGTTTCTTCTGCAAAAGCATGTGTAACCAGTATGAACGGCGGTTTAAAAGTATTTACCAGATCAACCTCTTATAGGTTACTGAAAAATATTGCGTTATTGCCTTTCGGGCGCTAAGAGTTATCTCCGGATCGTCATAAAACAGACAATAAGGCGAAGGAAATGAAACAACAAACACGCACGCGCTTTACGCTCTCTTTACTCACCGCCGGGATCCTGTGCGCCAGCACGGCGACCTGGGCGGCTAACGTGCCGGCAGGAACAGCGCTGGCCGAAAAACAGGAACTGGTCAGAAACAATGGCAGCGAACCGGCTTCGCTCGACCCGCACAAAGTCGAAAGCGATGTCGAATTCAATATTATCAGCGATTTATTCGAAGGGCTGGTGAGCGTCTCCCCGTCAGGGGAAATCCAACCCCGGCTGGCTGAAAAATGGGAGAACAAGGACAACACCGTCTGGACGTTCCACTTACGTCCGGGCATCACCTGGAGCGACGGGACGGCCATTACCGCAGAGGATGTGGTCTGGAGCTGGCAGCGCCTGGTTGATCCAAAAACCGTTTCACCGTACGCCAGCTATCCCGGCAACATGCATATCGTCAACGCGGCCGATATCGCTCAGGGGAAAAAATCCCCCGACACGCTGGGCGTAAAAGCAATTAACGATACCACGCTGGAAGTGACGCTCACCCAGCCCAACGCGGCGTTCCTGGCGATGCTGGCGCACCCGTCGCTGGTGCCGGTGGATAAAGTGCTGATTGGCCGCTTCGGCGAAAAGTGGACCAAACCGGAGCATTTCGTCAGCAGCGGAGCGTATAAGCTGTCCCAGTGGGTGGTCAACGAACGCATTGTGGCGGAGCGTAACCCGCGCTACTGGGATAACGCGCATACCGTTATTAACAAAGTCACCTATCTGCCGATCACCTCCGAGGCCTCGGATGTGAACCGCTATAAAGCGGGCGAAATTGATATTGTGTATACGGTACCCATTAACCAGTTTGCTCAGTTGAAGAAAACGCTGGGCAGCCAGCTGGACGTCTCCCCGCAGCTGGCAACCTATTACTACGAATTCAACACCACCCGTCCGCCGTTCAACGATGCCCGCGTGCGCAAGGCGCTGAACATGGCGCTGGATAAAGACATCATCGCTGAGAAGGTGATGGGGCAGGGGCAGCGTCCCGCGTGGCTGATTAGCCAGCCGGACATTGGCGGGGTCAAGCTGCAGAATCCGGATTACGCCAGCTGGCCGCTGGACAAGCGTATTGCTGAGGCGAAAAAACTGCTCAACGAGGCCGGGTATAACGAAAGCCATCCTCTGAGCTTCAACCTGCTCTATAACACCTCTGAATCGCACCAGCGCATCGCGATTGCGGCCAGCTCTATGTGGAAGAAAAACCTCGGCGTAGACGCGAAGCTGCAAAATCAGGAGTGGAAAACCATGCTGGATACCATGCACACCCACAACTTTGACGCGGTGCGCTACGCCTGGATTGCCGACTACGACGACGCGGCGACCTTCCTGAACAACTTCCGTACCGGCGACAGTGAAAACACCAGCCAGTACAGCAACCCGGACTACGATCAAGCCTTGATCAACGCCGCAAAGGCCAAAACGCCGGCAGAGCGGGGTAAGTTCTACCAGCAGGCAGAGGATCTGCTTGGGCGTGATGTGCCTGCCATTCCGGTTTATCACTACGTCCGTACGCACCTGGTGAAACCATGGGTGGGTGGCTTTACGCCGGATAAGCTGGGGTACTATTTCACAAAAGATATGTACATCAAAAAGCACTAAGCGAGAGGGCTGGATTTTATGCTGAGAAAATCGCCGATGTGTTGTCAGTTCAACCGATTAAGCACATTTTGGCTAATTTTAAAGCGAACGATTGCAGCCACTCTTTACAGCATGCGGTGAGGTGTTTATAGTTCGCCTCACTCAGGAAGTGTGGCCGAGCGGTTGAAGGCACCGGTCTTGAAAACCGGCGACCCGAAAGGGTTCCAGAGTTCGAATCTCTGCGCTTCCGCCAGATATAAACCCCAGCTTACTCGTTAAGCTGGGGTTTTTCTTTTTGCGCGTATCTGAAAACCTGACGTCTATGAGCGGATAAAGGCCAGAATATCCGCGTTAATGGTATCCGCGTGGGTGGTATGCATCCCGTGCGGGAAGCCCGGATAGATTTTCAGCACGCTATTCGCCAGCAGCTGGTCCTGCAGAAGGGCGGCATTCTTATAAGGCACGACCTGATCGTCATCCCCCTGCATCACCAGAACGGGAACCGTAATGGTTTTCAAATCCTCTGTCTGATCGGTTTCTGAAAACGCCTTAATTCCCTCATAGTGGGCCCTGGCGCTACCGATCATGCCCTGACGCCACCAGTTCTGAATGGTGCCCTGTGAAACCTCGGCCCCCGCCCGGTTAAACCCATAAAAAGGACCGCTGGCGACGTCGAGGTAAAACTGGGCGCGATTCGCGGCCAGCGCTTTACGGAAGCCGTCGAAAACCTCTACAGGTGTCCCGCCAGGGTTGTTTTCTGTTTTCACCATCAACGGTGGAACGGCGCTCACGAGCACCGCTTTGGCAACGCGCCCCTGCGGCTGGCCGTACTTCGCAACATAGCGGGCCACCTGGCCACCGCCGGTAGAGTGGCCGACGTGCACCGCATTGTGCAGATCCAGGCTTTCAACCACGGCCGACGCGTCAGCCGCATAATGATCCATATCGTGCCCTTCGCTGACCTGGTCCGAACGCCCGTGACCACGGCGGTCGATTGCGATAACGCGATAGCCTTCCGCAAGGAAGAAGAGCATCTGGTTATCCCAGTCATCGGCACTCAATGGCCAGCCGTGATGGAAAACAATGGGCTGAGCCTCTTTCGGACCCCAGTCTTTGTAGTAAATATTGACGCCGTCTTTCGTTGTTACGAATGCCATACCGCAGACTCCTCTGTTAAAGACGCAACGATCGCTGGCTGAGCGCAGAGCGAACCATTATTGTCTTCATGATGTTGGCTTGTTTTGTTTCCCGTACCGACAGTACCCCTAAAGTGTAGGAGAAATAGTAA
This sequence comes from Enterobacter cloacae complex sp. P42RS, assembly GCF_014930595.1. Taxonomy (NCBI): domain Bacteria; kingdom Pseudomonadati; phylum Pseudomonadota; class Gammaproteobacteria; order Enterobacterales; family Enterobacteriaceae; genus Enterobacter; species Enterobacter cloacae complex sp. P42RS. Next base: position 221,704 of record NZ_JADBRK010000002.1, read on the forward strand.
AACCGGTGGGTTTCATTCGTGTGAATGGTATCCAGAAGGGGAAAGCGAATGATGGGCTCTGGAGTGAGTTCCAGAGCCATCAGAGGAGGGGGCGTTAACGGTTCTCTTCAATATAACGGGCGAGATCGGCCGGGGTTTTCAGCACCGTCGCCACGTCGGTAGGCGGGATCATACAGCCGTAAACGTCCTGCACCTCCAGCACCATGTCGACTGCCAGAATGGAGTCGAGAATGTCGGATTCAATCAGCTCATCGTGAAAGCCAACCTTGCGGGATAACACTTTTTCAAACAGGGCGAGAATATCGTGTTCCATCATTTTTCCTGGGATAATTAATGTGTGCGGGCGTAAGCGTCCAGCAGCTTGCGGTCAATTTTGCCGTTAGGATTCAGCGGCAAAGCGTCTTTTACGATAATTTGTGAAGGCACCATGTAGTGGGGCACCACGTTTGCCAGCGAGGTTTTGATCGCCTCCGGTGCCAGCTCCGTCACGCAGAACGCGGCGATGCGCAGCACGCTGCCGCAGGGTTTCATCAGCGGCATCACCACCGCTTCGCTGATGCCGGACATGGCCAGCAGGCGGTTTTCAATCTCGCCGATCTCGATGCGGTAGCCATTCAGCTTGACCTGGCTGTCGTTGCGGCCCTGGCAGTAGATGAGCCCGTCTTCATAACCCAGATCGCCGGTCCGGTAGCCGCGGAACGCATCATTTTCCCGACGCAGCAGTTTTGCCGCGTTCTCCTGCGGCAGGCCTAAATAGCCGCGCATGACGTTTTTGCCCCAGATAATCAGCTCGCCCTCGGCGGAAATTTCCATTCTGCTGTCCGGCATCATCACGCCCACCGGCAGCACCGCGCTGTCGCTGTTAAGGATCTCATCCGTGATCTCAACCACGGTTGTCGCAATGGTCGCTTCCGTTGGGCCATAGGAGTTGATGATTTTGGCCTGCGGGAAACGGCGGCGGAGCTGTTTCACAAGCGCTTTATTGAGCACTTCGCCAATGAAGATAAAGACGCTGAGTGCAGGCAAATACTCGCTGTTAAAGTGCGGAGAAAGCAGCTGCTGGTAGGCAAAAGAGGGGGTGGAAACCCAGGCGGAGACCGCGTTGCTTTGCAGTCGCTCGAGCCAGTTCTCTTTCTGGATATCCTCTTTGGCATTCAGCACGATGTGGCCTCCCATCGCCAGGTTCGCCAGCAGAGGGATCAGGGAGAGGTCAAAGCTAAACACCGCGTGGTTCATCAGCACCGGTTTTTCCGGCAGTGAAAAGTCCTGGCTGACCCACTTCATGAAGTGCCATACGCTTTCACGTCCAATCTGCACGCCTTTCGGTTTTCCGGTGCTGCCTGAGGTAAACATGATATAGGCCAGATCCTGCTCCTCCAGCACCTTGCCCGCCTCGCCGGTGGCGATGAACTGCCGCGTCGCCACGTCGTAGTAGTAAGGGGCGCCGGTCAGGTTGCAGATCTCGCGAAGCCGCTCCTGCGGGTAGATGCAGTCCACCGGGATGTACGGAATGTTGTGCAGCAGGCAGCTATAGATTGCCACGGCGAACTCGGCCTGCTGATGGCCGTACAGCACGATCGGCGTACCGTCTGCGGGCTGGCAGCGTCGATAACGCTCTGCCCAGTTCGTCACGGCAGAAGAAAGCTGGAGCCAGCTTAAGGTTTCGTCGCTTCCGCTGATGGCCAGCTGCTGCGGGGAGGCGGGATCGCGCAGTGCCGCACGCAAGAAATCCTGCAGTTCCTGAAGATCGGAGTGATTTTTCATAGAGGTGACATTCCACTGAAGATGTAAAGGGATCCTGCGGCGCTTCCCAGCGTCAGAATTCGTCCCAAAAACGCAACGGCCGGATACTGCAATCCGCGGTGTAACGTTGGGCTGCGTTTGGCTGACCACAGCAGCATGTTGTGCGCGACGGAAATCGCGCCAAACAGCGCGCCGCTGATGACGTAATGGCGTTCCAGGCCATTCCACGCCCCCATGCAGAACAGGGTGCAAAAAATACCGATATTTTGCGCCAGCGTTTTGTTCTGGCGGAAAAAGTTAAACTTCATCAGGTTCATATAGACGGGCATAAAGACCACGTCGCGCAGCCATTCGGACAGGCTGATGTGGAAGCGGCGCCAGAAATCCTGCGGGTTCTTTGCAAGGAGCGGCATGTTGAAGTTTGCCGGAATATTCAGCCCAAACAGCCGACCCGCGCCGATGGCCATATTGCTGTAGCCCGCAAAATCGAAGTACAGATAGGCGCTGTAGGCAATCGACATCACCACGCCCACGGTCAGGGTAAACGGCTTATGGCTCCAGGGCTGCACGACGAGCGAATCGATCAGCATGGCAAACAGGAACTTCTGAATGATGCCGGTAATAATTTGCTCCAGCGCCGTTAAAAACTGTTCGCGGTTCAGGACAAATGCCGGCTTATTCACATCGCTCATCCATGTTCGCCAGCGATACATCGGGCCGGCCAGAATAATAAAGGGCATAAAGAGATAGCAGAAATAGTGCAGGAAATTCTGGCCCTCTTTTTTACTGCGATACAGCAGTACATCCACAGCACGGAAGGTCATAAAAGAGAGACCGATTGTGCCGAGGTGATAATTAAAATGTAATTTCACCAGAACCAGGGGCAGCAGCGTTAAAACGACCGCCTGCCAGGTTTTTAATCTGCCTTTTTCTTTTAACGTGGCGACAAGATAAAACCAGCAAAAGACGGCCACGGGAACACTGTAATTGCCCTGAAAAATATAACCCCAGCCTAATGCTGTCACCACGGATAAGGAAACTAGCCAGGTCAGACGGTGGCGTAAAACACGATTAACCATCGCAAACACCAGCGCGGATGAAAATAAACAGACAAAAAACATTCCTGAGCTGTACATCATTTCGCCTCAGAATTTTTGATATTCAAAATGCAGCTGCATACTCATGCTGTCATCGACAGCGGTCCATGCAACGACGGTGATCGCCAGCAGTAAATAAAGGCAAAAAAGACGGATCGCGATTTTCATTATTTAAAACTCTGTGCAATAAAGCGAAGCATTGGCACCCAGGCCAGTTCGGTAGGGTGCAGACGATCCCAGTTCCAGCCGTTCTGATACGGCATGGCGTACATATCCAAATACGGGATCTGGTTCTCTTTCAGAATGGTTTGAATCTGCTTATCGAACGGGCGGAAGGTGTCGGTATTGTAAAGCGCCCAGGGGTTAACCGGGTCGACGATAGCAATCACCTGCACGTGATGCGCTTTCAAAAGCTGAACGGTTTTCCTGAACGCGGCGAACTGCGCCGGCACCACCGGCGTGTCATCCCACTGCTGCGGCTTACCGTCCTCGTCATAAATCGTTTTGTCCATCCACAGCGTGGCCGCGCTCTGATGGCGCTTTTTATTCAACTCGCGGGCATTCGCCAGCGCTTTATCCCAGTCAGGGGAAAGACGGGCGGTTGGCTGCTGAGGCCAGGGCTGCGCTGTCTGTGGTCTGATGTTGAGCAGCGACAGCCAGTCGTTTTTAATCAGGGTGCAGAAGTTTGCAAATTGAAAACTCAGCTCGTCCCACATCAGCGCCGGATGCCAGCCATACACACGCATTTGCCCGAAGGTTAAATGGCTTATCTCTTTCGCATCAATATGCTTCAGGTAATTAACCAGGAACGGGCGCGCCTGCGGATCCTTCATCAGGGGATTAAAAATCGAGCCCGGAAAATTATCCGCATAGATAGCGGGCGGCAGGCCTTTTGAATAAAAGCCGTCAGGCGCCAGAAGCAGCACCACTTTGCTGTTTGCGTTAAGGCTATCTTTAAAACGCGAGAGAAGTAAAAATTGCGTTTCGTCATCGACAAACGCATCGCCATAGGCCACGACGGGCTGGTGCAATTGCTTATTAAAATAATTAAATACGGCGTAATGTTCCTCTTCTGAGGTGGCGACCTCAGACGCACCAAGGAAGAAAATAGCATTCCCTTCTAAAGCATGGGAAATTGTGGCTATTTTTTCCGCCTGTTCTTTTGTCGTCCCTGCCATGGACTTGATCAGCGGCTGGAATTTAAGCGGCGGATCAAAGCTTGTCACCAGCGGGTGAAAACTCAGGACTAAAATGGCCAAAACGGCCATCAGGATATGTAAGCAAAACGTATTTTTGATTTTCATCATCAACCAGTAAGGCGCTATGACAGTAATGCGTTAAAACCCGCATTACCCGGATTTATTACCATTAAAAAACACATGGCCGTCTATTTTTTTTGGCATTCTATACCACGGTGATTTAAAAGGATGAGCGTTGCTGTGTAACGGTATGTACAAGGGGGGAAGGGGGGAGGGCAGGAAAGCGTCCGGGTGACTTTTTGCGCAGTCAAACGCCTGCAGGCAAAAATAGAAAAATTCCTGCTTTACAAGGCGCTAATAGATGTTTATAGTGCGCCTCACTTTGGAAGCGTGGCCGAGCGGTTGAAGGCACCGGTCTTGAAAACCGGCGACCCGAAAGGGTTCTAGAGTTCGAATCTCTACGCTTCCGCCAAATTCGAAAACCCTGCGATAGCAATATCGCAGGGTTTTTTCGTTTTACAGCGCAATCACCAGCTCCCCGGAGTGACTCCGCGAACAGCAGAGCGCCACCTGCTGGTCAGCCGCGCTTTTTTCTGCCTCCGACTGCACGCTATCCCTGTGGTCCACCACGCCGTCAATCACCGGCGTCAGGCAGGCGCCGCAGATCCCCATTTCGCAGGACAGCGGCACGTCCACGCCGTTTTCCTGTAATACCTGAGCGATGGTCTTATCCGCAGGCACCGGCCAGCGCTCGCCGGTAGAGGCAAGTTTGACCGTAAAGATCTCGCCTGCGACGCCGCTTGTGACAGGGGGAGCGGGCTGAAACGCCTCGCTGTGGATATGGGCGTCATCCCATCCCTTCGCCGCCGCCACATCGCGCGCTTTCTCCATAAACCCCGCAGGTCCGCACACCCACGCGTGCAGCCCCGCTTCAGGCGCGGGGAAATGCTCCGCCAGCGTGGTTCGTGGGGTGGTGGTATGAATAATGCAGTCACCGCACTGCGAGAGTTCGCGCGCAAACGCCGCGCTTTCCCGGTTTCTGACGTAATAGTGCAGCGTAAACGGCGTTCCGGTCGCTTTCAGCTGCAATGCCATCGCATACAGCGGCGTAATGCCAATCCCTGCTGCCAGCAGCAATACCCGCTCAGCCTGATGCAGCGGAAACAGATTGCGCGGGGTCGAGATCGAAAGCCTTTGGCCCGGACGCAGAGTTTCGTGAACGTAGCGCGACCCGCCGCGCGAGGCGGCTTCTCGCCCCACGCAGATAAGATAGCTCTCGTCGCCACATGCCCCGGTCAGAGAGTACTGGCGGACCACGCCGCAGGGCAGGTGGACATCAATGTGCGCGCCGGGTTGCCACGCCGGTAGCGCGTCGCCGTTTTCGGCCACCAGCCTGACGGCGAGGCTTTTATCCCCCTCGCGCCACAGCCCGTCAACGATCACGTTCAGCATATTGGCCTCCGTCATACCAGGAAAAATTCGCCAAAGCCCATTTTTTTCAGTCCACGGCGGTAGGCAATCGAACTCTTATCTGCCGGAATATGGGCTTCCAGAGTGAGATCCAGAGGCAGACTTTCCGGGCGCTGGGTTTCGACCATCAGGCGATCCTCTTCAAAAATGCGCAGGTTAAAGGCATGCACGTCCTCCACCGGAATATGCAGATCAAAGTTGCGCGCGATGGGCGCGAACATGCGGGTCACCCGTGACGAGACGGGCGAGGCGGCGTTCATAATCACCAGCCGCGATTCACCCGGAAAATGAATCGTCAGGGTGGCGGTAAACGGCAGATGCATTTCAAAATGGCGCAGCCACTGGAACCCTTCTGGCGCCTGCACGGGTGAACTGGCGGGATAGTTGCTCACGGAACTCCAGTAATCGGCCACGAAACCGAAGGGCGTCTCCTGCGGCTGATAGATAGGGACAAGCTGATTATTGGGATCGGCAAAGGTATCGGTATGGATCCACGCAAAGTGGGCAACATCCAGAAACCCTTCCACCTGGCGCCCGGCGAAGCCGTTCACCTCAAACGCCGGGCAGTTGATCTGCTGAAATCCGTCGTCGCTCCAGTGCGGCATGGTGGGCAGCGGCACGGGATTGTCCGGGTCAAACGCCAGGCAGGTCCAGATCAGGCCGAAGCGCTCTTCCACCGCGTAGTTAATCAGGTTCAGCTTCGCCGGAACGGGCTGGTCGGGGCTGGACGGAATGCGGTTGCAGCGGCCGTCTTCACCAAAGCGTAAGCCGTGGTAGGGGCAGATAATCCCGTGATCGTCGTGAAAGCCGAGCGTCAGCGGCACGCCGCGGTGCGGACACACGTCCCGGGCAACCACGACCTGGTCGTTAATTCGGTAAATCACCAGCTGTTCATCCAGCAGGGTGGCCTTGACGGGGGCCGGGCCGACGTCGCAGGCGCGCGCAACCGGATGCCAGCATTTCGCCAGGCGCAGCCAGTCCTCTGGTTCAAACGTGCAGTGGGCGGGTGGTGTCGGTTCTCTTTTCATCGTTGTCCCTCTTGTTCAGCCTAACGGGCCGCCCTGAATGGTCTCGCACAGACCGTTGATAATGCGTTCCCCGGTCTCCTCTTTGAGTTCCTGATACCAGGCCTGCGTCAACGCCATATCTTTCCCGTGGGTGACGTCGCAGCGTTTACGCGCTTTCAGCACCAGGTCACGCACCCGGTCGCAGCGCAGGGCTTCGTACTGCCGCAGCGCCAGCGCAATGTTGTGGTTTTCACGCAGGCATTCGCCCAGCACCACGGCGTCCTCCATGGCCGCGCAGCCGCCCTGGCCGATATCCGGCGTGGTGCTGTGCCCGGCATCGCCGAGCAGCGCGACGTTGCCGCGTACCAGGCTGTCGAACGGCTCAATGTCATGGATTTCAATGCGGTTGGTGGTATCGGGATCCAGCGCGGCGATAAGCTTCTGCACCGGCGGCGCCCAGCCGCGGAAGTAGCCCGTGAGATCGGCGCGCAGGGTGGTGCGATCCTCCGCCAGGCCCGCGGGCAGCGGCACGTCAAAAAAGAAATAGAAGCGTCCGTTGGAGACGGGCATCAGCGACACGCGTTTACCCTCGCCAACGAAGGTGGTCCACTGGTGCGCCGGGGCAATCTCTTCATCAATCTTCACCAGCCCGTTCCAGTTCACGTACCCGGCGTAGCGGCGCTCGGGGGTATAGCCCAGCACGTACGGACGAACCACCGAGTGGCTGCCGTCGGCGGCAATCAGAAAATCGCCTGTTGCCGTGGTGCCATCGGTAAAGGTCACGCTTACGCCCGCGTCGTCTTCATGAACGTGTTCCACACGCTTGCCGAACTGCACCTTGTCGCGCCCCCAGAAGTCCAGCATTTCGCGCTGGAGTTCAGCGCGCGAGACGGGGCAGGGGCGCCCGCCGGTACGCTCAACCAGCGGAGCGAGGCTGAAGCGGGTCAGGGTGTCGCCGCGCCGGTAATCCTTGTAGGCCATAAAACGCATTGGACCGCCGTAGGTTTCGATAATGTCGCCCATGCCGAGGTGCTGCATACACTTCACGCCGTTAGGCCAGATGGAGATGGCCGCCCCGACGGGCCGGATCTCTTTTACGGCTTCGAACACGGTACAGTCGATTCCCGCTTTCTTTAGCGCGACGGCAGCGCTCAGGCCGCCAATGCCCGCGCCAATGACGATTGCTTTCATGCTTCTCTCCTTTTGCAGGGTGTAAAAACCTTCAGCAATTTGCGTACCAGGCTGCAGAGTGGCGAAAACGGCGTTGTGGGAGGTGAGTTTGCACTGCTAAGGTGCGCAAACACGGTGAATATGCCTTTTTATGAATCAATAATTTCCTGTCCAGCCATACAGAATCGACTGTTTCACATCGGCGACAAGAGTGGCGTGGTTTGTGCAACAACCCGGAGGAGGACAATAAAGGAGACACTATGATCGCACTGCACGACTTCAATCATCTTCCTGAGAAAGAGGCTCTCGCGCTGCTCACCCCCTGCGTGGCGCTCCCCGGCTGGGCTGAGGCGCTGGTTTGTGGACGGCCTTACCCGAGCCGGAGTGAACTGACGATCGCGGCGCAGGCGCTGATGCAGCGCTGGGACGAAGCGGCGTTAGCGCAAGCCCTGAGCGCGCACCCGCGCATCGGCGAAAAGCCCGCGGGTGAAGAGGTGGAGGCGGCGCTGTCGCGTCAGGAGCAGGGCGCGGTGAATGAAGGCGATGCTGAGGTTGCCCAGGCGCTGCGCGAGGGGAATGCCCGCTACGAAGCTCGCTTCGGGCGCGTCTTTCTGATCCGCGCGAAGGGCCGCAGCGGCGAGGACATTTTACAGGCGTTGCATGCGCGGCTTGAGAACAGCGATGCGCAGGAAATCCGTGCCGCGCTGGAACAGCTGCGGGAAATTACGTTACTCCGTCTGGAAGGAGTCATTAGCGAATGAGCACACTCAGCACCCATATTCTGGATATCTCGACGGGCAAACCCGCAGCGGGCGTGACGGTTCATCTCGAACGGGAGGGCGAAATCATGGCGACGGACGTGACCAACGCTAATGGTCGCATCACCGAATTTGTCCCTTTCCTGCCAAAAGGCCGCTATCGGCTGGTGGCGGAGATCGGCGGGTGGTTTCGCGCAACCGGCCGGGAGACGATCTACCCCTGCGCGCAAATTGAGTTCGTGACGGGAGAAGCGGCAGACGAGCACTTCCATCTGCCGTTTGTGATTGCGCCAGGCGGGTGGTCAACCTACCGGGGCAGTTGACCACACCCGCTCGCCGTTGACCCAGGTCTCACTGATGTTGCGCTCGTCGCCCAGGGTCATCAGCACAAATAGCTGCTCGTAGATATCCTGACAGCGGCGATTGCGCAGGCGCTGCAGCGGCGTCACGTCAGGATCGATAACCACGAAATCCGCCTCTTTGCCGGGGGCGAAGTTGCCAATCTTATCGTCCAGCCTGAGGGCGTGCGCGCCGCCCAGCGTGGCGTGATAAAACGCCTCGCTGGCGCGCAGGCGGTAGCTCTGAAGCTGGCCGACCTTGTAGGCTTCTCCCAGGGTGCGCAGCATACTGAAGGTGGTGCCCGCGCCGACGTCGGTGCCGATGCCCATCCGCACCTTGTGCTGCCAGCAGGCGGGCAGGCGAAACAGCCCGCTGCCGAGAAACAGGTTCGAGGTGGGGCAAAACGCCACCGCCGAACCAGTGTCGTGCAGGCACTGCCACTCGCTGTGGTGCAGATGAATCGCGTGGGCAAACACGCTGCGCTCGCCGGTCAGGCCGTAGTGGTGATACACGTCCAGATAGCGCTCGTGCTCCGGCCAGAGATCGTTCACCCAGGCCACTTCGTTTGGGTTTTCGCTGAGATGGGTCTGCAGCCAGGTATCCGGAAACTCCTCTCTGAGCAGGCTGACCGCGGCGAGCAGCTCGGGTGAGGACGTTGGGGCAAAGCGTGGCGTAATGGCATACCCCAGCCGACCCCGTTGATGCCAGCGCTGGATCAGCTCCCGCGTCTGCCGGTAGCTCTGCTTTGCATCTTCGCTCAGGTAGTCCGGCGCGTGCCGGTCCATCATCACCTTTCCGGCGATAAGGCGCATGTTGAGGCGCAGGGCTTCGGTAAACAGCGCTTCGACCGATTGCGGATGCAGCGTGCAAAACACCAGCGCGGTGGTGGTGCCGTTGCTCACCAGTTGGTTAATGAAAAATTCGGCGATCTCTTTCGCGTAGGCTTCATCGGCAAACTGGCTCTCCACCGGGAAGGTGTAGGTGGTTAGCCACTCCAGCAGCTGTTCGCCAAAGGCGCCGATCATCTCCGTTTGTGGATAATGAACGTGGGTGTCGACAAAACCGGGCAGCAGCAGCCTGCCGCGCAGGTCCGTGTAGCCTTTGTGGGGGTCGAGATACTGCTCGCCCTCCTGCCACGCCATGTGCGCCAGAATTTTTCCGTTCTGGATAAACAGCAGCCCGTCCTCAAGGTAGCGGGCGTGTTGGGCAATCGCGTCTGCGCTGTCGCAGACCTGCGCGATATCGAAAAATGCACCGCGTATCGCAGTCTGGTATTCCATCGTGGGTCCTGCCTTAGTGTTTGCGTAGCGGGGTGAAAAAGCTCAGCAAGAACGGTGCCAGAATGAACGGGCCGCAGATAAACTGCGGCCGGAGGGAGGGGGTTACTCTTTTTGCGTCGCCACACGGGAGCTGAACGAGGCCGCGCCTGCCGTCTCGCGCTCTTCCCGCGCCAGCCAGCGGTAGGTCAAGCCGCCGAGGAAGACGCCGATAAACCAGCTGAAGTTTGCCACTTCATGCAGGGCCGGGATAAAGCCAATCACCAGACCTACGGCAACGGATGGGATCAGCGCGCCAATAGCCTTCGGGTTAAAGCCGTTGCGGTACCAGTATTTGCCCTTTGGCGTGTCGTCGAACAGATCGTCTACCGACACCTTGCCGCGCTTAATCAGGTAGAAATCGGCAATCAGAATGCCGAACAGCGGGCCGATAAATGCCCCGAGCACGTCCAGGGTGTAATGGATGAGCTCCGGCGAGTTGAACAGGTTCCACGGGGTGAGCAGGATCGAGCCGACGGCGGCAATCATCCCTCCGGTGCGGAAGCTGATCTTCTGCGGCGAGCAGTTAGAGAAATCAAACGCCGGTGAGACAAAGTTCGCGACGATGTTGATCCCGATGGTGGCGGTGATCATTGTCAGCAGGCCAATTGCCACGGCCAGATCGTTGCCCACGTGGCTGACGGTCTCGATCGGATCGGTGATCATGCGGCCAAACAGCGACTGGGTGCCGGACACAATCACCACGGTGACGATGGAGAACAGCAGGAAGTTAAACGGCAGCCCCCAGCGGTTGCCGCGGCGGATCTCGCCCATGCTTTTGCCGTAGCGGGAGAAGTCGCCAAAGTTAAGCAGCGGGCCGGAGAAGTAGGAGACCACCAGCGCGATCGCGGTGATCATCTGCCAGGTTTGCTCGCCCGCGCTCAGGGATTTGCTGGCGAGGGTGAAAGAGATCCCGTCAAAACCGGTCTTGTATACAATCCAGCCCGCGAGGGCCAGCATCACCACATAGACCGCCGGACCGGCGATATCAATAAAGCGCTTAATGGCGCTCATGCCGTGCCAGAAGACCATCGCCTGAAGAACCCACATGATGGCAAAGCAGATCCAACCCAGCGGCGAGAGGCCCAGGAAGGCACCGGTGGTAAGGCTCGCCAGAGAAGGCCAGAACTTCAGCACCACCAGCATCAGCGCGTTGGCGGCAAGCCAGGTCTGGATGCCGTACCACGCAAAGGCGATAAGCCCGCGGATCACCGCCGGAATATTGGCCCCGAAGACGCCAAACGCCTGACGGCTGATCACCGCATAGGGCACGCCCGCCATCTGGCTCGGTTTGGCTACCAGGTTGGCGCACAACTGCACAATGCAGATCCCCACCAGCAGGCAGAGCAGCACCTGCCAGCTTGCCAGCCCGAGCGTAAAGAAGCTCGCGGCAACAACGTAACCCCCCATGCTGTGAACGTCGGACATCCAGAAAGAAAAGATGTTGTACCAGCTCCAGTTCTGGTCACGCGTCGGTGCCAGATCCTCATTGCAAAGACGTGGGCTGTAAACCGCACCGGAATCAGCGGCCGTACCTTGCTGTGCGTTTTGACTGTTTGGCATGAAACCTGCTCCTGTGAATGAAAACCCGTTGAGTGGGAGTGCAAGCGGTGTTGCAGGATCCAGGCCAAAAATATAAATCTTGTATGCAATATTTTATTTTTATGTATACGATTCGATAACGGAAAGTAAAATTCGGAGTGGTGAATGAACAACATAAACGCCCTGCAGACCGCGCCAGACCTGCATGACAAAGACGAAACCATCTTCCAGGCGCTGATGACCGCGATAGTCGAACACCAGCTGCTGCCGGGGAGCAAATTGCCGGAAGAGGCGCTGGCCGAGGTCTTTGGCGTGAGCCGCACGGGCATCCGCAAGGTGCTTCAACGACTCGCCGCTGTGCAAATGGTCACCCTGACGCCCAAACGTGGTGCACACGTCGCCAGCCCGACGGTGGAAGAGGCGCGGCACATCTTCCGCACCCGCGCGCTGCTGGAGGTCGCTAACCTGCCGGATGTGCTGGCGCACTGTCAGCCGCCGCACCTTGCCGCGCTGGAGGCCATTATTCGCCAGGAGCAGCAGGCGCACGAGGCGTACGACGGCCCGGCGGCAATCCGACATTCCGCCAGTTTCCACATACAACTGCAGGCCATCTCCGGCAACCAGGTGCTGACGGAGATGGTGACAAGCCTGAGCCAGCGCTCCTCGCTGGTGATTGCCACCTGGGGCGCGCCGTGGCGTCAGGGCTGTCGCTGCAACGACCACGAACAGCTTGTAGATCTGCTGCGCCAGAAGGCGCTGCAGCCGCTAAGCGATGCCCTCATGCACCATTTTGAACACATCGTTGCCAGCCTCTGCTTCGAGCGGGCGGGCGAGTGCCTGCCTGATTTTGCCCGGCTGTTTGCCGGCCACAAGGAGTCGTAATGTCTGTCTGTATACAAGTGATCAACCCCAACACCAGCCTCGCGATGACGGAAACCATCGGCGCGGCGGCCCGCGCGGTGGCGGCGCCGGGAACGGAGATCCTCGCGGTCTGTCCGGGCGCGGGCGTGCCGTCTATAGAAGGCCACTTTGATGAGGCCATCGCCGCCGTTGGTGTCCTGGAACAGATCAAAAAAGGCAGGGAGCAGGGCGTGGACGGTCACGTGATTGCCTGCTTTGGCGATCCGGGACTGCTGGCGGCGCGCGAGCTGGCGCAGGGGCCGGTAGTCGGCATTGCTGAAGCCGCTATGCATATGGCGACGCTGGTGGCGACGCGCTTTTCGGTGGTCACCACGCTGCCGCGCACACTGATTATTGCCCGCCATCTTCTGTACCAGTATGGCTTTCAGGACCACTGCGCAGCGCTGCACGCCATCGACCTTCCGGTGCTGGCGCTGGAGGACGGCAGCGGTCTGGCGCAGGAGAAGGTGCGCGCGCGCTGTATACAGGCACTGAAAGAGGATGGCTGCGGCGCCATCGTGCTCGGCTGCGGCGGCATGGCGACCCTTGCGCAGGAGCTGACCCGCGAGCTGCGCGTGCCGGTGATCGACGGCGTCAGCGCGGCGGTGAAGATGGTGGAATCGCTGGTGGCGCTGGGCCTCTCGACCAGCAAGCATGGGGATCTGGCCTTCCCGGAGAACAAACCGTTAAGCGGGCATTTTCAGGTATTGAATCCATTTTAACTTTTGGGGGTGGTATGGGGCTTTTCGAACAGGATTATCCGCGGGATCTGCGCGGCTACGCGGGCAACCCGCCGCACGCGCGGTGGCCGAATCAGGCGCGTATCGCGGTGCAGTTTGTGCTCAATTATGAAGAAGGGGCGGAAAACCACGTTCTGCACGGCGATGCCGGGTCCGAGCAGTTCCTGTCGGACATCATCGGCGCGGCCAGCTACCCGGACAAACATATGTCGATGGACTCCCTTTACGAATACGGCAGTCGCGCCGGGTTCTGGCGGATCCACAATGAATTTCAAAAACGCGGCCTGCCGCTGACGGTCTTTGGCGTGGCGATGGCGCTGGCGCGTCACCCGGAGATTGTTGAGGCGATCAAAGCCGCGGATTACGACGTGGTCAGCCACGGCTGGCGCTGGATCCACTACCAGAACATGGACATCAGCCAGGAGCGCGACCACCTGCATAAGGCGGTGCAGGTTCTTACCGACCTGTTCGGCAAGCCGCCAACCGGCTGGTACACCGGGCGCGACAGCCCCAACACCCGCCAGCTGGTGGTGGAGCACGGCGGCTTCGACTACGACAGCGACTACTACGGCGATGATTTGCCCTTCTGGACGGAAGTGACCTGCGGCGACGGCACCCAAAAGCCGCACCTGATCGTGCCCTATACGCTGGATGCGAACGACATGCGCTTCGCGACCGCGCAGGGGTTTAACACCGCCGAGCAGTTCTATACGTACCTGAAGGACAGCTTTGACGTGCTGTACGAGGAGGGGGAGAGCGCGCCAAAGATGATGTCCATCGGCATGCATTGCCGCCTGCTGGGAAGGCCGGGGCGTTTTCGCGCGCTGCAACGGTTTCTGGATTACGTGCAGCAGCACGATCGGGTGTGGGTCTGTACCCGCCAGCAGATTGCTGACCACTGGCGGGAAGTGCATCCGTTTCAGAAGTAATTATGCGATGTTTTGCCGGGTGGCGGCTGCGCCTTACCCGGCCTACGGCTACGACATCAAACTCACCTGCGCCGCAACAATGCGCCACCCGTATGCAAACCTTGCCCACGTCTGCTGCTGGCGGCCAATCCGCTCCGTACCTTCACGGGTAAACTCGGTGCTGCACACGGCATAATCCTCCCCGAAGGTGGTAATCACGGTGTGGCGCAGCGTCCGCTGAAGCCCGGCAGACGGGCGCGCCGCCCTAAAGGCGCGGATTTCATCGATCCCGTACAGGTTTTCACCCGCCCCCAGACGCACCGTGTTTTTGTCGTGCCAGAACAGCTCGTCCAGCACGGCAATGTTGTTACTCACCAGCGCGTCCTCGTAGCGGTAAAACGCGGCGGTCACCTCGGCAACCACCCACGGCAGGTTAATGTCATCGTGATTGATCATGCTGCAACCTCCGCCGGGCGGGCATCGGTGATGCCGCTCTCTTCCAGCACGCGCGCGACGCGCAGGCAGGCCTGCTCGTTAAACGGCGCGGCAATCAGCTGCAGGCCAATCGGCGCGCCATGTGCGGTGCGCAGCGGAACGGTGGTCACGGGCAGGCCCAAAAATGAAATTGGCTGGGTCAGCATCCCCATGCTGGCGCGGATGGGGAGCGACTGACCGTTAATCTCCATGGTTTGCTCGCCGATCCGCGTGGCGCTGCGCGGCGTCGCGGGGGCGATCAGCACGTCGGCCAGGGCAAACAGTGCGTGAAACGCCTGCCGCGCCTGCGCGCGGAACCGCTGGGCCTGAATATACCAGGCGGAGGGGATCATCGCGCCTGCCAGCAGTCGCTCCCGGGAGTGCGGCTCAAAGCGCTCGGGCTCGCGGCGAAGCGCGGGCAGGTACTGATTTCCCCCTTCGGAGGCGCTGATGATAAATGCCGCGGAGCGCGCCAGCTCGGCGTACGGAAACTGCAGCTCATCCTGCACGTCGAGCGCCTTCGCCACCCGCGCCACGGCGTCTCTGGCCTGTGCGTCGCACCAGGTGATGAAGTAGCCGCCGAGCACCGCGCAGCGCAGGCCGTCAAGCCCGCGGTCTAGCAGGGGGCGCGTCTGCTCGCGCGAGCTCTCTGCCTGAAAACGGTCGCTGCTGTCCCGGCCCTGCAGCGCGTCGTACACGGACGCCAGGTCGCACACGCGGCGGGCGAAGGGGCCGATATGATCCAGGCTCGCGACAAACGGATGGCTGCCGGATCGTGACAGGCGGCCAAAGGTGGGCTTGAGGCCATAGATGCCGCACAGCGAGGCCGGAACGCGAATCGACCCGTTGGTGTCGGTGCCGAGCGAAAAGTGCACCAGCCCGGCGGCTACGGCGGCGGCTGAACCGCCAGAGGACCCGCCCGCAATGCGCGTCAGGTCGTGCGGGTTACGCGTCGCGCCGTAGTGGCTGTTCTCGGTGGTAAAGCCGTAGGCGTAGGCGTCCATATTCACCATCCCGGACAGCAGCCCGCCCGCGCTGCGCAGCTGGCGCACGGCGAAGCTGTCAGCGGCCGCAGCGGGACGCTGGTTGAACAGCTCGGCGCCCGCGAGGGTGGTGTGTCCGGCAACGTCGAACAGGTTTTTCACCGCGTAGGGCACGCCCGCCAGCGGCGGCAGGGGGCGCTTCTCGCGGCGCAGGGTGTCGATGTTCTCGGCCTCGGCGAGCATGCGTGCTTCCGTCACGGTGGTCCAGGCATTGATCTGCGGATTAACGCGCCCAATCGCCTCCAGCGTCTGGCGGGCAATCTCATGGGCGCTCAGCTCGCCCGCGCTCAGCGCCTGTTGAATGTCGCTGATACTCATCTCGTGTAGCGTCATGCTTTATACACTCCTGCGATCTCCAGACGGTCGTCGAGCGGCAGCGCCATCAGCGGGGCGGCCATGCTGGCAATGCGGCTGAACTGCAACTGCAGCTCGGCGCGACGGGCATCGTCCAGCGTCACGCCGAGCACGGACTCCATTTGCGCAAGATACGCCTGCCAGTCGGGTTGTTGTGTCGTCATTGTTTTCTCCTCAGTATCCGGCGGCCGCGCCGTTGCTGCGCGGGTCAAACGCCCCTTCAAACAGCCCGTTGGGGTGCCGGACAATCGCGCCCGCGTGGCCCATCGCTTCACTGAAGTCAGGGAATATTTCTACCTCATGTCCGAGTACCTGAAGCCGTGAGACCGTCTCAGCGCTAAAGCGTCCTTCCAGCTTTAACGTGTCTGAGGTTTGTCCCCAGGTGCGCCCCAGCAGCCAGCGCGGGCGGGAAATGCTTTCCTGCAAGGACACGCCCTGAACCACGTAGCGGGTAAAGAGCGCGGCCTGGGTTTGCGGCTGTCCGTCACCGCCCATCGATCCGTAGACCATTACGCGCCCGTCCTTAAGACGCGCCGCCGCCGGGTTCAGGGTATGGAAAGGCTGTTTGCCCGGCGCGAGGGCCAGAAGATGAGCGGGGTCGAGGCTGAACGACGCCCCCCGGTTCTGCCAGACGATGCCGGTATCGGGCAGCACCACGCCGCTGCCGAACTCGTGATAAATACTCTGGATAAACGACACGGCAAGCCCGCTGTTATCCATCACCCCCATCCACACGGTATCGCCAGGCCCTTTTCCGGTTCCCCACGGCGCGGCGTGGCCGTCGTCAACCCTGTCGGCAAGCGCCTGCAGGGCGGCGGGATCCAGCAGTTCCTGAATCTCGGTTTTCAGCTCACGTGGGTCGGTAATGTGGGCATCGCGCAGGCCAAAGGCCAGCTTGGTGGCTTCAACGATGCGGTGAATGGTGTCCGCGTCGTCGGCCTCCGCCATATTCAGGCGGTCGGTGATGCCGAGTATCGCCAGCGAGACCAGCCCCTGCGTCGGCGGGGCGTGGTTAAAGATCTCCCCCTGCTGATGCTGCAGCTTCAGCGGCGCGGTGCGCCGGGCAACGTGCGCGTTAAGATCGGCCAGCGTCACGGGCATGCCCAGCGTCTCCATACCGTGCGCCAGCACGTCCGCCAGCGGGCCGCGATAAAAGCTGTCCAGACCGTCCTCTACGAGGCGCGTCAGGGTTGAGGCCATGGCGGGCTGGTAAAAACGGCTCCCGACCTGCGGCGGCTTATCGTTCACCAGCCACGTTTCCGCGAAGCCGGGGATGGCCTTAAGCTCGTCGAATTTACTGGCCGTGGCATGGGCCTGTGAGGCCGTGACCGGGGTGCCGTTTTGCGCATAATCAATGGCGTCGGCCAGCAGGCGGGCCAGCGGCAGCGACTTGCCGGTCATCTCGCGGGAGACCTTCAGCGCCTCGTCCCAGCCGCTCACCGTGCCGGCGACGGTCAGCGCCGCCTGCGGTCCGCGATGAGGAATGTGCTTGTGCCCGTTGTAGGCGGCAAACGTCGCGCGCGATCCCGCCGCGCCGCTGGCATCAATGGCGATGGGGTCGCCTTCTGGCGGCACGATAAGCCAGAAGCCATCGCCGCCCAGCCCGTTCATGTGGGGGTAAACCACGGCGATGGTGGCCGCCGCCGCGACCATCGCTTCAATCGCGCTGCCGCCTTCGCGCAACACCGCCAGCGCGCTCTGGCTGGCAAGATGGTGGGGCGCAACGGCCATGCCGTGCGTGGAGACGTTGCTTTGCATGAGAAGTCCTCGTAACACTGAAAGTCACAAGGCGCTGCAAAAGCTGTTCCAGTTCTGAAAGAAAAGTTTCAGTAAGCTGGCACGTATAATGAATACGTATAAAGAAAGGTATAATGTGATGAAACAAAAGTTACAGAGGCGCTATGGAACAACTGGATGAACGTCTGAAAGCACAATACCCGTCGCTGTCGCCGCAGGAGCAACGGGTGGCAGACTTTATATTCGACCATTTTGACGACCTGATCAGCTACAACAGCGCCGAGCTGGCGCAACTGAGCGGGGTGTCGAAAGCCACGGTCAGCCGCCTGTTTAAGCGTCTGGGCTATGAGAAATATAAGGATATGCGCGACGAGCTGCGCACCCTGCGCCAGAGCGGGATGCCGCTCACCGATAATCGCGATGCGGTGCAGGGCAACACGCTGCTGGCGCGCCACTACAAGCAGGAGATGGCGAACCTGACCCAGTGGGTCAATGCCCTTGACGCGCAGCAGTTTGCCGACGCCATGGCCTGCATGGTCAAGGCGCGGCGCATTGTGATTATCGGCATGCGTAACGCCTATCCGGCGGCGCTCCACCTGCGCCAGCAGCTGCTGCAGGCGCGCGGTCAAGTGCTGGTCCTGCCGCAGCCGGGGCAGAGCCTGAGCGAGGAGCTGGTGGACCTAACGCCGGACGATCTGGTGGTGATGATGGCTTTCCGCCGCCGCCCGCGCATCATTCGTCCGCTGATGCAGCAGCTTCAGAGTAGCGGCATTCCGGTGCTGCTGATGTGCGAGCCGCAGGCCCACAGCCTGTTTCCGCTGGCGAGCTGGCAGCTCTGCGCCCCGCTGGACAGCGTCTCCGCCTATGACAGTTATTCCTCGGTCAACAGCCTGATCAACCTGCTGGCGAACGCCTTCCTGCATGACATTCTCGATAAAGGCCGCCCGCGCATTCACGAGATTGCCTCCCTCTACCAGCAGCTGGACGAACTCGAACAACGATAATGGGGCATCAGGCTGGTGCTTTGCATTGAAATGGTGCAATTGAACGGGGCGAAAATAGAGAGTATTTTCGCCCCGTCCGCGTTTTATCAGGCTTTAAGAGAAAATTCCCCGCTTCGCCTTATCTGGCACATTAGTTGCAAAATCACATTCAAAGAATCTTTTGTTTCATGTTAACGTTACGGGGAAGCACCATGAAAAAACTGTTTATTGCACTGGCCGGGGCCGCCTGTCTCTTCACTCTGCTGCCCGCAAAGGCTGACCAGCTTCAGGATATCGAGAAGCGCGGCACCATTCGCATTGCCGTTCCGCAGGATTTCCCGCCGTTTGGCTCGGTGGGGACCGATCTGCAGCCGCAGGGCTACGACATCGATATGGCGCGCTATCTGGCGAAACAGATGAAGCTCAAGCTGCAGCTGGTGCCGGTGACCAGCGCCAACCGCGTGCCGTACCTGCAAACCGATAAGGTGGATCTGGTCATTTCCAGCCTCGGTAAAAACCCGGAACGCGAGAAGGTGATCGACTTCAGCCGCGCCTACGCGCCGTTCTTCCTCGGCGTGTTTGGCCCGAAAGGCGCCGAGCTGAAGGACGCCGCCGCGCTGAGCGGAAAAACCATCGGCGTGACGCGCGGGGCGGTGGAGGACATGGTGCTGACCGGCCTGGCACCGAAAGACGCCAACGTGAAACGCTACGAAGACAACAACACCACGCTCTCGGCCTACCTCTCCGGCCAGGTGCAGTACGTGGCGACCGGCAACCTCGTGGTGGCGGCCATTTCGCGCCAGAACGCGGATAAAGCCCCGGTGCCGAGCTTTATGTTGAAAGACTCACCGTGCTTTATCGGCCTGAAGAAGAACGAACCGGCCCTGAAGGCGAAAGTGGATGCGCTGATTGAGCAGGGCATCAAGGACGGCACGCTGAACGGCCTGTCCGAGCAATGGCTGAAGGCCCCGCTGCCGGCAAACCTTGGCGCCTGAGCCGATGACGGAGCAACTTGATTTTTCAGCCCTCTGGCCGCACTGGCCGGAGCTGCTGGCGGGATTGTGGGTCACCATTCAGCTGACGGTAATGGCAACCGTCGGCGGGCTGGCAATCGGGATTTTCGGCGCGGCGATCCGCAGCGGACGCACCACCTGGTACAGCCGGATCTGGGGCGGCTACGTGGAGATCATCCGCAACACGCCGTTTGTAGTGCAGCTGTTTTTCATCGTCTTCGGCCTGCCGAATCTTGGCCTGAAGATGACGGCGGGGGAGGCGGCGCTGCTGGCAATGGTGGTGAACCTGGGCGCGTACAGCACCGAAATTATCCGCGCGGGCATTCAGGTCACGCCGAAAGGACAGTGGGAGGCCGGGCGCGTGCTGGGGCTGACCCGTCTGCAGACGTTTATTCGCGTGGTGCTGCCGCCCGCGCTGCAGCGCATTTATCCGGCGCTGGTGAGCCAGTGCATCATCGTGATGCTCGGCTCGTCGGTGGTGTCGCAGGTCTCCTATGAAGAGCTGACCTTCGCCGCTAACCTGATCCAGTCCAGAACGTTTTTGAGCTTTGAGGTCTATCTGGTGACAACCGGGATTTACTTAGCGCTGTCGATTACCCTGCGCCAGCTGATGATGGCGGCAGGACGCAAATGGCTGGGGGTGCAGGCATGATGACCACCTTTACCGACTGGGACATTATTCGCAACCTGCTGCTGGCCGGACGCTGGACGGTACTGCTGTCGCTGGTGGCGTTTGTCGGCGGGGCGGTGGTAACGCTGCCGCTCCTGCTGCTGCGCCTGACGGGCGGTCGCACGGTGAAGCGCATTATCCGCGGCTATATCGAGCTGTTTCAGGGCACGCCGCTGCTGATGCAGCTGTTCCTGGCCTTCTTCGGCGTGGCGCTGTACGGCATCGACGTTTCGCCGTGGACCGCCGCCTCGCTGGCGTTAACCTTCTACACCAGCGCATTTCTGCTCGATATCTGGTACGGCAGCATTCGCGCCCTGCCGAAGGGGCAGTGGGAAGCCTCGCGCTGCCTGGGCCTGACCTTCGGCCAGACCCTGTTTCGCGTGGTCGCTCCGCAGGCGCTGCGCATCGGCATCGCCCCGACGGTGGGCTTTGCGGTGCAGGTGATCAAAGGTACCGCGCTGGCGTCGATTATCGGCTTCATCGAGCTGACCAAGGCCGGCACCATGCTGACCAACGTGACCTATCAGCCGTTTAAGGTCTTTGCGCTGGTGGCGCTGGGCTACTTTATTCTGTGTTATCCGCTGTCGCGCTACAGCCGCTATCTGGAGACCAAATTCAATGCCTCTCATCACCATTAATCAGGTGCAGAAGTACTACGGCGATAACCACGTGCTCAAGGGCGTCGATCTGGATATCGATATGGGCCAGGTGATCTCCATTATCGGGCGCAGCGGATCGGGCAAAAGCACGCTGCTGCGCTGCATCAACGGCCTGGAAGGGTATCAGGACGGAAGCATCAAGCTGGGCGGCATGACCATTACCGACCGGGATTCTCAGGCGCGCGAAATCAGCCGCTCGGTCGGGATGGTGTTTCAGAGCTTCAACCTGTTCCCGCACATGACGGCGCTGGAGAACGTGATGCTCGCCCCGCGTCGGGTGCTGAAGAAAAGCGCCGCCGAATGCCGCGAACTGGCCCAGCGCATGCTGGAGAAAGTGGGGCTTGGCGATCGTCTGGATTACTACCCGTCGAGCCTCTCCGGCGGCCAGCAGCAGCGCGTGGCGATTGCCCGCGCGCTGGCGATGTCGCCTAAAGTTTTACTCTGTGACGAGATCACCTCCGCGCTCGACCCGGAGCTGGTGGGCGAAGTGCTCAAGGTGCTGGAGCAGCTGGCGGCTGAGGGGATGACCCTGATTCTCGTGACCCATGAAATGAATTTTGCCCGCGAAGTGGGCGACCGCGTGGTGTTTATGCACCAGGGGAAAGTCTGGGAGCAGGGCGACAGCAAAACGCTGTTCGCCAACCCGCAGACCACGGAACTGAAGCAGTTCATCTCCTCCGTGCGCGGCCTCAACTGATAAGGACTTAACAATGGATATCGCACACTTTCCGCAAATCAACCCGCCCCAGCGCCTGCTGATGGGGCCGGGGCCGATCAACGCCGACCCGCGCGTGCTGCGCGCTATGTCGAGCCAGCTGATCGGCCAGTACGATCCGGCCATGACCCATTACATGAACG
Organism: Enterobacter cloacae complex sp. P42RS; assembly: GCF_014930595.1. NCBI lineage: Bacteria > Pseudomonadati > Pseudomonadota > Gammaproteobacteria > Enterobacterales > Enterobacteriaceae > Enterobacter > Enterobacter cloacae complex sp. P42RS. The sequence continues at coordinate 243,684 of NZ_JADBRK010000002.1, forward strand.
AGGTGATGACGCTCTATCGCGGCGTGTTTCGCACCGAGAACCGCTGGACGATGCTGGTGGACGGCACCTCTCGGGCGGGGATTGAAGCCATTCTGGTCTCCGCCATCCGCCCCGGAGATAAAGTGCTGGTGCCGGTCTTTGGCCGCTTTGGACACCTGCTGTGCGAAATTGCCCGCCGCTGCCGCGCGGAGGTGCACACCATCGAGGTGCCGTGGGGCGAGGTGTTTACCCCGGACCAGGTCGAAGATGCGATTAAGCGTATTCGTCCGCGCCTGCTGCTGACCGTGCAGGGCGACACCTCCACCACCATGCTGCAGCCGCTCGCGGAGCTCGGCGCCATCTGCCGCCGCTACGACGTGCTGTTTTACACCGATGCCACCGCGTCGCTCGGCGGCAACGCGCTGGAGACCGACGCATGGGGGCTGGACGCCGTCTCGGCCGGGATGCAGAAGTGCCTCGGCGGCCCGTCGGGCACGTCGCCGATCACCCTGAGCGCGCGCATGGAGGAGGCGATCCGCCGCCGCAAATGCGTTGAGGAGGGCATTCGCACCGACGCCCACCGAGACGGCGATGAGGAGATGATCTACTCCAACTATTTCGATCTCGGCATGGTGATGGACTACTGGGGGCCGGAGCGCCTCAACCACCACACCGAAGCGACCACCGCGCTGTTTGGCGCCCGCGAGTGCGCGCGTCTGATCCTCCAGGAAGGGCTGGATAACGGCATCGCCCGCCACAGGCTGCACGGCGATGCGCTGCTGAAGGGCATTCAGGCGATGGGGCTGGAGACCTTTGGCGATCTGAAGCACAAGATGAACAATGTGCTGGGCGTGGTCATCCCGCAGGGCATCAACGGCGACCAGGTGCGTAAGCTGATGCTGGAGGATTTCGGGATTGAAATCGGCACCTCGTTTGGCCCGCTGCACGGCAAGGTGTGGCGCATTGGCACCATGGGCTATAACGCGCGCAAGGACTGCGTGATGACCACCCTGAGCGCGCTGGAGTCGGTGCTGAACTACCTGAAATTCACCACCACGCAGGGCGCGGCGATGCAGGCCGCGTGGGACCACTATCGCCGCGAGACGCCGCAATGAGTCCGGCGGCAGAACGGGTGATGGCCCGCGCCGACGCGCTGGCCGCCATCAGCGAAACCCCGGATGCCCTGACCCGGGTCTATCTCTCGGTGCAGCATCTGCAGGCCAACCAGCTGGTGGGGCAGTGGATGAGCCAGGCGGGCATGACCGTCTGGCAGGACAGCGTGGGCAACATCTGCGGACGCTATGAGGGGGCGCAGGAAGGGGCGCAGGCGGTGCTGCTTGGATCGCATCTGGATACCGTGCGCAATGCGGGGCGCTACGACGGCATGCTCGGGGTGCTCACCGCCATCGAAGTGGTGGACAGCCTGCACCAGCAGGGGCTGCATCTGGCCCAGGCCATTGAGATTGTCGGCTTTGGTGACGAAGAGGGAACCCGTTTTGGGATCACCCTGTTAGGCAGCCGGGGCATAACGGGCACCTGGCCGCAGGGCTGGCTGGAGACGTGTGATGCCAGCGGCATCAGCGTGGCGCAGGCGATGGTGCAGGCGGGGCTCGATCCTGCCCGCGTGTCGCATGCCGCAAGGCGTCAGGAAGATTTCAGCGCCTATCTCGAGCTGCATATTGAGCAGGGGCCGTGCCTTGAGCAGGAGGCGCTCGCGCTTGGCGTGGTGGAAGCCATTAACGGCGCCCGTCGCCTGAACTGTCGCTTCACCGGCGAGGCCGGACATGCGGGAACCGTGCCGATGCTCCACCGCAGAGACGCGCTGGCCGCCGCCGCCGAGTGGATGGTTATCATTGAAAACGCTACCCGACAGCAGGGCGGCAACCTGGTGGCGACGGTCGGGGAATTGCGCTGTCTGCCGGGAGCGGTGAACGTGATCCCCGGTGAGGTTCAGCTCTCGCTCGATATTCGCGGCCCGCAGGATGCACCGCTGGACAGGTTGCTCAACGACCTGCTGGAACATGCCCGTGCGATCGCATCGCGCCGCGGGCTGGCATTTAGCGCCGAGGAGTTTTACCGCATTGCCGCCACGCCGTGCGATCTGCACCTGCAGAACGTGCTGGGGGAGGCCGTAAAATCGGTACAGGGACGCTCGCTGTCGCTGCCCAGCGGCGCGGGCCACGATGCGATTGCCATCGCGGAACGCTGGCCGGTGGGCATGCTGTTCGTGCGCTGCAGAGGCGGAGTCAGCCACCACCCGGCGGAATCGGTGATGGCTGAGGATGTTGCGCTGGCGATTGAGGCGTTTTCGCGTGCGGTGATTCAGCTGGCGGATCGCGTTACTCCAGCCCCAGCGTATACTGCGCGATCTTAAAGTAGATAATCAGCCCGGTACCGTCGATAAGCGTCGCGATAAACGGCGCGGAGACGACCGCCGGGTCAATACCGCAGCGCTTGAGCACCATCGGGATCACTGACGACACAATCGCGCTCCAGAGCGTAATGCATACCAGCGTCAGGCTGACGATAAGCGTGATTTCCAGCCCGATACCCATCATCCAGGCGCGGATGCACCCGGCAATACCGAGCGTCACGGCAATCATCAGCGAGGTGGTCATCTCTTTGCGCAGCACGCGGCCTACATCGCGCAGATGCACTTCACCCAGCGCCATGGCGCGCACCAGCGTGGAGGTGATCTGCGTTCCGCTGTTGCCTCCCGTGCCGATCAGCAGCGGAATAAAGAACGCCAGCGCGATGGCAGACTCCAGCGCCTCTTCGAAGTGCTGGATCACCGAGCTGGTGTAGGCTTCCGCGACAAACAGTAGCAGCAGCCAGACGGAGCGTTTCTTCCACAGGCTGAAGGCGCTGGTTTCCAGATAGGGCTTCTCCAGCGGCAGCGTCGCCCCCTGAAGCTGGGCGTCTTCGGTGACGTCATCTTCCAGCAGATGGGCGATTTCGCGCTCGGTCAGGCAGCCGACGAGCTTGCCGTGGGTCACCACCGGCACGACGTCCGCCTCGCCGTGGGGCAGAAGTCTGGCGACATCGGCTCGTTCATCTTCCGGTTTGACCTGCAAAAACTGCGAAATCATCAGGCTTTTAATTGGCTGCACGGTATCCGTGACCTGCAATAATTTGCGTACCGCAATCATGCCCGCCAGGCGTCCATGGTCTTCAATAAAAATATGCGACGGAATATCATCGTCTTTTAATTTTTCGAAGAATTGCTCGCGCGCCAGCGCCACGCATAATGAAACGTCGAGGACAATAAAATCGGTATTCATATATTGCGCGACCGCGCTGTCATTGAATGCCAGGTTGTGGTTGTGAATAGCGTAAGACATAGTGAATTCCCTTTGAATAATAAAATCTCTCAGGGGCGAGCAAGACAGGGCATGTCGGAAAGGAGATCCCCACGTCCTGGGTTCAGCACTGTACACCGTATCCCGCAAGGGAAGTTATACTGACAAAGCCTTGATTCGACAGTGCCTGTTTTACCCTGTGCCGGTTCTCTCGAACCCACCAGAGCGATAACGTGTATTTGTACAGGAGCCTCGCCATAACGAGATCGTTGTAAAGCGTGAGGAATAATACGCCTGTTTAAATTTATCGCTCAGGAAATTAAATAATGTTTAAGAAAGGTTTAGGTAAGTCTTATTGATAAAATGTTGAGGGTTTATTTAAGGTTATTCCTTTTAAATGGAGGATTAATTAACGGGGGAAGGAAAATGGCGTGGTTTGATAATCTGCTGAATCATTTTGCGCTTTATCCGGCACATCTGTTCGCGCTGTTATTCGTAATGGCGCTGAGCAAGTCCACGGTGCTGATCTCCTCCGTGCTGCCGCCCGCCTCGGTGATGCTGCTGGCGGGCATCGGCGTCAGCCAGGGGAGCATGCACTTGGCGCTGGCGTGGCTCGCCGTGGTGCTGGGGGCAACGGCGGGAGCGGTGCTGAACTACCATATCGGCCAGCTGATGGGGCACACCCGGCTTGTCGCGCGCTTTACGGCGAAGCATGCCGCTACGTTTTTACGGGTTCAGCATCAGCTGCAAAAAAACGGTGTCATCGTACTGTTTACGTCGCGCTTTCTGGCGGTGTTGCGTTATGTCGTGCCGCTGGCGGCGGGGATGCTCAGGCTGAACGCCGTCAAAGTTTACGCCGTCAGCCTGCTTTCCGCCTGTGCATGGGCGGCGCTGTATGTCGGCGCGGTCACCGGCATCAGCGCCTTTTGAGTTACAGACTCCCCATTCCGCCGTCCACCAGCAGCTCCGTTCCTACCGTGTAGCTCGACTCGTCGGACGCCAGATAGAGCGCGGCTTTTGCCAGCTCCGTCGTCGAGCCCATTCTGCCGAGCGGCACCAGCTTGATGATCTCCGCCATCATCGCGTTAAGCGTCTCTTCGCTTAAGCCCGTCTTCGTAAATGCCGGCGTTTCCACCGGACCGGGGCTCAACCCGTTGACGCGGATCCCGCGCGGCAGCAGCTCCGCCGACAGCGTACGCGCCAGCGACAGGAGGGCGGCCTTGCTCGCGGCATACACGCTGCTGGTGGGCAGGCCGATGCGTGCGCTCACGGAGCCGCAGAGGATCACCGACGACGGGTTATTCAGCAGCGGCAGCAGCGCCTGAATTAAAAAGAACGGTCCCTTCAGGTTGATGCCCATCAGGCGGTCCCACGCATCCTCCTGCCACGCTTCCAGCGGCGCGTGCGTCACGTCGCCGGCGTTGAGAAACACCGCGTCCAGGCGTGGCCAGCGGGCGGCGAGGGTTTCCGCCAGCGCTTTTTGCGACGCGATATCGCCTGCGTCGGTTGGGATCACCCAGGCCTTATCGCCCAGAATGCGCTCTGCTTCGGCGAGGGTGTCCGGGTTGCGTCCGGTCACGGCGACGCGCGCCCCTTCGGCGATAAACGCCTGCGCGGTGGCGAGACCTATACCGCTGGTGCCGCCGGTAATCAGCGTATATTTATCGGTTAAACGACCCATGTTCTTCTCCTGAAATGTCACTGGAGAAAGCACTATAGAAACGTTAGTATCGAAAGGAAACCAGGTACCAAATGGATACTAACGAGGCAAGAGGTGTGCTATGGCAGAAATGCTGGAGGTGTGCTGCGAAAAAAAATCTGAGGCGTATACCTGCCCGATGACGCAGTTTGTCAACCTGATATCCGGTAAGTGGGCGATCCCCATTCTCTATCGCCTGATTGTGTTCAACACGCCCGTACGCTTTGGCGATCTGCTGCGTGCCGCTGCCCCCATCACGCAGAAAGAGCTGACGAAGCAGCTCCGCCTGTTTGAGCAGCGCGGGCTGGTGACGCGGACGGTCTACCCGGAAATCCCCCCGCGCGTGGAGTATCAAATTACCGAGCTGGGGTTAACCCTCCAGGATGCGCTCTCGCCGCTGGCCGCCTGGATGAGCGAGTACGGCGACCAGCTTGAGCGTTAGGCTACTGTTTCACGTAGCGCGGTGCCGGAACCCCGGTGCGCGCGCTGTTAAACAGCTCAAGGCGCGCCGCTTCGTAGCGATCCCACAGGGCGGCGTCATGCATCGGCGGAATAGTGATCTGTTCGCCCTGATCCAGACCCGCCAGTGAAGCATCGACCATATCATCGGTGGTCATCACCGACCCTTCCGGCAGATCGTTCACCGTAACCCCTGAATGGCTCCAGATCTCCGTCGCCGTCGCGGCGGGCAGCACGGCCTGAATGCGCACGCTGCTATCGGCAAATTCTTCCTGCAGTCCGCGGGTAAAGCTCAGTACCCAGGCTTTGGTGGCGCTGTACAACGCGCTGCCCGCACGGACATGGAGAGATAACACCGAGGCGATATTGATCAGCGTCCCGCGATTGTTCTGCGCCAGGCGGGGCAGGATGGCGTAGGTCAGACGCATCAGCGCCGTGGTGTTGAGGGTGTTGATGGCCTGATGCTGCGCCACATCGCCCGCGAGGAACGGGGCCATCTGCGCGGTGCCCGCGTTGTTTACCAGCGTATCGATGGCGGTATTGTGGCGCAGTTCATTTTCCACGGCGCGGATCCCGGCTTCATCGCTGAGATCGGCCACCAGTATAGCGACGGCCACGCCATAGCGCGCGCGCAGGTCGGCGGCGAGGGTTTTCAGGCGATCCTCGCGGCGGGCGACCAGGACCAGGTTAGCGCCGCGCGCGGCCAGGCGATCGGCATAGACGGCCCCGATCCCGGAAGAGGCGCCGGTAATTAAGGCGGTGGTGATTTGCGTAGTCATTGTGTGTTACCTCAAAGCAAAGTGGGTTATTTGGTTTCAATATGAAACTGAATTAACTCTCTGCTATTTGGTTTTATAATGCAACCATTTTGCCGGGCATTTTGTGCTTTTGCCGTTGGGAACGATCAGGAGGGGAGTTTAGCCACGATCTCTTCAGGCGTCAGCTCGCGCCCATCGTCGGCGATAAGCGCGAGTTTACGCAGGGGTTTGCGCTGTTCGCTATCGACGAGAACGGTGCCGCATTCGTTTTCCGCGAACAAAAATTCATTGCCCCACTGGGAGAGAGCAACCAGCACCGTCTGGAGCGCGCGTCCCTTGTCGGTCAGAACGTATTCCTGCCAGGCGCTGCCGTCGGAGGCGGGCTGAAGCCGGAGGATGCCTTCATCGACCAGCAGCTTCAGCCGCGAGGTGAGCATGTTTTTCGCGATACCGAGGCTTTTCTGAAACTCACCGAAGCGTTTAATCCCGCGCAGCGCGTCGCGAACGATCAGCAGCGACCACCAGTCGCCAATGATATCCAGCGAACGGGCGACGGGGCAGGTGCTCTCTTCGAGGCGGGTGCGTTTCACGGTCAGGTCTCCGGTGGGGTATGGTTTTATTATAAAACTAATTAGCGCCCACCGTAAGCACGTTAATCATCAGTTTGAGAAATGCTTCCCGAAAAAACTGTCACGAATCTGTCACACTCACTGGAATATTAAAAAAACGTGAGGAACGAGGGATGAGAAAAGCACTACTCGCAGTGGCCGTGGCAGGTACCCTTTCAATGACCTTTGGCGCACAGGCGCAGGAGACGCCGAAAGGCTATCAGCTTGAGCAGGTGTTAATCATGAGCCGTCACAACCTGCGCGCACCGCTCGCTAACAACGGCAGCGTGCTGGAGCAGTCCACGCCGAAGCAGTGGCCGGAGTGGGACGTGCCGGGCGGTCAGCTCACCACCAAAGGCGGCGTGCTGGAAGTCTATATGGGCCATTACATGCGCGAGTGGCTGGCAGAGCAGGGGATGGTGAAGACGGGGGCGTGTCCGCCAGCGGATAGCGTTTATGCTTACGCCAACAGCCTGCAGCGTACTGTCGCCACCGCGCAGTTCTTCATTACCGGCGCGTTCCCGGGCTGCGATGTTCCCGTGCATCATCAGGAAAAAATGGGCACCATGGACCCGACCTTCAATCCGGTGATTACCGACAACTCGCCGGAGTTCCGCGAAAAAGCGCTCAAGGCGATGGAGTCCGAGCGGCAGAAAATGCAGCTTGGTGAAAGCTATAAGCTGCTGGAGCAGTTGACGAACTACGCCGATTCCCCGTCCTGCAAAGAGAAAAAAGTCTGCTCGCTGGCAGACGCGAAAGATACCTTCAGCGCCGACTATGAAAAAGAGCCTGGCGTATCCGGGCCGCTGAAGGTGGGTAACTCGCTGGTGGACGCGTTCACGCTGCAGTATTACGAAGGGTTCCCGGCCGACCAGGTGGCCTGGGGTGAAATCAAGACCGACCAGCAGTGGCGCGTGCTGTCGAAGCTGAAGAACGGCTATCAGGACTCGCTGTTTACCTCCACCGAGGTGGCGCAAAACGTGGCGAAGCCGCTGGTGAAATATATCGATAAAACGCTGGTCACCGAACAGGCGAAAGCGCCTAAGATTACTCTGCTGGTAGGGCACGATTCGAACATCGCTTCACTGCTCACCGCGCTGGATTTCAAGCCGTATCAGCTGCATGACCAGCAGGAACGGACCCCGATCGGCGGCAAGATTGTCTTCCAGCGTTGGCACGACAAAAACAGCAATCAGGAGCTGATGAAAATTGAGTATGTCTACCAGAGCGCGGAGCAGCTGCGCAACGCCAGCGTGCTGTCATTGCAGTCGCCCGCGCAGCGCGTGACGCTGGAGCTGAAGGGCTGTCCGGTGGACGCGAACGGCTTCTGTCCGGTTGATAAATTCAATGCGGTGATGAATAACGCGGCGAAGTAAGAGAGAACCCCCCGCATGGCGGGGGGAAACGCTTAGACGTTTTTACGTTCGATGGTTTGCTCGCCCCAGAAGAGCGAGTCTTTGTCCGTTTTTTTGAAGGCGCGAATCAGCACTTCATCATTGCCTTCTTCCCAAATCTGCTCGGCCAGCTTTTCGTCGTAGTTCGCGACTTCAAAGATGGCTTCGGCAATCTCCGGAGAGGTGTTGCGTAAACTTGCCCATTCGCCCACGTGGTGAGCTTTGGATTCCTGTGTTGGCATACTTTTCCTCCTGTTGGGTTAGCCGTTCAGTTTTTTAGCGAGACCCGCGACGTATTCACCCTGATAGCGGGCGATGGAGAGTTCTTCATTGCTTGGCTGACGTGAGCCATCCCCACCGGCAATGGTGGTTGCGCCGTACGGCGTCCCGCCGCGCACCTGGGAAACGTCAAACAGCTCCTGCGCGCCGTAGCCAATTGGCACAATCACCATCCCATGATGAGCAAGGGTAGTCCAGGTTGAGGTAATCGTCTGCTCCTGGCCGCCGCCGGTACCGGTAGAGCTGAATACGCTGGCGAGTTTGCCGTACAGCGCCCCGGATGCCCAGAGCCCGCCGGTTTGATCGAGGAAGGTACGCATCTGGCCTGACATATTGCCGAAACGGGTCGGGGTGCCGAAGATAATGGCATCATACTCCGCCAGCTCCTGCGGGGTCGCGACCGGGGCATTTTGTGTTTTTCCCCCGGCTTTGGCGAACGCTTCCGCCTGCATGGTTTCCGGTACGCGTTTTACCACAACCTCAACGCCGTCCACTCTGTTTGCACCTTCTGCTACCGCGTGAGCCATGGTTTCAATGTGTCCATACATGGAATAATAGAGCACCAGAACTTTTGCCATTTTGCATCACTCCTCGTTGGTTTTTCTGACAGCGGATCGCTGCGTTCATTTAAAGATATGACATCACGGCCAGACTGCAAAAATGAACGGCATTTCTTTGATTTATAACAACATGGTTACAATAAGGTGCTGTAGCAAAATGAAACAACTTTCTGGGCGTCGAATTTTAAAATGATAAGAAAGGCTTATGGATTTCCGTCGCGTTATCTGACCCGAAAGGCGGATATCATGTTGCAGAATATTACCCGTGGCTTGCCGGATAGCCTCAGTCCACTAAGCTTAGTTTCACGCGGCACAGATAAAGGCCCTGTCCTTTAGCCGCGAGGTGAAAGAATCCTCTTTTACTGAATGCAATATGATGTCTAATGTTTCACACTCTGGAGGTTAGAGATGGCAAACCATCGTGGTGGTTCAGGTAATTTCGCTGAAGACCGTGAAAGAGCATCAGAAGCAGGTCGTAAAGGTGGCCAGTCTAGCGGGGGTAACTTCAAGAACGACCCTCAGCGCGCATCAGAGGCTGGTAAAAAAGGGGGTAAAAATAGCCACGGCAGCAATAAGTAGTACGCCGGGTTGACTCCCTGCCGCCGGGTTTCCCGGCGGTTTTTTTATGTCTGCAACATTGAACTGTAACCAAAGGCAACGCACACTACAGAATTGATCTCACTTGTTGGTGTCGCATGTCCGTCTCACGCTTTAAATTCTCCATAAAACCGCAGGAAGCCATCCTTATTCTCATCACCATGTTCTGGGGCGGGACCTTTCTTGCCGTCCAGTACGCGGTGACCCTCAGCGATCCGTTCTTTTTTGTCGGCCTGCGCTTTGCGACAGCGGCGATAGCCGTGGGGCTGATCTCCCTTAAAACGCTGCGGGGTCTGACGCTGAAGGAACTCAAGGCCGGCGTGGCGATTGGGATTGCGATAGCGATGGGCTACAGCCTGCAGACGTGGGGATTGCAGACCATCTCCAGCAGCAAATCCGCTTTTATTACCGCCATGTACGTGCCGCTGGTGCCGCTGCTGCAATGGTTATGCCTCGGACGGCTACCGGGGCTGATGTCCTGCATTGGCATCGTGCTGGCGTTTATCGGCCTGATTTTATTAGCCGGGCCGGAAAATAACCTGCTGGCGCTGGGGCCGGGCGAGATCATTACCCTCGTCGGGGCCATTGCCATCGCGGCGGAAATTATTTTGATCAGCGCCTGGGCTGGGAAAGTGGACGTCAAGCGCGTGACGGTGGTGCAGCTCGCGACGGCGTCGCTGGTGGCCTTCGCGACGATGGTGCCAGCCGGGGAATCCGTGCCGCCGATGTCCACGGGGCTGGTGGTGGTCGCGCTGGGGCTTGGCATCTTCAGCGCCATTATCCAGGTGACCATGAACTGGGCACAGCGCAGCGTATCGCCAACGCGGGCGACGGTGATCTACACCGGTGAACCGGTCTGGGCGGGCATTTTCGGACGACTGGCCGGCGAGCGTTTACCGCTGCTGGCGCTGGTGGGCGCGGCGTTTATTGTCGCCGGGGTGCTGGTGAGCGAACTAAAGCTCAGAAAGCGGGGGCGTGAAGCGAGTCATTTGACTGCTGAAAAAGGTTTAGATTGAAAAAAAGCGCAACGTTACTTAGGATGTGTACGGATTAAAACCGTACACGGTGATGCAAACCATGCCAGCACTTAAAAAACAGCGTATCGATCTTCGCTTAACGGACGAAGACAAAACAATGATTGAAGAAGCGGCGGCGATGACGAATCAAACGATCACCCAGTTTATGGTGAACAGTGCGTCAGAGCGTGCTGTAGAGGTCATCGAGCAGCACCGTCGTCTCGTGTTAAACGAAGCCTCCTGGAGTGCGGTGATGGATGCCATCGACAATCCGCCAGAGCCAAATGAACGCCTCAAGCGCGCGGCAAAACGTCTTCGAAACATGGAGTGAAGCGTCTTGGCAAATCTCACGATTGAAATGTTATCAGAGGGAACCGACTATGATTTCGGGGATTTTGATTGTGGTGAACCCTCGCTAAATGCTTTCCTGAGAGAATACCTGGTACGCCAGCACAATGGACGTATTCTACGAGCCTACCTGCTTAAAGAGCGCGACCATCCGCGCGTGCTGGGCTATTACACGCTATCGGGAAGTTGCTTTGAGAGAGCGATGCTTCCTTCTAAGACTCAGCAGCGTCGGATCCCTTATCTCAACGTACCCAGCGTGACGCTGGGACGTCTGGCTATTCATAAAGAACTACAGGGAAACGAGTGGGGGACAACGCTTGTTGCACACGCTATGCGGGTGGTTTACCTGGCGTCGCAGGCTGTGGGAGTACACGGAATATTTGTTGATGCCCTTAGCGAGCAGGCTAAACGATTTTATCTGAAGCTGGGGTTTATCCCGCTGGCAGGCGAAAACAGCCATTCTTTGTTCTTCCCGACAAAAGCTATCGAACGACTGTTTGAGTAGGCGTGATCGCTCCTAAGGAGCATGCAGGTCGGGTAAGGCGTAGCCGTCACCCGACATATCGATTTCACGAATCCTGATGCGCCGCGGCGGCCTGCGGCGCGGCAGCCATCCGGCGGCTCAGCAGGGCGTTAAGCAGGATCGCGCCGAAGGTCGCCGTACCAATCCCGCCAATCGTAAACCCGCCCAGCGTCAGGGCAAAATCGCCCGCGCCCAGCACCAGCGTGACGGCCACCATGATCAGGTTGCTGTTCTGGCTGAGGTCAACCCGATGCTGCACCCAAATGCGCGCCCCGGCCACGGCGATCAGCCCGAACACCACAATCGACGCGCCGCCGATGACCGGTGACGGAATGGTGTGGATCAGCGCGCCGAACTTCGGTGAGAAACCAAGAAGGATCGCCATTACCGCCGCCGCCACGAAGACCAGCGTTGAGTAGACCTTGGTCACCGCCATCACGCCGATGTTTTCCGCGTAGGTGGTCACGCCGCTGCCGCCCACGGAGCCTGAGAGCATGGTCGCCAGCCCGTCGCCGACGAACGCGCGGCCCATGTACGGATCCATGCTGCGCCCGGTCATTCCCGCGACCGCCTTCAGGTGCCCTAAGTTTTCCGCCACCAGAATCACCGCCACCGGGGCGATAAGCATCATCGCCTGCGTGTTAATGGTGGGCGAGGTCACCTGCGGCAGACCGAACCAGGCTGCCTGATGAAGCAGGGTAAAATCGACCGGCTTGCCCATGCCGAACACGTTCGCCAGCAGGGCGTAGATCAGACAGGCGACAATCAGCCCGACCAGGATCAGCAGACGCTGGATCATCCCGCGCGTAAAGACTGCCACCAGGCCGATGCATAGCACCGTGATCACCGCCATCCAGCTTTCAAACGGCGAAGCGGAGACGCTTTTCACCGCAATCGGCGCGAGGTTCAGGCCTATCGCCATCACCACCGCGCCGGTGACGACGGGGGGCATCATCCGTTCGATCCAGCGCGTGCCGATCTTCATCACAACGAGACCAATCAGGGTATAGACCAGCCCGCAGGCGATGATGCCGCCGAGGGCCACGCTCAGGTTGGGGTTGATCCCCTGGCCGTTAAAACCGGTAGTGGCGATCACCACGCCGACAAAGGCGGCGCTGGAGCCCAGGTAGCTGGGCACGCGCCCGCCGGTAACAAAAAAGAACAGCAGGGTGCCGATTCCCGACATCAGAATAGACAGGTTGGGATCGAGCCCCATCAGCATCGGCATCAATACCGTCGCGCCAAACATCGCGACTGCATGCTGGACGCCCATCACCATGGTTTGCCCGAGCGGGAGGCGTTCATCCGGCGCGACCACGCCTGCTTCAGTGGAGGTCGATTTCAACTGCCAGTGGGGAAATCCGAACATGGTCTGTCTCCTTAAAGCGCCTTAGCAGGCGGGTCGCATAAGCGCGTGGTAGCTGCGGTCAAACCACACCAGACCTTGCGGGGCGGGGTGGCGAATAATCGATACGATGTCGCAAAACAGAATGTCGTGAGTACCGACGCTGACCACCTGGCTGATGCGGCAGTCAAACGAGGCCAGCGCATCCTCCAGACGCGGGCAGCCCGTGTCGCCCGTCTGCCAGCGGGCGGCGGTAAAGCGTTCCGCCATCGGCGTTTTGCCGCCAAACAGATTGGATAAAGACTCCTGTCCGGCACTCAGGGTATTCACGCACAGGGTGCGGTTTTCGCTGAACGTGGGCCAGACCGACGCGCCGCGGTTCAGGCACACCAGCAGGGTGGGAGGGGAATCCGTGACGCTGCATACCGCGCTGGCGGTGAAGCCCGCCATCCCCGCCGGGCCGTCGGTGGTGATGATGTTGACCGCCGCGCCGACGCAGGCCATGGCGTCGCGAAAGGTTTGTTTATCCGGTGTCATCACGATCGCTCCTTACGCCAGTCCACAGGCATCGTCGAAGGTCAGGCGCGGCAGGCGCCCGTAAAGTTTGCGCGTATCGCCATAGCCAATGTTGATCAGCAGGTTGCTTTTAAGCGTTGTGCCGGTGAAAAAGGCCTCGTCGACCTTTTGTCGGTCAAAGCCCGACATCGGCCCGGTGTCCAGCCCCAGGGCGCGACAGGCGAAAATCAGATACGCGGCCTGCATTGAGCTGTTGCGAAAGGCCGTCTCTTCCGCCAGCGCGGGGCTTGCGGTAAACCAGCTTCTGGCATCGCCGTGCGGGAACAGCTCGGGCAGGCGCTCGTAGAATTCCCCGTCCCAGGCGACAATCGCTGTCACCGGGGCGGTAAGCGTTTTCTCGAGGTTGCCGCTGGAGAGCGCCGGGCGCAGCTTCTCTTTTCCCTCTGCGCTTCGCACAAAGACAATGCGCGCCGGTGAGCAGTTGGCAGACGTCGGGCCCCATTTCATCAGGTCATACATCTCGCGCAGCGTCTCGTCGCTGACCGGCATATCCAGCCAGCCGTTGTGGGTGCGAGCACCGGTGAACAGCGTTTCCAGCGCGGCGGGGGTAATGGCTTCGCTCATCAAAGCTCCTTATAAAGCGGGTTCAGGGCTGTGCAGCAGGCTGGCAAGCCCGTTCAGCAGCAGGGTGTTAAAGGTGTCCGGTTCGGTGACGTTGCAGGCATGTCCGCCCTGGCGCATGACCGTTTTGTGGGCGTGCGGGAGGGCGGCGTGCAGTTCAGCGGAACAGACGGACGGCACCAGCACGTCGTCGGCGGAACAGATAATGTGAACCGGGCAGCGAATGCGTGCGGACTGGCGGCGGAAGTCGGCTTTTTTCAGGGCGCTGAGCCTGCGCAGCAGGTTGGTTTTACCCTGGAAATGGGCCAGCGCCAGCGCTTCTTCGGCCTCCAGACGCGGCGCGCGGGCGGCCATCCAGTCTGCCGGGTAGAGAAACAGCGGCTGCGCCTCGACCCACGCCTGCGCGCCGCCGGAATGCAGCAGCCGCTCGCGAACGTCAAAACAGCGGCGGGTGTGGGCATTGAGGGTCAGCCAGCCGTTGACGCACACCAGCGCGGTGAGGGCGTCGGGCCTGTCGAGGGCCAGCTGCAGGCCGACCAGCGCGCCGAGCGCGTGCCCGACGACGCTGTAGCGCGCAATGCCTGCGTCAGCCAGCGCCTGGGCGAGCTCGTCTGCCATCTGCGCAAGGCTGTAACCCTCCGGCAGGGTGTCGGGGTTATTGCCCGTTCCCCGCTGGTCATAGCACACCACCTGATACTCCGGCTCCAGCGCGGCCTGCTGGGGCAGCCAGTAGCTGCCGCTGCCGCCGAGACCGGAAATAAAGACCACCACGGGCGCACCCTCGTATGGCGGCGGCGAGACGGAAAGTTTCATGCCTGCCTCACTTCGCGATGTGCGCAACGGTGGCGATCTCAACCAGCGCGTCCGGTTTTACCAGCCCGCACTGAATGCAGAACCGCGCCGGTTTATCGCCGGGGAAGAACTCGGCGTAGATTTCGTTAATCGCGGCGTAGTTTTTCCAGTCGGTGATAAAGATGCTGTTGAAGGTCACGTCCTCCATGGTGCCACCCGCCGTTTCGATCACGGTTTTGATCGTCTCCAGCACGTGGCGGGTTTGCGCCTTTGGGTCGTTGATAAATAGCACGTTGTTGTCTTTATCAAACGGCAGCGTGCCGGAGACATACACCACGCCGTCGGCGAGGGCGCCGGGGACGAACGGGGCGATGGGCGTGCTGGTGCCCGGCGGGATGATTACGGATTTCGGCATCGTGTGTCTCCTCAGGCGATACGGGCGAGCGGAGGATTCAGGGCGTCGCAGAAATCCGCAACGTTACTGACCCAGCCAAAAAAGGTTTCGATATTGAACAAAGCTGCCTTTTGGGCGAATTCCGGCCCGGCCTGATGGGTCGCGTCTTCCAGCACCACGCCGAAATACTCGAGGAAAAAGCCGTCGCGCAGGGTCGATTCCACGCAGACGTTGGTGGCAATGCCGGTGAACACCAGGTGGCGAATGCCCCGGCTGCGCAGCAGGCTGTCGAGCGGGGTGTTGAAAAAGCCGCTGTAGCGCGGTTTCGGCAGGACGATATCGCCCGCCTGCGGGACCAGCTCATCCACCAGCTGATAATCCCAGCCGCCTTTGGCCAGCAGCTTGCCCTGCAGTTCGGGCCGCTTGCGCATGGTTTTCAGGGCGTTCGACTTGTGGAAGTTAGGCGAGCCGGGGCCGCCGGCCTCGACGTACTGGTCATCCCAGCCGTTCTGGAACCAGATGATGAGCATTCCCGCCGCGCGCGCGGCGGCGACGGCGGTTTTGATGTTCTCGATCACCGGCCTTGTGGCGGAGACGTCGAACCCCGCCAGATCCAGATAACCGCCCTGGCTGGCATAGGCATTTTGCATGTCTACCACAATCAGCGCGCTCTGCTGCGGCGCAAAGGTGATGGCTTCCGGGCGAGCGTTTAAGGTCATCATTACGCCACCTCCTTCGTGACGGCAGGAATGTGGGCGCGGCACTGCATCAGCGGCTGGATGCGCTCGCCGAAGGTTTCCACGCCGGTGAGGAAATCATCGAAGGTCAGCAGGACGCCCTCCGCGCCGGGTACGGCTGCCACTTCGTCGAGCATCCTGGCAACGCTGGCGTACGAGCCGACCAGCGTGCCCATGTTGATATTGACCGCAGAGGTCGGGTCGGCCATCTGGCGCACGTTGGTGTCTGCGCCGGAACGGGTGTCTTTCTGGCTCTGCTCGGTAAGCCAGCTCAGGGCTTCGTCGTCAGCGCCGTCCTGATAACGTTCCCATTTGGCACGTGCGGCGTCGTCGGTTTCGTCGGCAATGACCATGAACAGCACGTACGAGCCCACGTCGCGCCCGGTTTTGTCGGCGGCCTCCTTCATGCGCGCGGCGGTCGGGGCAAAGGCGGCAGGGGTGTTAACGCCTTTGCCGAAGCAGAAGTTAAAATCAGCGTATTTCGCGGAGAATTCCATCCCCGCGTCGCTCTGCCCGGCGCAAATCACCTTCATCGGCACCGACGGCTGCGGGCTGACGCGGCAGTCGTTCATGGTAAAGAAGTCGCCTTTGAAGTCGCTTTTGCCGGTGCCCCACAGGTCGCGCAGGACCTGCACGTATTCGGTCAGGTAGTCGTAGCGACGGGAGAAGTAATCGTCGCCCGGCCAGAGTCCCATCTGCTCGTACTCCGGTTTTTGCCAGCCGGTGACCAGGTTAACGCCAAAGCGCCCGCCGGAGATGGAGTCGATGGTGGAGGCCATGCGTGCCACGATAGCTGGCGGCAGGGTGAGGGTGGCGGCGGTGGCGTAGATTTGGATCCGCGAGGTGACCGCCGCCAGTCCGGCCATCAGGGTAAAGGACTCCAGGTTGTGATCCCAGAATTCCGTTTTGCCGCCAAAGCCGCGCAGCTTGATCATCGAAAGCGCAAAGTCGAAATGGTAGTGCTCCGCCTTCTGCACGATGGCTTTGTTCAGCTCAAAGGTCGGCATGTACTGCGGTGCAGTGGTCGAGATAAGCCAGCCGTTGTTGCCGATGGGTACAAATACGCCAATTTTCATCACGAACCTCTCTTCATTACGTCGCAGGTGTAACGGTGGTTTTGCAAAGGCAATGCCAGTTTTGAAAACGCTTGTGTTATTAATGTGTTAATCAGAGGTTGGAGAATTGATGCCGTTAAATGTGGACTAAATGGTCAAAAACATTGCACAGAAAACAGGCACTCATGCGCGATGGGAGTGCAGAAGGTCGTGGCGAGGCGGGGGTTTTGCTATGCTGAGCGCAGGAAAGAAAATGGAGAGCGGAAATGACACAAGGCGCAGTGAAAACACCCGGAAAACGTTCGCAGGCGGTGAGCGCCAAGAAGCAGGCGATCCTCAGCGCCGCGCTGGAGACCTTTTCACAGTTTGGCATTCACGGCACGCGCCTTGAGCAGGTGGCGGAGCAGTCCGGGGTGTCTAAAACCAATCTGCTCTACTATTACCCGTCGAAAGAGGCGCTGTATGTGGCGGTGATGCAGCAGATCCTCGATATCTGGCTGGCGCCGCTAAAGGCATTTCGCGAAGAGCTGGCCCCGCTGGTGGCTATCGAGGAGTACATTCGCCTGAAGCTCGAGGTGTCGCGCGATTACCCGCAGGCGTCAAGGCTGTTTTGTCTTGAGATGCTGCAGGGCGCGCCGCTGCTACGGGCGGAGCTGACGGGGGATTTAAAGCAGCTGGTGGACGATAAGTCGGCGATTATCGCCGGATGGGTTGCCAGCGGAAAGCTTGCCCCGGTCGACCCGCAGCACCTGATCTTTATGATCTGGGCCGCTACCCAGCATTACGCTGACTTTGCGGCCCAGGTTGAGGCGGTGACCGGTAAAACGCTTCAGGACGAGGCGTTTTTCCAGAGCACCCTCGAAAACGTGCAGCGGATGATTATCGAAGGGATCCGCGTGCGCTAATTGCCCGGCGGGAGAGGGCAGCTTAAGTCGCCCTCTTCACACTGCATCAGCGAGGCCAGAAACGCCTCGCGCTCCACGGTTTTTTCCGCCAGGCACTGGTTAACAATCATTGGCTGGACGCTCCCGCCTTCAGTCCCCGAACCGATAAACGCGCAGTCCGCGTCGCGCAGGGTAATCCACGCCTGCTGCGCTTTTTTCAGCAGGTCGCGCTGGGGGGCCGCCGCGCGTTTGATGGCGGCCTGGTAGGTCTGGTTGAGTTTTTTATCGGCTGCCTGGTACTGCTGCGCGCTACAGGTGTTCAGTTCAAGCTGCGTAGTGGCGTTGTCGCACTCGTTGGCCAGCGCGCTGGCGCTGAGCAGCAGTGCCGCACCGGCGATAAGATATCGTTTCATATACTCCCCAATAAAATAAGGCTCCGTCTCCGGAGCCTTATTAGCACAGCGTTAGCCGATTGTCATCAGGCTGGCGTTACCGCCCGCCGCTGCGGTGTTGACGCTGAGCGAGCGCTCCACGTACAGACGCTCCAGCAGCAGGTTGGTTTCCCCGCGGGCGAAGCCCTGCACGGAAACAATCGCCCCGCTGCGGGCCGCCACCTGCTCGCACAGCTCGCGCAGCTGGTCGGAATCACCGTGGTAGATCACCGCGTCAAACGGCTGGGTCAGCAGGGCATCGGCCTTCGCAAAGCGAATGCGGGCCGAGACCGCTTTCGGCAGCTGTTTGGCGAGATCGCGATGCAGCGCATCGTCCGGCCACAGCACTTCACACCCGGTGGCCATCGCGGCGGCCAGCTGTACCAGCGCGTCCTGCTCGTTATCCGCCACGCACAGTACGCGTTCGCGCGGCATCAGCGTCCAGGTGTTGCGCTCGCCGGTTGGCCCCGGCAGCAGACGCTGGGTACCGGCCTGCGCCAGCTCGCCGTACTGCTGCGCAATCGCACGCAGCTCAGGACGTTTTTCCGCCCAGGCGATCAGCGCCTCCAGCGGCTGGGTCAGCACGGTTTTCAGCTGCGCATCCACCGGATACTCCGCATCCTGACGCGCCAGGGTGACTCCCAGTGCGTTCTCAGGACGGTTCGCCAGCAGACGATACAGGTAGAGCGGACCGCCCGCTTTCGGACCGGTGCCGGAGAGGCCTTCACCGCCGAACGGCTGCACGCCCACGACCGCGCCAACCATGTTGCGGTTAACGTACAGGTTGCCGACTTTGGCCGTGCCGGTGACCTGCGCAATGGTCTCGTCGATACGGGTATGCACGCCGAGCGTCAGGCCGTAGCCGGAGGCGTTGATCTGGTCGATAAGCGCGTTGAGGTTGTTACGGTTGTAACGCACCACGTGCAGCACCGGGCCGAAGACCTCTTTTTTCAGCTCGTCGAAGCTTGCCAGCTCAATCAGCGTAGGCGGCACGAAGGTGCCAGTCTGCCACTCGCGGGCATCTTCGCTGTTCTCGCGCACCGCCTGGAACACCGGACGGCCTTTGGCGCGCATGGCCTGAATGTGGTTTTCAATGTTGGCTTTGGCTTCGGCGTCGATCACCGGCCCGATGTCGGTGGTGAGACGGCCCGGGTTGCCCATGCGGCATTCCGCCATCGCGCCGCGCAGCATCTTCAGCGTGTGGTCAGCCACGTCATCCTGTAAGCACAGCACGCGCAGGGCGGAGCAGCGCTGGCCCGCGCTGTCGAAGGCGGAGGCCAGCACGTCAACGACGACCTGCTCGGTGAGGGCGGAGGAGTCCACAATCATGGCGTTCATGCCGCCGGTTTCGGCGATAAGTGGGGTAGGACGGCCCTGCGCATCCAGACGGGTGGCGATGTTGCGTTGCAGCAGGGAGGCCACTTCGGTCGAACCGGTAAACATCACGCCGCGCACGCGGTTATCGGAGGTCAGTCTGGCCCCGACCGTTTCACCGCGCCCTGGCAGCAGCTGCACCACGCCCGCCGGTACGCCCGCTTCCAGCAGAATGTTAATGCCCTGGGCGGCAATCAGCGGGGTCTGCTCTGCCGGTTTCGCCAGCACGCTGTTGCCTGCGGCCAGCGCCGCGGCAATCTGGCCGGTGAAAATCGCCAGCGGGAAGTTCCACGGGCTGATACACACCACCGGGCCGAGCGGACGGTGGGTTTCGTTGTCGAAATCATCGCGCACCTGACCGGCGTAGTAGTGCAGGAAGTCGACCGCCTCGCGCACTTCGGCGATGGCGTTGCTGAAGGTTTTCCCCGCCTCACGCACCAGAATGCCGATGAGCGACTGCATCTGATCTTCCATCAGCACCGCGGCACGTTCCAGAATGGCGGCACGCTCCTGCGGCGGGGTGGCAAACCAGATTGGCGCGTTGTTCACCGCGCTCTCCAGCGCCTGTTCCACTTCCGCTTCGGTTGCTTCACGCGCGTAGCCGACGATGTCCTTCGGCTCTGCCGGGTTGATCACCGGCTGCATTTCACCGTCCTCAACGGACTGCTCAAGGATCGGTTTAGCCTGCCACTTCTGCAATGCGCTGTTGAGCAGGGCAGAGGAGAGCGACGCCAGACGGTGTTCGTTCGCCAGATCCAGCCCCGCCGAGTTGACGCGGCCCTTGCCGTACAGCTCGCGCGGCAGGGCAATCTTCGGATGCGGCAGGCCAATCTGGCCTTCCTGCGCCGCCATCTTCTCAACGGCCTGCACCGGGTCGGCCACCAGTTCGTCCAGCGGCAGGGTAGTATCGGCGATGCGGTTAACGAAGGAGGTGTTCGCCCCGTTCTCCAGCAGACGACGCACCAGGTACGCCAGCAGGGTTTCGTGGGTCCCTACCGGGGCATAAATACGGCACGGACGGTTCAGCTTGCCGTCGGCCACTTTACCGGTCACCTGCTCGTACAGCGGTTCGCCCATGCCGTGCAGACACTGGAACTCGTACTGGCCCGGATAGTAGTTCTGACCCGCCAGGCTGTAGATCGCGGCAAGAGTGTGGGCGTTGTGGGTGGCGAACTGCGGATAAATCAGGTTCGGCACGCCGAGCAGTTTTTTCGCGCAGGCCAGGTAAGAGACGTCGGTGTAGACCTTGCGGGTATAGACCGGATAGCCTTCCAGACCTTCCATCTGAGCGCGTTTGATTTCGCTGTCCCAGTAGGCGCCTTTCACCAGACGGATCATCAGGCGACGGCGGCTGCGGCTGGCCAGGTCAATCAGGTAGTCAATGACGAACGGACAGCGCTTCTGGTAGGCCTGGATAACGAAGCCAATCCCGTTCCAGCCCGCCAGCTCCGGCTCGAAGCACAATTTTTCCAGCAGATCGAGGGAGATCTCCAGACGGTCAGCCTCTTCGGCGTCGATGTTGATGCCGATGTCATACTGGCGCGCCAGCAGGGTCAGGGACTTCAGGCGCGGATAGAGCTCTTCCATCACCCGGTCATACTGCGCGCGGCTGTAGCGCGGGTGCAGGGCGGAGAGCTTAATAGAGATGCCCGGACCTTCATAAATACCGCGACCGTTGGACGCTTTACCGATGGCGTGGATCGCCTGCTGGTAAGAGACCATGTAGGCCTGCGCGTCGGCGGCGGTGAGCGCCGCTTCGCCCAGCATGTCATAGGAGTAGCGGAAACCTTTGTCTTCCAGCTTGCGGGCATTCGCCAGCGCTTCGGCAATGGTTTCCCCGGTGACGAATTGCTCGCCCATCAGGCGCATCGCCATGTCCACGCCCTTGCGGATCAGCGGCTCGCCGCTCTTGCCGATAATGCGGTTCAGAGAGCGTGACAGGTTAGCTTCGTTATGGGTGGAGACCAGCTTGCCGGTAAACAGCAGACCCCAGGTGGCGGCGTTGACGAACAGCGACGGGCTGCGGCCAATGTGGGAGTGCCAGTTGCCGTTGCTGATCTTGTCGCGGATCAGCGCGTCGCGGGTAGCTTTATCCGGAATACGCAGCAGCGCTTCCGCCAGGCACATCAGCGCCACGCCCTCCTGTGAGGAGAGGGAGAACTCCTGCAACAGGCCCTGCACCATCCCGGCGCGGCCGGAGGCGGTTTTCTGGTTACGCAGCTTGTCGGCGAGCTGATACGCCAGGCTGTGCGCCTGAGCGGCAACGGCTTCCGGCAGGCGGGCCTGCTCCAGCAGCATCGGCACGGCGTCGGTTTCGGCACGGCGGTAGGCGCCGGTAATGGCGGCGCGGCTGACGGACTGCGGCAGGATCTGCTCGGCAAATTCCAGGAACGGCTGGTGGTTCTCTTCCACAGTCGTCGCGGCCTCTTCGCTTTCGTTCGCTGCGCCTGCCAGCAGGGCAGGCAGCTCCGGCAGGTCGTCTTCACTCTCCAGCCTTTCCAGATAGTTAAAAATCGCCTGCTTGATTAACCAGTGCGGTGTGCGGTCAATGCGGGTTGCTGCGGTCTTAATCCGTTCGCGGGTCGCGTCATCCAGCTTAACCCCCATGGTGGTCATCCCCATGCCAAAACTCCTGTTGTTCTGTAATAGCGTTCTGTTGATAGCGTGAAATATCCACCATGTTGCAACTTTGTGCAACCGTGTTAAATGTGACCTGGTTTGCAAGCTAGAAAATGAATGGATTGTTAACGAATAGTTAGCTGGAAAAAAGCGCTGGCTTCTGCATGCGAAGCCTGTTTTTATGCGGTGCTTAACACTTTTCAAAGGTGCAACCCATATAAATGTGAGCGAGTGCAACCTATAGGAAAGACGTATAAAACCAGGGATGAAATTCATGTAAATGCAGTGTTAAATCGTTTGTCAGTGGGGAGCGTATACGGCAGGATAGCGCGCCCAACGGAAACACATACACACATCACTACGTTCCGGTGATGACATAACAAGGCAACCCGGACGGTTGTCGCTCGACATTTTGGAGAATTTGAATGGCTATTAGCACACCGATGCTGGTGACATTTCTCGTTTATATTTTTGGCATGATCCTGATAGGGTTTTTGGCATGGCGTTCCACTAAAAACTTTGACGACTACATCCTTGGCGGGCGCAGCTTAGGCCCAATGGTCACCGCGCTCTCTGCGGGCGCATCCGACATGAGCGGCTGGCTGCTGATGGGGCTGCCGGGCGCGATTTTCATCTCTGGTATTTCCGAAAGCTGGATTGCCATCGGCCTGACCGTCGGCGCGTGGATCAACTGGAAGCTGGTGGCAGGCCGTCTGCGCGTGCATACCGAAGCCAACAACAACGCCCTGACGCTGCCGGACTACTTCACCGGACGCTTTGAAGATAACAGCCGCATTCTGCGCATTATCTCCGCGGTGGTGATCCTGCTGTTCTTCACCATCTACTGCGCCTCCGGCATCGTGGCGGGTGCGCGCCTGTTCGAAAGCACCTTCGGCATGAGCTATGAAACCGCCCTGTGGGCCGGTGCCGCGGCAACCATCCTCTATACCTTCGTGGGCGGCTTCCTGGCCGTCAGCTGGACCGACACCGTGCAGGCGAGCCTGATGATTTTCGCCCTGATCCTGACCCCGGTGATTGTGATTTTCACCGTCGGCGGCTTTGGCGAATCGCTGGAAGTGATCAAGCAGAAGAGCATTGAAAACGTCGACATGCTGAAAGGGCTGAACTTCGTTGCCATCGTTTCCCTGATGGGCTGGGGCCTGGGCTACTTCGGTCAGCCGCACATTCTGGCGCGCTTTATGGCGGCGGATTCTCACCACACCATCGTTCACGCGCGTCGCATCAGCATGACGTGGATGATCCTGTGTCTGGCGGGCGCGTGTGCGGTCGGCTTCTTCGGTATCGCCTACTTCAGCAATAACCCGGCGCAGGCGGGCGCGGTGAACCAGAACGCCGAGCGCGTGTTCATCGAGCTGGCGCAGATCCTGTTTAACCCGTGGATTGCCGGTATTTTGCTCTCCGCGATCCTGGCGGCGGTGATGTCCACCCTGAGCTGTCAGCTGCTGGTTTGCTCCAGTGCAATCACCGAAGATCTCTACAAGGCCTTCCTGCGTAAAAATGCGAGCCAGAAAGAGCTGGTGTGGGTAGGGCGCTTTATGGTGCTGGTGGTGGCGCTGGTAGCCATTGCGCTGGCAGCCAACCCGGAAAACCGCGTGCTGGGTCTCGTGAGCTACGCGTGGGCGGGCTTCGGTGCCGCGTTTGGGCCGGTGGTGCTGTTCTCCGTCATGTGGTCACGCATGACCCGCAACGGCGCGCTGGCGGGGATGATCATCGGTGCGGTGACCGTCATCGTCTGGAAGCAGTTCGCGTGGCTGGGCCTGTACGAAATCATTCCGGGCTTCATCTTCGGCAGCATCGGTATTGTGGTGTTCAGCCTGCTGGGTAAAGCCCCGTCTGCCTCTATGCAGAAGCGCTTTGCGGAAGCGGATGCGCACTACCACACTGCGCCGCCGACTAAGCTTCAGGCAGAATAATTTTCCCACGTAACACCGTAGGCCGGGTAAGCGCAAGCGCACCCGGCTTTTTTCTTGCCAAAATTCGTATTTTCCTGTGATATCCATGTGTTTATAACAATGAGGATAGCGATACATGACCATCAAAACAGGGGTAATGGCAGCGGCATTATTGATGCTGGCGGGCTGCAACGCGCCATCGCAACATGCGGCGGTAGAGACCTGCAAAGCGGATAACCAGATGCAGCAGACCACGCTCTATTTTGGCTTGAATCGCCCGGCAGGGGCGCAGATTACCAGCAGCGAGTGGCAGCAGTTTGTTGACCAGGACGTGACGCCGCGTTTTCGCGATGGCTTAACGGTGTTTGATGCGCGCGGGCAGTGGCTGGGGAACGACGGGAAAGTGGCGCGTGAACCGAGCAAGGCGCTGATGCTCATCCACGGTAAAGACGCGCAGAGCGAGAAGAACATCGAAGCGTTGCGCGGGATCTATAAGTCTCGTTTCGCGCAGGAATCGGTGATGCGGGTCGACCAGCCGGTGTGCGTACAGTTTTAATAAAAAGCGGCGGGATAACCCGCCGTTGTTGTTTTGTAGCAAAGCTATTTACAGCACTAATCCCGCAAAGCTCGCCGACAGCAGGCTCACCAGCGTCGCACCGTATACCAGGCGCAGACCAAACCGCGACACCACGTTGCCCTGCTGCTCGTTAAGCCCCTTAATCGCCCCGGCGACGATGCCGATGGAGGCGAAGTTGGCAAACGACACCAGGAAGACGGACAATATACCCAGCCCGCGCGGTGACATTTCATGAGCAATTTTTTGCAGCTCAATCATCGCTACAAATTCATTCGCCACCAGCTTGGTTGCCATAATGCTGCCCGCGTTTAACGCATCGCTGAGTGGAATCCCGATAAGCCACGCCAGCGGATAAAACACATAGCCCAGGATCTGCTGGAAGCTCATGCCGAATACGCTGGAGAAGAGGGCGTTAACGGCGCTGATGAGGGCGATAAAGCCAATCAGCATCGCCAGAATAATCATCGCCACCTTAAAACCGGCCAGAATATACTCGCCCAGCATTTCAAAGAAGCTCTGGGATTCGTGCAGTTTTTCCAGCTTGATATCCGGCTCGGCTTCCGGACGCACCGGGTTAATGACCGAGAGAATAATAAAGGTGCTGAACATGTTCAGGATCAGCGCGGCAACGACAAATTTGGCGTCGAGCATGGTCATATAGGCACCGACAATCGACAGGGAGACCGTCGACATGGCCGTGGCCGCCATGGTGAACAGACGACGCGAGGAGAGATCCCCCAGCACGCCTTTATAGGCAATGAAGTTTTCCGACTGGCCGAGGATCAGCGAGCTCACCGCGTTGAACGATTCCAGCTTGCCCATGCCGTTCAGTTTTGACAGCAGCGTCCCGATGATTCGAATAAAAATCGGCAGGATCCGCCAGTGCTGGAGAATACCAATCAGTGCGGAAATAAAAATAATCGGACACAGCACGCCGAGGAAAATAAACGCCAGCCCTTTTTCTCCCATTCCGCCAAAGACGAAATTCGTCCCTTCCGAGGCAAATTTCAGCAGTGACTCAAAGAAGCCGGAAACGTATTTAATCAGGAATAGCCCGCTTTCGGCGTGCAGGAAAAAGAACGCCAGGGCAATTTCAATAACAATCAGCTGTAAAACATAACGAATGCGAATTTTTCGGCGGTCGAAACTCACCAGCCAGGCAAGCGCAAGAATAATCACCAGCGCCAGCAGGAAATGGACAATCTTAAACATGGGATATTTTCGGTTGGTTTTTGAGGCGGATATTTAGCCACAGCACTGGTTAACCGTAAATGGGCATTTTTATTATAACTTATAAACTTATCGGTAACGGCGGCAACTATTAACAGGCTTTGCGTTTACAACTCGTCATCAAATCACCACACATTTCGCTTGTGTTTCCTTTCGCCGTAATGATAATCACTATCACAAGAATTTACTTTTCTTTGCATCAGTTGACCGCGATAAACATTTAAGGTGTCGGCATGTTTGTTCCATTTCTCATTATGTTACGTGAAGGCCTTGAAGCGGCCCTGATTGTCAGCCTTATCGCCAGCTATCTGAAGCGCACCCAGCGTGGGCGCTGGATTGGCGTGATGTGGGTTGGCGTCTTCCTTGCCGCGGCGCTCTGCCTGGGCTTAGGTATCCTCATCAATGAAACCACCGGCGAATTCCCGCAGAAAGAGCAGGAGCTGTTTGAAGGTATCGTCGCCGTGATTGCGGTGTTC
Organism: Enterobacter cloacae complex sp. P42RS; assembly: GCF_014930595.1. NCBI lineage: Bacteria > Pseudomonadati > Pseudomonadota > Gammaproteobacteria > Enterobacterales > Enterobacteriaceae > Enterobacter > Enterobacter cloacae complex sp. P42RS. The sequence continues at coordinate 270,167 of NZ_JADBRK010000002.1, forward strand.
ATCCTGACGTGGATGGTCTTCTGGATGCGCAAAGTTTCCCGCAACGTCAAGGTGCAGCTGGAGCAGGCGGTGGATAACGCCCTGCAGAAGGGGAATCACCACGGCTGGGCGCTGATCATGATGGTCTTTTTCGCCGTGGCGCGCGAGGGTCTGGAATCGGTTTTCTTCCTGCTGGCGGCATTCCAGCAGGACGTGGGCATCTGGCCGCCGCTGGGCGCCATGCTCGGTCTGGCAACGGCGGTGGTGCTGGGCTTTCTGCTCTACTGGGGCGGCATTCGCCTCAACCTGGGCGCCTTCTTTAAGTGGACCAGCCTGTTCATTCTGCTGGTGGCCGCGGGGCTGGCGGCAGGAGCGATCCGCGCCTTCCACGAGGCGGGCCTGTGGAACCACTTCCAGGACGTGGCGTTCGATCTTAGCAACGTTCTCTCCACCCATTCACTGACCGGCACCCTGCTCGAAGGCATCTTCGGCTACCAGGAAACGCCGAGCGTCAGCGAAGTGGCGATGTACTTTATCTATCTGGTTCCGGCGCTGGTGCTGTTCGCGATGCCGCCGCGTACCGGCTCGCAGGCGTCGCGCGTTGCGCCGTAATTATTGTTTTAGTTACAACATACTTTTTAAGGGAAGAGTCATGGCAATTCAGTTTCGTCGTAGTGCATTGTGCGCAGGCATTGCCGCGCTGTTCGCTTCTGCATTCGCTGCGCAGGCTGCGGATATTCCGCAGGTAAAAGTCACCGTTAACGATAAGCAGTGTGAGCCGATGACCATCACGGTTAACAGCGGTAAAACCCAGTTTATCATTCAGAACCACAGCCAGAAGGCGCTGGAGTGGGAGATCCTCAAAGGCGTGATGGTGGTGGAAGAGCGCGAGAACATCGCGCCGGGCTTCAGCCAGAAGATGACCGCCAACCTGCAGCCGGGTGAATACGACATGACCTGCGGCCTGCTGACCAACCCTAAAGGCAAGCTTATCGTCAAAGGTGCAGCGACGGCGGACGCGGCCAAAGGCACGGCCCTGCTGAGCCTGGGCGACGCCATCACCGCCTATAAAGCCTACGTCACCAAAGAGACGGCGGACCTGGTCACGGGCACCAAAGCCTTCACCGACGCCGTGAAAGCGGGCGATATCGAAAAAGCGAAATCCCTGTACGCGCCAACCCGTCAGCACTACGAGCGCATCGAGCCGATTGCCGAGCTGTTCTCTGACCTCGACGGCAGCATTGATGCCCGCGAAGATGACTACGAGCAGAAGGCCGCCGATCCGAAATTCACCGGCTTCCACCGTCTGGAAAAAGCCCTGTTTGGCGATAACTCCACCAAAGGAATGGAGAAATACGCCGGGCAGTTGAACACCGACGTGCTGGAGCTGCAAAAGCGCATCAGCGAGCTTGCCTTCCCGCCGTCGAAGGTGGTGGGCGGCGCGGCCGGTCTGATTGAAGAAGTGGCCGCGAGCAAAATCAGCGGTGAAGAAGATCGCTACAGCCATACCGACCTGTGGGACTTCCAGGCCAACGTCGACGGTGCGCAGAAGATTGTCGAGCTGCTGCGTCCTCAGCTTCAGAAAGAGAACGGTGAACTGCTGGCGAAAGTAGATGCCAACTTCAAAAAGGTCGATACCATCCTGGCGAAGTACCGTACCACAGACGGGTTCGAAACCTACGACAAGCTGACCGACGCCGACCGTAACGCGCTGAAAGGCCCGATTACGACGCTGGCGGAAGATCTCTCCCTGCTGCGCGGCGTACTGGGTCTGGACTAAGCACGATGAACAAGCACGAAGAATTCGACGTGGCGGAACCTTCCCGACGTCGTTTGTTAAAAGGGGTAGGGGCACTGGGCGGCGCGTTTGCCCTGGCGGGGGGTTGCCCGGTGGCGCATGCGGCGAAACCGCAGAGCGCGCCCGGTACGCTCTCGCCGGATGCCCGGATGGAGACCCAGCCGTTTTATGGCGCGCACCAGGCGGGTATTCTCACGCCGCAGCAGGCTTCCATGATGCTGGTGGCCTTTGATTCGCTGGCCAGCGATAAGGCGGATCTGGAGCGTCTGTTCCGCCTGCTGACGGCGCGCATCGCGTTTCTTACCGCGGGCGGGCCGGCACCGGATACGCCGAACCCGCGCCTGCCGCCGATGGATTCCGGTATCCTCGGGGCGTTTATCGCGCCGGATAACCTGACCATTACCGTGTCGGTAGGGGAGTCGCTGTTTGACGGCCGCTACGGCCTGGCAAAACAGAAGCCGAACGCGCTGCAGAAGATGACGCGCTTCCCGAATGACTCCCTCGACGCGGCGCTGTGCCACGGCGATCTGCTCCTGCAGATTTGTGCCAATACTCAGGACACGGTGATCCACGCCCTGCGCGATATCATCAAGCACACGCCGGATCTGCTGAGCGTGCGCTGGAAGCGGGAAGGGTTTATCTCTGACCACGCCGCCCGCAGCAAAGGCAAAGAGACGCCGGTTAACCTGCTGGGCTTTAAGGACGGCACGGCCAACCCGGACAGCAGCGATGCGGCGCTGATGAAAGACGTGGTGTGGGTGACGGCAGATCAGGGGGAACCCGCATGGGCGGTGGGCGGCAGCTACCAGGCTGTGCGCATTATTCAGTTCCACGTGGAGTTCTGGGACCGCACGCCGTTGAAAGAGCAGCAGACGATTTTTGGCCGCGACAAGCAGAGCGGGGCGCCGCTGGGCATGAAGCACGAGCATGATGTGCCGGACTACGCGAACGACCCGGATGGCGGCGTTATCGCGCTCGACAGCCATATTCGCCTTGCCAACCCGCGCACCAAAGAGACGCAGTCCAGCCTGATGATGCGCCGTGGCTACAGCTATTCGCTGGGCGTGACCAATTCCGGCCAGCTTGATATGGGGCTGCTGTTCGTCTGCTATCAGCACGATCTGGAGAAAGGCTTCCTGACCGTGCAGAAGCGGTTAAACGGCGAAGCGCTGGAAGAGTACATTAAGCCCATCGGCGGCGGCTATTTCTTTGCCCTGCCCGGCGCGCGCGATGCTGGCGCGTATCTCGCACAAGGTCTGATGGAAGCCTGATAATCGTCCCTGCGATAGTTCGCGGGGACATTATTTTTTCATATGACTATCTTATTGTTATATTTCTGTAATATTCATATATAAGACTGATTCCGCTGCAGGAACAGTCTTAAAAGTTGCATTCAGGTAAAATAAATGTTGCATTTATGATAACTCCTGATGTACTTAAGATAAGACAGCGGTAGTTCCCGGCAGTGATGCTGAATCACTATGGAGATCGCGAATGGTTGCGTCCTGTACTGGACAAGGTAAACATAACAACCGCAGCACCCGGCGCGGAGGCTCAGACTCCGGCAGCGATTTCCTCACCACTAAATTCTCCCCCACACCTCAAGAATCTGATTCGACCGACGTGCAGACCGGTGCGCGTAGCCGTTCTGTATCGTCATCTGATAAAGCAAGCAATGGCTTACAAGGAAGCCAACCCTCTGATGTTCGTGCGCATAATCGTGCCGAAGCTGGCGCGTGTGATGAATACCAACAACTCAAGGTGCTATCCATGGGAAGACAAAAAGCAGTGATCAAAGCTCGTCGCGAAGCAAAACGTGTGCTGAGACGGGACTCACGTAGCCATAAACAGCGTGAAGAAGAATCGGTCACCTCGCTTGTGCAGATGAGTGGCGTAGAAGCAATTGGCATGGCCAGAGACAGCCGTGATAATTCTCCAATTGTGGCGCGCAATGAGGCTCAGGCGCACTACCTGAATGCTATCGAGAGTAAACAGCTCATCTTTGCAACCGGTGAAGCCGGATGCGGGAAAACCTGGATCAGTGCAGCCAAAGCAGCGGAAGCACTAATCCATAAGGACGTGGAGCGCATTATTGTTACCCGTCCTGTACTGCAAGCTGATGAAGATCTCGGCTTCCTGCCCGGCGATATTTCGGAGAAGTTTGCTCCGTACTTCAGGCCCGTCTATGACGTGCTGGTGAAGCGACTGGGTGCATCCTTTATGCAGTACTGCCTGCGACCAGAGATTGGCAAGGTGGAAATCGCGCCGTTCGCCTATATGCGCGGACGTACATTTGAAAATGCGGTCGTTATTCTTGACGAGGCTCAGAACGTGACCGCTGCGCAAATGAAGATGTTTTTAACGCGCCTCGGGGAGAACGTGACGGTTATCGTCAACGGCGATATTACCCAGTGTGACCTGCCGTCGGGCGTGAAGTCCGGACTGAGCGACGCCATGTCACGTTTTGAGGAAGATGAGATGATTGGGGTGGTTCGATTCACCAAAGAGGACTGCGTGCGCTCGGCGCTCTGTCAGCGCACGCTGCAAGCGTATTACTGAGTTTGCTGTTGTGTTCAAGGCCCGGGAAACCGGGCTTTGTTTTATGTGCATTTTATTCCCTCTCGCCTGGGGGTGAGAGATCCCCAGTAATTTTTAAGCAGAAGCATTAACGTTGTTTCAGAACGATTTAAGGCTTTCAGCGATGCTCTGGTCCGGCTGTAAATCGCTGAGGCGTTTCCTGCAGGCCGGGGCGAGGCGCAGGGATGCGCCGAGAGGGCGGGCTTTACAGGGACGTTACCTCCGCCCGTACCCGATAAGCCGGAAGGAATAAGCCGAGGGCACCGCGAAGCGGCGATTTACCGCCGGGAGCCCGGGTCGCCAGGGTGGTGGCGATTGAGCCACCCTGGCACGTTCACCGGTCATGTCGTTACAGAGTAGCAGGGAACATAAAGTGAACGGAATGACCACCACAGCCGTATGTTTCCCTCACCCTAACCCTCTCCCCAAAGGGGCGAGGGGATTGTTCAGTGCTAGCATTAATTTGTGGGGAACCCTCAGCTCCTGGGGAGAAGGTTAGGGTCTCAGGCCGCACCGAGTTGCATATGGCTACGGGGGGGATTGACTCGCTTCGCTCGCCCTGCGGGCAGCCTGTTCGCTGCGCTCTCAGTCTGTCCAACTGGCTTTCGCCAGTTGTCGAACCCCGGTCGGGGGTTCTCATCCCCCCCTTACGGAGAATATAAAAGAAAAAAGCCCGTACTTTCGTACGAGCTCTTATCTCAAATATGGCGGTGAGGGGGGGATTCGAACCCCCGATACGTTGCCGTATACACACTTTCCAGGCGTGCTCCTTCAGCCACTCGGACACCTCACCATATTGTTTTGCTGCCTGACCGCTTGGGGGGCAACGGGGCGCTACTATAGGGAGTTGCGCGAAAGCGGTCAAGCAGATTTTCTGCATTCGTGCTTGTTCGGTTAAGCCTTAATCAGCTTATGTCGTACAGCGCAGGATTAACGCTGCGAATCGAGCACTTCGCTGTTTTTCACCACCTCCTGCGCTTTGCCGTAGCTTTCGATCAGCAGCTGGTAGGCCGGGAAGATGTGGGTGTATACCTCAGCCCATTCAGCCGCATCTTCACGGTTCCAGGTTCGCTGGATCTCAGAGGCCACAGCGGCGGTATCCATCGGCACCACGCCTGCCTGGACCACGCGGGCCAGGGTGATCTCCTGCGCCATTTTGCTGTAGGTGCCGGAGGCATCAATCACCGCAAACACTTTATATCCGTCCGCCACCGCGCTGATGGACGGGAAGGCCATGCAGACGCTGGTGATCGTGCCTGCAATAATTAACGTCTTGCGACCGGTAGCTTTTACCGCCGCCACGAATTCCGGGTTATCCCAGGCGTTGATCTCACCTTTGCGGGCCACATACTGCGCATGCGGCGCGTTGGCGTGGATCTCCGGGATAAGCGGGCCGTTCGGTCCCTGTGGAACGGAGGCGGTGGTGATCACCGGGATCTTCGCCAGCGTGGCGATCTTTGCCAGCGCCGCCGCACGGGCGCGCAGCTCCGGCATGGGCATGTCGCCGACGGTCTGGAACAGCCCGCTCTGGTGGTCGATAAGCAGCATGACGGCATCATTTACGTCAATGACGGGACGTGCACCGTTGAAGTTTGCAGGGGTAGACATATTGCGCTCCTTAATTACGTTCAGATCTGGCCAAAGCGGCCGGAGTTGAAATCACGGATGGCTTCCGCGATCTCGGTTTTACTGTTCATCACAAACGGGCCGTAGCCCACAATCGGTTCATTCAGCGGCTCACCGGCCATCAGCAGCAATTTCGCGTCGCTGTTCGCTTCCAGATGCAGCTTTTCACCGCTCTGACTTAGCACAACCAGCTGCGCTTCACCCGCTGGCGTGGTGCCGTTCACCGTTACGCTGCCCTCAAGTACCACCAGCGCCGTGCTCCAGCCTTCGGGCTGGTTGAGCGTCAGATGGCTGCCCTGGTTAAGCGCGATGTCCCAGACGTTCAGCGGTGAGAAGGTATGGGCCGGGCCCGTCACGTCCTCATGGCGACCGGCGATGACCCGCAGCGTGCCGCTGTTATCCGGCAGCGTGACCACCGGGATATCCGCTTTGGTGATGCTCTGGTAGCCGGGCGTCGCCATTTTGTCTTTGGCGGGCAGGTTGACCCACAGCTGCATCATTTTTAGTTCACCGCCTTTCTGCGCGAAGGCGCTGGAGTGGAACTCCTCGTGCAGGATGCCTGCGCCCGCCGTCATCCACTGCACGTCGCCGGGGCCAATAACGCCGCCTCTGCCGGTGGAGTCGCGATGCTCCACTTCGCCGGCGTAAACGATGGTCACCGTTTCAAAGCCGCGATGAGGATGCTCGCCCACGCCGCGTTTCGCGCCGTCCGCCGGGAAGGTGTACGGTCCGGCATAGTCCAGCAGCAGAAACGGGCTCAGCGGCTCGCCGTGCGTCTGGTAAGAAAACATTGAACGAACCGGGAAACCGTCACCGACCCAGTGCGGACGAGGTGCGGTATAAACGCCTGTTACGTTTTTCATGATGTACTCCTGATGTTCTGTTGATGTAATTAGCTTATATTCAGGGTTAATATCCCGGTAGATAGTGAAAATGACATTCACTGTTCTGAATATAGAACGATGAGGGCGTATGCAGGATCTCAATGATTTCGCGTGGTTTGTGAAGGTGGTGGACCATGGTGGATTTGCGGCGGCGGGTCGGGCGCTCGATCAGCCCAAGTCAAAACTGAGCCGCCGGATTGCCCAGCTGGAAGAGCGCCTTGGCGTGCGTTTGATCCAGCGTACCACCCGGCAGTTTACGGTGACAGAAGTGGGGCAGACGTTCTATCAGCACTGTAAAGCCATGCTGGTAGAGGCCGAAGCTGCGGAAGAGGCGGTGGCGGCGTTGCAGGCCGAGCCACGCGGCGTGGTCAGGATCACTTGTCCGGTCACCTTGCTGCACGTGCACGTGGGGCCCATGCTGGCGCGGTTTATGGCGCGCTATCCGGGGATCAATCTTCAGCTTGAGGCCACAAACCGAAGGGTTGATCTGGTGGGTGAGGGCATCGACGTGGCGATCCGCGTTCGTCCACGTCCGTTTGATGACAGCGACCTGGTGTTAAGAGTGCTGGCAGACAGGGGACACTGCCTGGTGGCGAGCCCTGCGCTGATTGAGCGGATGGGTCACCCTGCCGTGCCCTCTGAGCTTAGCGAGTGGCCGGGTTTGAGCATGGGTGTGGGAAAACAGCTGCACAGATGGGAGCTGAGCGGGCCGGAGGGAGCGAAAGCCGCGATTCATTACACGCCGCGCTTTATTACCACCGACATGCTGGCGCTGCGTGAAGCGGCGATGGCGGGGGTGGGCGTGGTGCAGCTGCCGATTTTGATGGTCAAGGAGCAGCTGGCATCCGGGGAACTGGTAAGGGTGCTGGACGCATGGGAACCCCGACGGGAAGTGATCCACGCTGTTTATCCTTCCAGGCGAGGTTTACTGCCGTCCGTCAGAACGCTGGTGGATTTTCTTACCGAAGAGTATGCGCGGATGGTGGAGGAGTAACGATCCCCTCGCCGCTTTGGGGAGAGGGTTAGGGTGAGGGTCTCAGGCCGCACCGAGCTGAATATAGCACCGGGGGGGATTGACTCGCTTCGCTCGCCCTGCGGGCAGCCTGTTCGCTTCGCTCTCAGTCTGTCCAACTGGCTGCGCCAGTTGTCGAACCCCGGTCGGGGGTTCTCATCCCCCCGCAGGCGTGCAACATGCGAAAAAAAAGCCCGCATTTTCATGCGAGCTCTTCTTAAAATATGGCGGTGAGGGGGGGATTCGAACCCCCGATACGTTGCCGTATACACACTTTCCAGGCGTGCTCCTTCAGCCACTCGGACACCTCACCATATTGTCATCCCGTTGTTGCTGGGACGGGCGCTAATGTAAGGAAAAGCCGAACTGCCGTCAACCCACTTTTTCAGTAATTTAGCGCGTTTAGACAAACTTCAGGCAACATGATTCTTAAATGTGCTGAAAGCGTCTTTTTTATCAACAACACGGTCACGCAATAAATTTGCTATGCTGACCGTCCAGTTAAAAAGCAAAATAAATCAGCGCAATAAAAGGCAGAATTGACTATGGATATACTCTTCTATCACCCCACTTTTGATACGGCTTACTGGATTAAGGCACTTTCTGCGGCACTGCCGGGCGCTCGCGTTCGTGAGTGGAAGCGGGGCGATAACGAACATGCTGACTACGCGCTGGTCTGGCATCCGCCGGTAGAAATGCTCCAGGGCCGTAAGCTGAAGGCCGTGTTCGCGCTTGGAGCCGGCGTGGATTCCATTCTGAGCAAGCTGAAAGCACACCCTGAAATGCTGCCGGAAGATATTCCTCTGTTCCGCCTGGAAGATACCGGTATGGGCCAGCAAATGCAGGAATATGCCGTCAGCCAGGTGCTGCACTGGTTCCGCCGTTTTGATGACTATCAGGCGCTTAAGCAGCAATCCCGCTGGGAGCCGCTGCCTGAATATCCGCGCGAAGCGTTTACCGTTGGTATCCTCGGCGCAGGCGTGCTGGGTTCGAAAGTGGCTGAAGCGCTCGCGCCGTGGGGCTTTCCGTTGCGCTGCTGGAGCCGCAGCCGTAAAGACTATCCGGGCGTTGAGAGCTTTGCCGGAACGGATGAGCTTCCGGCCTTCCTGAACGGCACGCGTGTGCTGATTAACCTGCTGCCCAATACGGCGGAAACGGTGGGGATTATCAATGAAGGCCTGCTCAACCAGCTGGACGACCAGAGCTACCTGATGAACCTGGCGCGCGGCGTGCATCTGGTCGAGCCGGATCTGCTGAAGGCGCTGGATAGCGGGAAGCTTAAAGGCGCCATGCTGGATGTCTACAGCCGTGAGCCGCTGCCGGAGGAAAGCCCGCTGTGGCGACACCCGCGCGTGGCAATGACTCCGCACGTTGCCGCCGTGACGCGACCTGCCGAGGCAGTGGCCTATATCTCGCACACGATCGGTGAAATAGAGAAGGGTAACCCGGTCACCGGACAGGTCGACCGACAGCGCGGCTACTGAGAGAAACCCGGCGTTCGCCGGGTTTTTGCTAATATTCGCCGCTGATAACTGCTATCCTTTGGAAAAAACGCAGAGGAGAGAAAGATGTATCCCGTTGACCTGCATATGCACACCGTCGCCAGCACCCACGCGTATAGCAACCTCCATGATTATATTGCCCAGGCGAAGCTTAAGGGCATCAAGCTGTTCGCGATAACCGATCACGGCCCGGATATGGCGGATGCGCCGCACTACTGGCATTTTGTGAATATGCGTATCTGGCCACGTCTGGTGGACGGCATTGGGATACTGCGCGGCATTGAGGCGAACATCAAAAACACCGACGGTGAAATTGACTGTACCGGCCCGATGCTGACCTCCTTAGATCTGATCCTTGCCGGCTTCCATGAGCCGGTTTTCCCGCCGCAGGATAAAGAGACCAATACCGCGGCGATGATTGCCACTATTGCCAGCGGCAATGTGCACATCATCAGCCATCCGGGCAATCCGAAATACCCGATTGATATTCAGGCCGTGGCGCAGGCCGCGGCGAAACACCGCGTGGCGCTGGAGATTAACAACTCCTCGTTCGTGCACTCGCGTAAAGGCAGTGAAGCCAACTGTCGCGAAGTGGCTGCCGCCGTGCGTGATGCGGGTGGCATGGTGGCGCTGGGCTCTGATTCGCACACGGCCTTCACGCTGGGGGATTTTAGCGAGTGCCTGAAAATATTGCAGGATGTGGATTTCCCGGAAGAACGCATCCTGAACGTCACGCCGCGTCGTATGCTTGATTTCCTCGAGTCGCGCGGCATGGCGCCGATTGATGAATTTGCCGATCTTTAATTGAATAACGGAATAAAACAATGAATGAATTTTCCATCCTTTGCCGCGTGCTGGGCTCCCTGTATTACCGCCAGCCGCAGGACCCGCTGCTGGTGCCGCTGTTTACGCTGATTCGCGAAGGTAAACTGGCGCAGAACTGGCCGCTGGAACAGGATGAGTTACTGGAGCGCCTGCAGAAAAGCTGCGATATGCAGCAGATCTCAACGGACTACAATGCTCTGTTCGTCGGCGAAGAGTGCCGCGTGTCGCCGTATCGTTCCGCCTGGCAGGAAGGCGCGACCGAAGCGGAAGTGCGGGCATTCCTTTCAGAACGCGGGATGCCCCTGAGCGATACCCCAGCCGATCATATCGGTACGCTGCTGCTGGCCGCGTCCTGGATCGAAGACAACGCTGGCGACGATGAAAATGAAGCCATCGGGATCCTTTTCGAAACGTATCTGCTGCCGTGGGTGGGGACCTTCCTGGGTAAAGTGGAAGCTCATGCCACCTCTCCGTTCTGGCGAACGCTGGCCCCGCTGACGCGTGACGCCATTGCAGCAATGTGGGATGAACTGGAAGAAGAGAACGAGGAGTGATGTAAATCACAAAAATCCTGCAACGATACATTTCAACTTGCACGTAATGTGCTTCTGATCTCATTTCTATGGCGCGCTTCTGCTAAGATGCGCGCCATGAACATATTACTTTGTATTGCAATCACGACGGGCATCCTCTCCGGTATTTGGGGATGGGTAGCGGTGTCTCTCGGTCTGTTAAGCTGGGCTGGCTTCCTGGGTTGCACGGCCTATTTCGCCTGTCCTCAGGGCGGGCTGAAAGGGCTCTTTATCTCAGGCTGCACGCTGATGAGCGGCGTTATCTGGGCGCTGGTCATCATGAAAGGCAGCGCGCTGGCGCCGCATCTGGAGATGCTGGGGTACGTCATGACGGGTGTCGTCGCCTTCCTGATGTGTATCCAGGCGAAGCATCTGCTGCTGTCGTTTGTGCCGGGAACCTTTATGGGGGCCTGCGCAACCTTTGCCGGGCAGGGGGACTGGAAGCTGGTGGTTCCTTCCCTGGCGCTGGGGCTGCTGTTTGGCTACGCCATGAAGAACAGCGGTCTTTGGCTGGCGGCGCGACGGGAAAAAACGCAAAACATCACCGCGTTGAGTGAATAAAAAAAAGGCGAGATAATCATCTCGCCTTTTTTTATGCGCTGCCCGTCAGGATTCCGGAGGCACCGACATATCACGGTATTTCACCAGGATCGGGTTCTGCACGTCCGCTTTGTTTTGCAGATCCCACAGCCCGCGATCGATACCATCGTTGATTAAGAAGATCACGCCGGTTTCAATGGCTGACATCAGACACATCATGACCGGTTCGTTAGAGGTGTAGCCAATTTCTCCCTCCAGCAGGCGCTGGTAATCAATAAATCGGAATACCCCAGCCTGAACTTCATAAGACAATATCGTTTTGCTGGTGTTGACCGAAGAGAGCACTTCACCGGTACTGACGTTCACGACGCGCAGGTTAACCGCAATTTGGTCGAGCTGGTACTGGGTATCTGCGCCGATACCGAAGTAGCGCGCGCCCACGCCACCCGATTTCACGTTGCTCTCGTAACCGATAATCGACCCTTCAATCATCACGTTTGCGGCGGCCAGAGACTGCAGAGGCATCCGGTTATTGTCCGCAACGGTGCCATTCTCCTGTGCGGCACGAATGATTTTTCGTTCATTTAACAGGTTCTGAAGCCCCTGGCGTTCCAGCGGAATAAACCAGTGCGAATCTTTAAGTGCAGTCACCAGCATGGCGGTGGCGCTTTGCGGCACCGCGGTGGAGAAGTTACTTGCCGGATAAGGTTTAAATTGTCCGGTTTCATCCTGAATGTTGTATACCGAAACAAATATCTTGCCCGTAGGTGAAGGCAAATGGGTTAAATCACGGTAACTTTGAGCCCGCGGCATTAATGTGGGTTTTGCAGCTTCTTTAGGCGGAGCAGTTAAACAACCGCTCAATAAGCACACTGCAACAAATATCAGGAAGCGCTGCATGGTCGTTGTCCTTATTTAGCTATTGTTTAAAAGTCAGTTGAATTATTTTGCAGGCCGGAAACCTCTATGGTGGAGGTTTTTCCGGTTTTACGATCGGTCACATTCAACTGGAGCTGTCCGTCCCTGTTGGCGATGTCGACGATAAAGTCGTTGGTCATCATTCGGCCGGGTTTGCCGGTATTAATGTTGGTCAGCAATCCCCCTAAAATCTGCGACTGGATAGCCTGGGTGAAGTTATCCAGTGCGGAAGGGGTATCAACGGTAAAATCCTGAAAGCTCGGATCTTTATAGGAGTTTTGTGCCTGAGCTTGATTCAGCAGAAAGGCACCGTTGTTGGGGTTACCGCCAAAGTTAGGGTTACGGAACTGGAAGGTCATATTTCCGGCCCAGCTCAGGGGAGCAATAAGCATGATCGAAACAACTGCATATGCAATACGCATGACAGCCTCCGCATATCGGTTCGCTAGAACTCATCTTTTGCTAAATCGCTGGTGCTTAATAGGGCTTTATCTATTTGCAGGCGATTAATAGCGTCTTCAGTTTGAGCCAGTGCTAAGGCTACGTTTTTTTCGAAGTCTGTTTTCGAGGGGAATAAAAACGTTTGATAAATAACGTCCTGATTGGCCGTTATGGTTATCCAGCTTCCCCATCGTGCACTGGGCCGCTCGTTGATTGTTAAATTACCCGTGTAGGGACTGTCCCATTTATCGCTGAAGGCCCGGTAAAAACTGTGCCCGATCGATGAGACAGTGTGGTCAGTTAACAATCCGGGAACTTCGACCTCAACGGCCTGCAGGTTCCCTGCAGCGAGCAGGAGACTCGCTGCGGCGATCCAACTCAACGTGCGCTTCATGTGATTAACGCCTGAGGTTATCGTTTGCCCATGAAACCGCCTGAGTTCGGTTTTTAACAGCTATCTTCTTGAAAAGATTATAAAGGTGCGTCTTTACCGTATTTTCGCTGATAAATAACGAACGGGCGATTTCAATATTTGAAGCACCAATGCGTAATTTGTTCAGGATCTCTTTCTCACGGTGGGTGAGCAGCGCTGATTCCGAACTGTTATAGCGGTAATTTCCGGAGTGCGTGATGAGGTAGCTGGCCAGCTTTTGCGAGAAATAGCATTCGCCGCGCAATATGCCTTGCAGACCATCTACCACCCGAACCTCTTCTTCAGTGACGTAGAACACGCCATTGATATGCGGCCAGCTTTCAATATCTCGGAAAGGATATTCATCAGGCGTATTCAATAATAACACGCGGATATTATTGTTTTTCCTGCTTAAGTTATCTTGCCAGTAATGGATAAGCTTTTTATCGGCTTCCATCATATCAAACAGAATGATGCTGCCAGGCACAATATCATCAAAAGAACGTTGAATATTATGCAATTTCCCGTTCAGTGATAGAGATTGCTTTAAATGTTGTAATAAAGCTGTCGCTTGCAGAGAAGGTTTTGTGATCAACAGTAATGTATGACCATGTAAACTATGGACTTCATTATACATGATGAAACCCCACTTATTTTTGGCACCTGACAGCCGCCTTTCTGTAAAGAAGAGGGCACCAGAAGTACTGACAGATGTTGCACTGCTGTGTGTAGAATCAGAACATAACCTCCACAGGGAGGTAAATATAAAACCAATTTCGTATATCTAATTTCAATCTAGCTTTTACGAATTTTAAAGCAAGTGTTAATCGTGTAACAAGATGTAAAAATCAATATTCATTTGTGAAAATGGCAGATTTTGAATGTTGCTATTTGATATGAAAGTTGTACATGGAAATAGTTGTGCATAGATTTTAAAAATCATACAAATATAATTAACCAGTTAATATTTATAAGTATTTATTATTTTTTTTAGTTTGTACCCAGGTATGAGTAACTGATACTTTCTAAGTCATGCCGTACTGATTTTCCTGGCTTAAGAAAACTCGCCTTGTGTCACGCACTGAAGAAAATCTCATCCTGGCGTTACGCTTAAACAACGCGGGAAGGGACATGGACGGCTGTCTCGCCGTTGTACAACATGTCGCGCATAAATATTTCATAAAAAATAAAAACGCCCTGTGTCATGCCTTTTATGGTGCAAATTACAACTTTGTGGTGACCTGAAAAATAAAAATAAGCCGCGCGGGTGAGATATTTAAAATGTTTCAGCGGACATACTCTTCACCGTAACGACGCGTTAACAAAAACGAGTCGTTTAATACGAAATACGATCAGGGTGTTTTCAGGTAGCCGGGTCCAGGGTGACAACATGAAAAACACATCGTTATTTTTGATGTTTACATTACTGGGTGCGCCTGGATTTGTAACCGCCGCGAATTCAGATTTAGCAAACGCTGAATATAATTTTGCGGTTAATGAATTAAGTTATTCATCATTAAATCAGGCAGCCATTATTGGTCAACAGGGCGTATTTAATGACGCTCAGCTTCGCCAGGAAGGATCGAAACTCTTGTCCGTCATTTCTCAGGATGGGGCAGGCAACAGAGCGAGAGTTGATCAATCAGGGACTTACAATATTGCCTGGATCGATCAGAGCGGTAACGGGAACGATGCAGGTATTACGCAGGATGGATATGGTAATAGTGCGAAAATTATCCAGAAAGGGTCGGGTAATAGAGCAAATATTACGCAGTACGGTACGCAGAAAACCGCAGTTGTAGTGCAGAAACAGTCGCAGATGGCAATTCGCGTTATTCAGCGCTAGCTATTTCGCGACGACGTTAATCAATCCGATGGGGGTTTACCATGAAATTTATCAAAGTGGCAGCACTTGCAGCAATCGTCGTTTCTGGTAGTGCTATGGCTGGTATCATTAATCAGGGCGGATGGGGTCATGGACACGGTCATGGCCAGGGCGGAAACAGTGGTCCAAATTCAACCCTGAATATTTATCAGAACGGTGGCGGTAACTCCGCGCTGGCGTTGCAGACAGATGCCAGAAATTCCGTTCTTAATATTAGCCAGACCGGTGGCGGTAACGGGGCTGATGTCGGTCAGGGTTCTGACGACAGCAAAATCAACCTGACCCAGAACGGCTTTGGCAACAGTGCGACACTCGATCAGTGGAACAGCAAAAAATCCGTTATGAATGTTAGCCAGTACGGCGGCCTTAACGGTGCGCTCGTAGACCAGACGGCGTCTAACTCCACCGTCAACGTTACCCAGATCGGCTTTGGTAACCACGCGACAGCGCATCAGTACTGATACTGAAATCTGTACTACAAAAAAACAGGGCCGATGCCCTGTTTTTTTTCGGGAGTTCCTCATGAATACCTTCATTCTCCTTGCCGCGCTTTCCGGCCAGATAACCTTTCAAACGTCACAGCAGGGAAATATGACGACCATTATTCCGCAGGTCATTTTGACGGAACCGTGTGATTGTCAGGTTCAGATCCTCTCTTTGAAGGAAGGGCTGAGTGGGCAAAGTGCTTCGCGACAGCAAAATACCCTTTTTATTCCCGCTAATCAGCCGATTGATTTAACGCGGTTGAGTTTAACTATTTCTGCGGAAGACACGATCAACATCGTTGTCACCGTCACGGATGGAAAAGCGCTTCATTTATCACAGCAGTGGTCGCCAGCCGGGGGTGCGCTGTAAATATTCATGAAATCAATGCATTGTGAATATTTGCCGTTGAACTAAGCTGTTATCAGGAACTGCGTTGTTAGGTTCCGTAACGTCAGCCTTCGTTTGCATAATGAAGCGCGTTTGCCCCTCATGGACGATTTTCATTGAGGAGTACATATCGTGACCCACTCTTTTGCACATCTTATTTCAGGTCTGGGCCTGCTTGTTTCGGCATTTATCGCTCCAGCTTATTCGGCCACGCTCGCGCAGGGCGGCGTTATTCACTTTCGCGGCGCAATCGTTGCTGACCCTTGCGAAGTTACCCACCAGCAGCGGCAGCTGGCGGTGTCGTGTCCGGAAAAAAATCGTATGCAAACGCGTATGGTGAGTTACGGCGACGCGCTGAACGGCAAGGCGACGGCTTCCGGCCTGGCGACAGTGAATATGACGTACCTGAATCCTGAAAAAACGCTCGCGGTTGTTCAGATCCAGTACCGTTAATACACGTGAGCGCCCGCCGGTGGGCGCGGTTTTATGCCTATCGTTTTTCTCAATAACCCCTCTGCGATACACTTATAAAAAAGGCGGGCAGCAGAGGGGCTTTATGAAACCGCAAATTGAAGTTATTCATGGCGATATTACGACAGTTCATGTCGACGTCATCGTCAATGCGGCCAATCCTTCCCTGATGGGGGGAGGAGGCGTAGACGGCGCTATTCACCGGGCTGCCGGACCGCAGTTACTGGAAGCCTGTAAAATGGTGCGTCAGCAACAGGGTGAATGCCCACCGGGCCATGCGGTGATTACGCTGGCGGGCAACCTTCCTGCCAAAGCGGTGATTCATGCTGTCGGGCCCGTGTGGCACGGCGGAGACCAGCATGAAGCGAGCCTTCTGGAGGAGGCATACCGAAACTGTCTGCGGCTTGCCGCCGACAACGGCTATAAAACGATGGCGTTCCCGGCCATCAGCACCGGCGTGTATGGGTATCCTAAGGCGGCAGCGGCGACCATCGCCGTCGAAACGGTTTACCGCTATTTGTCGCTTAAACCGCTGCCAGAGAAGGTGATTTTTGTCTGCTTCGATGAAGACACCACGCATCTTTATCAGCGGCTTCTGACTCAGCGCAGACAAGAGCTGGAGAGCTGAAGCGAAGGCGGCGCACCGTGAGTGCGCCGCGCTGCTCAGGCGGCTTTCGGCTGAGGTTTTCCTGAAAACAGGAAGCGCAGAAGAGGGATCCGCAGATGGATCTCGTAGAGTACGACGGCAATCCCCACCACAAACACCAGCCCGGTAAAGAAGCCCAGCGTGTTGGATGCGATATGCGGCGTGATGTATGCCCCGAAGAACAGCGTCAACGGGTGGTGCACCAGATAGATAAACAGTGAGGCATTGACGAAGTAGGTCACGCGGCTGGACTTAAAGTTCAGCAAACGGTGGCCGAGCGCGAACACTACGTTCACCATCCACAAGCCCAACAGCATGGTGATCACGCTTTCCGTTTCATACATCCAGGCGTCGCCGCTCCCGTAGCGCTGGTTCAGCAGGTAGGCCACGAAGGCAATGGCCGCACCCACCGCGCACCACGGTGACGGGGTGGTAAACAGCGCTTTAAGCCTCGGATGAATAAAGGCCAGCGCGCCAATCAAAAAGAACGGAATGTAGAACAGCGACTGCATCACCACAAAATTGAACAGGCCGTCGCTCAGTATCGGTGGATAGACGATAAACAACGTGCGTCTCACCGCGGCATAAGCGATCCCCAGCAGTAAGAAGAGCACCGACAGTTTGCCCAGCGAGACGTTAGCGAAGAAAGAGTCTGCTGTCGTGCTGAGATGGCGGCGCAGGCGGCTGAAAATCACCAGACTGACCGTGGTCAGCACCACCAGAACCAGCAGGAACCAGAGGTGAGACACCAGCTCCCAGACCAGCGTGTTGTACTTTTCATACAGCGAGAGATTCGGCCAGTTCTCCGCCTTGCCTTTAACGTATTGCAGCATAATGAACTGCGGCAGCGTCAGCAGCGGTATGGCGGTTAACATGGGAATACCTACGCGCTCCACGCGCACTTTCCACCAGCGCTTAAGCGGATAGCGTAAAAAAAGCATGTACGAGAAATAGCCGGAGATGACAAAAAACACCTGCATGCGGAAGGCGTGAATAAAGTCATTAAACAGCGTCAGCCACCAGGAGGGCATCTGGCTATTAACATGCCACGTGTGGCTGGAGTAAATCAGTGAAATATGAAAGGGGATCCCCAATAGCATCAGCCATGCCCGGATCGAGTCGAGGAAATATTCCCGTTGTATCGGTGTTGTGCTCATATAACGTTGCGCATTCTCAGACTTTTCGCCTTATCCCTAAGGCTCATAATGGTTACATTCGACGCCAACCCTACACCAAGACCGACACACTGTCTCCAGGATAAGCACGCAAAGTGAATAACGGGTTCTTTCATTTGCTTAATCCATGAGCCAGCAGCTGAACAAAGCAGTGATTATGTTGTCGGATTGCCTGAGTTTCCATTAAAATGGATCGGATCGATATAAGCACACAAAGGGGGAAGTGCTTACTTATTATGAAACATAAACCACAGATGATGAAAATGCGTTGGTTGGGTGTTGCGGTGGTGTTATCACTGTATACCTCATCGGCACTGGCCTTTAACATCGACGATGTCGCAAAACAGGCAAAATCGATGGCAGGCAAGAGCTACGAAGCGCCGAAAAGTAACCTGCCCTCCGTTTTCCGCGACATGAAGTATGCGGACTATCAGCAGATCCAGTTCAACCACGATAAAGCGTACTGGAACAATGTTAAAACCCCGTTCAAGCTTGAATTTTATCATCAGGGTATGTACTTCGACACGCCTGTTGCCATCAATGAAGTGACGGCGACCGCGGTACGTAAGATCAAGTACAGCCCGGATTACTTCAATTTTGGCAATGTGCAGCACGACAAAGATACGGTGAAAGACCTGGGCTTCGCAGGCTTCAAGGTGCTTTACCCGATCAACAGCAAAGATAAAAACGACGAAATCGTTAGCATGCTTGGCGCCAGCTACTTCCGCGTGATTGGCGCGGGGCAGGTGTACGGGCTTTCTGCGCGCGGTCTGGCTATTGATACCGCGCTGCCATCAGGTGAAGAGTTCCCGCGTTTCCGCGAGTTCTGGATTGAGCGTCCAAAACCAACGGACAAACGTCTGACTATTTATGCGCTGCTGGATTCCCCACGCGCAACCGGTGCCTATCGCTTTGTGATTATGCCTGGTCGTGACACGGTCGTTGACGTGCAGTCTAAGGTTTACCTGCGTGACAAAGTGGGCAAACTGGGCGTCGCTCCGCTGACCAGTATGTTCCTGTTTGGGCCGAACCAGCCGTCACCGGCAACCAACTTCCGCCCGGAACTGCATGACTCCAACGGTCTGTCTATTCATGCCGGTAACGGTGAGTGGATCTGGCGTCCGCTGAATAACCCGAAACATCTGGCGGTCAGCAGCTTTGCGATGGAAAACCCGCAGGGCTTTGGCCTGCTGCAACGTGGCCGTCAGTTCTCTCGCTTTGAAGATCTCGACGACCGCTATGACCTGCGTCCAAGCGCCTGGGTTACGCCGAAAGGCGACTGGGGTAAAGGCAAGGTAGAGCTGGTTGAAATTCCAACCAACGACGAAACCAACGACAACATCGTCGCATACTGGACGCCGGATCAGCTGCCGGAAGCCGGTAAAGAGATGAACTTCAAGTACACCATTACCTTCAGCCGCGACGAAGATAAGCTGCATGCGCCGGATAACGCGTATGTGACGCAGACTCGCCGCTCTACGGGTGACGTGAAGCAGTCTAACCTGATCCGTCAGCCTGACGGTACGGTAGCGTTTGTCGTGGACTTCACCGGCCAGGATATGAAGAAACTGTCTCCTGATACTGCGGTGTCGGCCCAGGCCAGCATCGGTGACAACGGTCAAATCGTAGAGAACACCGTGCGTTACAACCCGGTAACCAAAGGCTGGCGTCTGACCCTGCGCGTGAAAGTGAAAGATCCGAAACAGACCACTGAAATGCGTGCTGCGCTGGTCAGTGAAGATCAGCCGCTGAGTGAAACCTGGAGCTACCAGCTACCTGCCAATGAATAATACATCTGAATATATTGATGCCATGCCGCTGACGGATATCGAAAAAGCGGCGCTGCCTAAGAGCGACATCCGCGCGGTTCATACCGCGCTGGATGGCGAACATCGTCAGTTTTCCCGTGATGATGATACGCCGCTGGGGTCAGTCAAGGCGCGTCTGGAGCAGGCCTGGCCGGACTCGCTGGCAGAAGGGCAGTTGATTAAAGACGACGAAGGACGCGATCAGCTTCAGGCGATGCCGAAAGCGACGCGTTCCTCAATGTTCCCCGATCCGTGGCGCACCAACCCGGTTGGCCGCTTCTGGGATCGCCTGCGCGGGCGTGACGTCACGCCGCGCTATCTGTCGCGCCTGACGAAAGAAGAGCAGGCCTCCGAACAGAAATGGCGTACCGTGGGGACAATTCGCCGTTATATCCTGTTGCTTCTGACGCTGGCGCAGACGGTTGTCGCGACCTGGTATATGAAAACCATTCTGCCTTACCAGGGCTGGGCGTTTATCAACCCGACGGACATGATGGGCCAGGATCTCTGGGTCTCCTTCATGCAGCTGCTGCCGTATATCCTGCAGAGCGGCATTCTCCTGCTGTTCGCGGTCCTCTTCTGCTGGGTCTCGGCCGGTTTCTGGACCGCGCTGATGGGCTTCCTGCAGCTGCTGATGGGACGGGACAAGTACAGCATTTCGGCGTCAACGGTCGGGGATGAACCCCTCAATCCCGAGCACCGTACCGCACTGATTATGCCTATCTGTAACGAAGACGTTGACCGCGTATTTGCGGGGCTGCGTGCAACCTGGGAGTCCGTAAAGGCAACCGGTAATGCGGCGCATTTCGACGTTTACATCCTGAGCGACAGTTACAACCCGGATATCTGCGTGGCAGAACAAAAAGCCTGGATGGAGCTGATTGCAGAAGTGCAGGGCGAAGGACAGATCTTCTACCGCCGCCGCCGCCGTCGCGTGAAGCGTAAAAGCGGCAACATCGATGACTTCTGCCGCCGCTGGGGTAACCAGTACAGCTACATGGTCGTGCTGGATGCTGACTCCGTCATGAGCGGTGACTGCCTGAGCGGTCTGGTGCGTCTGATGGAAGCCAACCCGAACGCGGGGATCATTCAGTCTTCGCCAAAAGCATCCGGCATGGACACCCTGTACGCGCGCTGCCAGCAGTTCGCCACCCGTGTTTACGGCCCGCTGTTTACCGCCGGTCTGCACTTCTGGCAATTGGGTGAGTCGCACTACTGGGGCCACAACGCCATTATCCGCGTGAAGCCGTTCATCGAACACTGTGCGCTGGCGCCGCTGCCGGGCGAGGGTTCGTTTGCCGGTTCGATTCTGTCGCATGACTTCGTGGAAGCGGCGCTGATGCGTCGTGCGGGCTGGGGCGTCTGGATTGCCTACGACCTGCCGGGATCGTACGAAGAGCTGCCGCCGAACCTGCTGGACGAGCTCAAGCGCGACCGCCGCTGGTGTCACGGTAACCTGATGAACTTCCGCCTGTTCCTCGTAAAAGGGATGCACCCGGTTCACCGTGCGGTGTTCCTGACGGGCGTAATGTCTTATCTCTCCGCACCGCTGTGGTTTATGTTCCTCGCGCTCTCCACTGCGCTGCAGGTCGTCCATGCCCTGACGGAGCCGCAATACTTCCTGCAACCGCGCCAGCTGTTCCCGGTGTGGCCGCAGTGGCGTCCGGAGCTGGCGATTGCGCTGTTTGCTTCCACCATGGTGCTGCTGTTCCTGCCTAAGCTGCTCAGTATCATCCTGATCTGGTGCAAAGGCTCGAAAGAGTACGGCGGATTCTTCCGCGTCACCCTTTCGCTGCTGCTGGAAGTGCTGTTCTCCGTGCTGCTGGCGCCGGTGCGTATGCTGTTCCACACCGTGTTTGTGGTCAGCGCGTTCCTGGGCTGGGAAGTGGTCTGGAACTCACCGCAGCGTGATGACGACTCCACGCCGTGGAGTGAAGCCTTCATGCGCCACGGCTCTCAGCTGCTGCTGGGCCTGGTGTGGGCGGCCGGAATGGCCTGGCTGGATCTGCGCTTCCTGTTCTGGCTGGCGCCGATTGTCTTCTCGCTTATCCTGTCGCCGTTTGTGTCCGTGATCTCCAGCCGTTCAACGGTAGGGCTGCGTACCAAACGCTGGAAACTGTTCCTGATCCCGGAAGAGTATTCCCCGCCGCAGGTGCTGGTGGATACCGATACCTATCTGGAGCAGAACCGTAACCGCACGCTGGACGATGGCTTTATGCACGCCGTGTTTAATCCGTCATTCAACGCTCTGGCGACGGCAATGGCCACTGCGCGCCACCGCGCAAGCCAGGTGCTGGAGATTGCCCGCGATCGTCACGTTGAGCAGGCGCTTAACGAGACTCCGGAAAAACTCAATCGCGACCGTCGTCTGGTGCTGCTGAGCGATCCGGTCACGATGGCAAGACTTCACTATCGCGTATGGTCCGCTCCGGAGAAATACTCTTCATGGGTGAACTACTATAAAGAGCTGAAGCTAAACCCGCTGGCGCTGAAGGCGAAGTAAGCGGTTAAGCAAGGCGGGTAAGCAAAGCGCCACCCGCCAGATAAAATACCGGCTGTGAGGCCGGTATTTTTTTAGAGGTTACTGATGAAAATAATCATCGTCGTCATGATGGCATGCCTGCTGAGCGGCTGCGGCAGCATCATCAGCCGCACTATTCCAGGTCAGGGCCATGGCAACCAGTACTACCCGGGCGTAAAATGGGATGTCCGTGATTCCGCATGGCGCTACCTGACGGTGCTCGATCTGCCGTTCTCGCTGATTTTCGACACGCTGTTGCTGCCCATCGATGCCAGCCACGGTCCGTACGAGTAGCGTAAATTAACGCTCGTCCCATTCATCGGCTGCGGTTTGACCTTCTTCCGTATCCAGCGGTGGCTCGAGCTGAAATTCGCCCTCATCCCACTCGTGCAGCGTATTCTCCTCCAGCCATTCCTGGCGTAACTCGATTTCGTCATAGTCGCCATCAAACACGGCCTGCGCACCTGCACCGCTCAGGACCGGCAAACATTCTCCTTCTTCACCTTCGTCGGCAAAGAATTCGGCCTGCCACATAATATCCCCATCCTGCAGAACATATTTTTGGATATTAAGTTGTTGCACGTCAGCATCTTCTTCCTCAACGCCGGGATTATCGGCAAGGAACTCTTCACGAGCGGCATCAATAGCTTCTTCCAGCGTGGCGTACATGGTCATTGGTGTCTCCCTGTTTTCCAGAAGGTTTCAGGGAAAGAATAGCTGAATATCAGATTCTGCAAGTATGAATGCGAAAATAAGCCGTCAGGCGTTCTTCTTATTCCGTCACCGGCCGTAACGCGCGGGATAAACTGAACCACGAGTAAATCGCGTTGAACAGCACCACGCCTGCCGTCACGATAAAGACGGCGCGAAAACCGAAGCTGGCGGAAATACCCGCCCCGAGAAGCGGCCCGGTGACGTTACCGATATCGCGAAACGACTGGTTATAGCTAAAGATACGCCCGGCAATCTGGTTCGTGGAGTTGTAGACCAGCAGGGTCTGTACGGCGGGCAGCAACGCTCCGTCGGCGGCGCCCAGCAAAAAGCGAAGCACGCCCAGCTGCCATGGAGAGTGCACCATCGACATGGGGATAAGCAGCAGGACGGAAATGATCAGTGCGCAGATCAGGATCTTTTCCGGGCCGACCCGGTCACCCAGGTTCCCCAGTCTCGGTGCGCTAACCAGCGCCGCCACGCCGGGCACAGAGGCAATCAGTCCGCTGATAAACGCAATATTGCTGACGTTACCCGCCAGGTCGCGAACGTATAGGGTGAGAATAGGAGCGATCGATCCGGTTGCCACCTGAATGATCAATGTCGTTACGAACAGGCTCAGTACCAGTCTGGGATTTTTAAGCGAGGTCAGCACGTCTCTGGCGTGAAGCATCTCTTTTTTGGCGACGGGCGTAAATTTTTCACGGATGCAGACCAGGGTGACGATAAAGCACAGGAACAACACGCTGGCGGTGATGAAAAAGACCGGGCGCAGGCCGTAGTTATCCGCCAGTAATCCCCCCGCCAGCGGCCCAAGCAGGGCGCCGCTCACGCCACCGGTTGAGAGCGTGCCAAGCGCCCAGCCGCTCTTATGGCGAGGAATTTGCGTGGCGATCAGGGCGTTCGCGTTGGGAATAAACCCGCCCAATAAGCCCAGCAATGCGCGCAATATCAGGAACTGCCAGACGTTCTGCGCCATGCCCATCAGCGCCATGATTATCGCCATCCCCAGCGCCGAACGCAGCAGCATGATTTTACGTCCCTTGCGGTCGGCAAGGCCGCCCCAGAAGGGGGAGGCAATGGCGGAAAAGAGAAACGTGATGCTGAATACCAGGCCAGACCACATGTTGAGTGCGCTATGGCCAGTCACGCCCAGCTGTTCGACGTAGAGGGGCAGGAAAGGCATGACCAGGCTAAACGCCGCGCCGGTAAGAAAACAGCCAAGCCACGCAACCGTGAGGTTACGCTTCCAGTTTATGGGGGCATCTGAGGGTGTCATAACAATCCGCATAGTGAGGTGCAGAGCACCTGAGGCATGAAGTAATAAGCCTGCTAATTATGCGCCTGGGTTATGATTGCCGCAATGAGGGGGAGCTTTTAAAGCTAAAATAGCATGCGGCCCTGAGGGCCGCATGAGGATCAATAGCGGGAAGGCATGCCTTCTGGCCGCGTTTTAAAGCGTCGATGCAGCCACATGTACTGCTCGGGTGCCAGCATGATGCACTTCTCCACAACGCCGTTCATCCAGCGCGCGGTGGTTTCCGCATCTTCCAGCGGCGGCGCGAGTTCCGGCTCAAGCATCATCAGCTCGTAGCCTGAGCCATCCGGCATACGGCGGGGAACAAAGGGAACGATGGCGGCTTTGGACATCCGCGCCAGCATCCAGGTGCCGGTCGTGGTGGCGGCCTCATCAACGGCGAAGAAGGGGACAAAGACGCTGGCCTGGGGGCCATAGTCGTGATCGGGGGCATACCAGACCACTTCACCGGACTTCAGCGCGCGGATCATACCCTTCAGATCCTTACGGTCGATCATGCTTTTGTTGGAGCGCATGCGGCCGTTGGTCTGGATGAGATCGATAACCGGGTTGTCGTTAGGACGGTAAACCCCGATGCCGGGCGCTTGCATGCCAAACATACGCGCCCCGATTTCGAGCGTCAGGAAATGGACGCCGATCAGCAACACGCCGGTCTGATTGGCCTGAAGCGTATGCACCGGCTCCATGCCGGTGCCTGTAACCTTGCTCCAGCGGGCCATACGTTTGTCCGACCAGAACCACGCCATGCCGGTCTCCATGAGACCCATGCCGACGGATTCGAAATTCTTCGAGACCATATCATGGCGCTCCGCCTCGCTCATCTGCGGAAAGCACAGCTCAAGGTTACGATACGCGATGCGGGCGCGGCGCTTCATAAGCGTTTGCGCGAGTCGGCCTAATGATGTACCTAACCGGAAGATAACAGGGTAGGGAAGCTGTACCAGTAGCCATAAAAAGCCAATGCCAAGCCAGGTCATCCAATAGCGGGGATGCAAAAGGGCGACGGTAAATTTTGGTAACTGGGTCATGTCTTTCCTGTGTTCAAACGTCCTGTTTCGCTATTGTCGCATTTTTTGAGACGTAGCCAAAATATCTGCCGTCGAAACCTGCACGACGACGGCAATTGTTAAGCCTGATTCATCAGGGTGTGTGAAATGTAGCGTAAATTGTGTGGATGTAAATTGGTTTTGTTTGCTATATGATGCCGACCGATTTTGATTCTCTCTGACGATTGCAGGACTTGTACACCATGCCAGTGTTACACAACCGCGTTTCGAATGAGATGTTAAAGGCGCGCATGTTGGCTGAAACCGAACCGCGCACGACCATCTCCTTCTACAAATACTTCACCATCGACGATCCGCAGGCGACCCGCGATGCGCTTTATCAGGCCTTCACGGCGCTGAACGTATTCGGCCGCGTCTACCTTGCCCGCGAAGGCATTAACGCGCAGATTAGCGTGCCGGAAAGCAAAGTGAATGCGTTCCGCGACGCGCTTTATAGCTTCGATCCGGCCCTCAACGGCTTACGCCTGAACATTGCCCTGGATGACGATGGAAAATCGTTCTGGGTGCTGCGCATGAAGGTGCGTGAACGCATCGTGGCGGACGGTATTGACGATCCTGAGTTTAACCCGGCGGACGTCGGCGAATATCTGAAGGCCGCGGAAGTGAATGCGATGCTGGACGATCCGGATGCCGTGTTCATTGATATGCGTAACCACTACGAGTACGAAGTGGGGCATTTCGAAAACGCGATGGAGATTCCGGCCGATACCTTCCGCGAGCAGCTGCCTAAAGCGGTGGAGATGATGCAGGAGCATAAGGATAAAAAAATCGTTATGTACTGCACCGGCGGTATCCGCTGCGAGAAGGCCAGCGCGTGGATGAAGCACAATGGGTTCAACAAGGTCTGGCACATTGAAGGCGGTATTATTGAGTACGCCCGCCGCGCCCGTGAGCAGGGCTTACCGGTACGCTTTATCGGTAAAAACTTCGTCTTTGACGAGCGCATGGGCGAGCGCATTTCAGAAGATGTGATTGCCCAGTGCCACCAGTGCGGCGCGCCGTGCGATACCCACACCAACTGCAAAAACGACGGTTGCCACCTGCTGTTTATTCAGTGCCCGGCCTGTGCCGAGAAGTTTAACGGCTGCTGTAGCGAGCTGTGCAGCGAAGAGAGCGTCCTGCCGGAAGAAGAGCAGCGTCGTCGTCGCGCGGGGCGTGAAAACGGTAATAAGATTTTTAATAAATCACGCGGCCGTCTGAATACCAAACTGGGTATTCCTGACCCGGAATGATAATAACGCCCGGCACGGCGAAAGCCTGCCGGGCGAATCTATTACGACTTCTGCTGCACACCTTCAACGGAAATAACCAGCTCAACGTCCTGCGACGCCGGGCCTAAATCCGTTGTGATATTAAAATCTTTCAGGTGAATTTTACCCGCCGCTTCAAAACCTGCGCGTTTTCCGCCCCACGGATCGTCGCCCTGACCGATCAACTTCGCATCCAGAGTAACGGGTTTGGTTACGCCATTCAGCGTCAGATTCCCGGTAATAGCCAATTTATCACCGTCTTTCTTAACTTCCGTGGAGGTGAAGGTGGCCTGTGGGAATTTTGTGACGTTGAGGAACTCTGCGCTGCGCAGGTGTTTATCGCGCTCAGCATGGTTCGTGTCGACGCTGTTCGTATTAATGGACACATTGACTTTATCTGCCGCGGGATTTTTCTCGTCAAAAGTAAATGTGCCGTCGAAATCTTTAAAGGTGCCGTACAGCCAGCTGTATCCCAGGTGCTGAATGCGGAAATTGACGAAAGCGTGCTGGCCCTCTTTATCAATTTTATAGTCAGCCGCTACGGCAGAACCGGTGGTGAATAACAGAGAACCGAGGGCAATACCCAGCAGGTGTTTTTTCATTTTATGCTCCAGAGTCAACTGACGAGCGGCCAAGCATGCGCTTAAGCGTATCGTCTTTATCAATAAAATGGTGTTTAAGGGCGGCGAGCCCGTGCAGTACGGACAGGATCACCACGCTCCAGGCAAGCCAGAGGTGAACGACGCCTGCCGTATCGGCCTGAGCCCCGGCATCGCTGAGCGTTGCCGGAACCTCGAACAGGCCAAAAACGCTAATCGGTTTGCCGTCTGCCGTTGAAATGAGATAGCCGCTGATCAGAATGGCAAAGAGCAGCGCGTAGAGCGCAATATGCGCGGCAACGGCGCTGACGCGGGTTATTTTTCCATATGTCTTTAGTGGCGCGGGCGGTGGGGAAATATGTCGCCAGATGGCGCGAAACACCAGCCCCAGCATCAGCAGAACCCCGATGCTTTTATGCAGCTCGGGTGCCTGATGATACCAGCCATCGTAATAGCTGAGCGTGACCATCCAGAGTCCAAGTCCGAACATACCGTAGACGGCAATGGCAAATATCCAGTGCAAACTTATGGATATTATTCCGTAGCGCCGGGAGGAGTTACGCAATTGCATCAGAATGTCCATTTTCAAATTAACCGAAAGGTAAAAATGAACGGGAAGACGCGATATTGCAACTGAAATAATTGACTATTGATTTTTATTTTATTTATTTCAGCGATTTTGAAAAGAAACGGCAAGGTTAATTCAATGGCTTCGTGCAAGACGTATTTAGCAGAAGAAAAAACCTTAAATAAACATAAAGTAACGTCAGTTAACGTCAATTGTCACTTTCAATAAAACACAATGTAAATAACATCAACGATAGCGAGCAGCGCCCACAATAAGATATAGAGCATAAAGTGTTCGCGAATGTTATTGATGAGGAAATCCACTATCCTGCGCATAACGCCCCACAATTGAGTACGAAGAAAACGGGCCCCGATACCGCCGGGGCCCGTGGCCGATTATCCGTTAAAACGCGAGAGTGAGAACGGCGTCAGATCAAACTGCGGCGTGATACCCTGGGCAAACTGCGCGGCGATTTCACCCAACACCGAAGCGAACTTAAAGCCGTGGCCACTCAGCCCGGTAATCAGCAGGGTGTTGTCATGTCCCGGCAGCGTATCAATGATAAAGTCTTCATCCGGCGTGTTGTCATAGGTGCAGGCCGCGCCATAAAGCAGGCCGCCGACGCCCGGGAGAATATTGCGCAGGAACGAGAAGGCTTCTGAGCCGTCCTGCGGGCAGGCGCCAAACGGCTTGCGCTCCTCAGGTGATGAGATGACCTGCCCGCCGTTGTGTTTTCCAATCTTGAGAGCGTCCTTCTCGGAAGGGAAACCGTAGAACTGATCGCCGTTGGGTAACTCGCCGGTAAACGCCGGGAATTTATTTTGCGCGCTGTAACGCCCGTCCGACTGGAACCAGGAGAAGACCTTGCGTACCGGCTGGATCGGCAGGTCCGGAAGCAGGCGGGTAACCCAGGTTCCTGCGCTAATAAGCAGGCGGGAAGCCGAATATTCCCCGTCTACGGTTTTCACCGTAACGCCGTTTGCATCATGCGTGATGGCCTCTACGGGGCAATTGAACAGCTGCGCACAGCCCGCTTTGGCGGCAAGATCGACCCAGGTTTTGATCGCCGTTTCACAGTGCAGCACACCGGAGTTGGCTTCAAAGAGGCCGATATAATCCTCTGGGACGGTAATTTCAGGCCAGCGCGAGGTAATGGCCGCCGCGTCCAGCTTCTCAACGTCAAGATTAAAGGCTTTCGCGCTGCGTTCGACGTTGGCGAGAAATTCTGAACGGGCCGGACCGAGGTTGATGATCCCCGTGCGTTCGAAAATGCGCTCTTCAGTCTGTTTCGCCAGCTCGTCCCACAGCGTCTGGGCGCGAAGCACCAGCGGAACGTAGCGCTCCCCCTCGCCATAGGCATGGCGAATGAGACGGGTGTCGCCATGGTGGCTACCTTCGCTATGCGGCGGCAGGTGCGCGTCAATCATCAGGACGTTTAGCCCTGCCTGCGTTGCGTAATAACCGGCGGCCGATCCAACGGAGCCGCTACCAATAATGATTAAGTCGTATCTCATATGCATCTCGTAAACTTACGGTTTGTTAGCAGAGTAATTAACAACGCGGGCGTAAACAAGCGGGAAATAAATAAGGCACCGCGAGGGTGCCTGTTGAGTGAAAAGTGGGCATAAGGTTAGTGCCGTTTATACTCATTTTCCTGATAGTCGCCAGATTCTATTTTTGCAATGCCTGCCTCTAAAATAGAAATAAACTGACGGGCGACGTCTGTTGTTAGCCACAGCGTCTGTCCCACTTCCGCTTCGTCACGGTTGAGTTGATTTGGGGTCTGGTAGTGCAAACGCAGCATCAGTGCATCGTAGCTATCTACGGTACTGATATCCCAGCCTACAAGCGGATGGGTCTGGATGACTTCGTTATTCTTTTCCATTATAACCCCCTTAATGCGTGTTAGAAGACAACGGCTCTGAGGTTCAATGCATGTTTTTCTGAAAGCTTCTTCAGTATACCAAGTAATAAGGGTTCCAAAGGGAAAAATAAACAGGTAGCAACACATTTTTCTGCTTTTTAGGATTGTTCGAACAATAAAACACCATCTCGTTCACGATTTTTTAAGAACACGCTGAATTAATTTGAACTTTCGAAATTACAGGCAAAAAAAAAGCCGGGGCGACCCGGCAAAAAACACAATGAGGGAGCAGTGTTAATCGGTAATGAACCAGTCGTCTGCGCTTTCCCACGTTTCCTGCAGGATTTCGCTGATGCGATCTTTATCTTCTTTTGCGGCACCCATGACGGAGAGGTTGTTCGCTGCGGCGTAACGCACCGTTACGGCGCCCGCGTTGTCGGGAAAGGTGTTGTTAATACGACGGGATAATTCGCCTGCCAGAGCGTCAAGCGCGCCGGCAGGCAGAACGGTAGTTTTGGCTATGGTGACTTCAATACGCATAAATGCCCCCTGTGTAATATACTGTTTATTTATACAGGCATATTATCGGTTTGACAACAAGGGGCGTTGATTTTTTAGCGTTTTACCGTCCAGCTTACGGTTTCACCTGCCAGGAAGGGGATCAGCGTGTCATCCGTCAGCGCGATAGACTCCTCAACCTGGCTCGCTTTGCGCTCCAGCTCAATGAAGGTGTCATTGACCGGCAGGCCGTAGAAGCGCGGGCCGTTGAGGGAGCAGAACGCTTCGAAATGTTCCAGCGCGTTCATCTCTTCAAATACGGTTGCGTAGCTGGCAAGCGCCGTTGGGGCGTTGAAACAGCCCGCGCAGCCGCAGCTTGCCTCTTTGCGATGGCGGGCGTGAGGCGCGGAGTCTGTGCCCAGGAAAGCACGCGTGAATCCGCTGGCGACCAGTTCGCGCAGCGCCTGCTGGTGAACGTTGCGCTTGAGGATCGGCAGGCAGTACAGGTGAGGGCGCACCCCGCCCACCAGCATATGGTTACGGTTAAACATCAGATGCTGGGGGGTAATGGTCGCAGCGATCAGCTCGTTACCGTCGCGAACATACTCTGCCGCGTCTTTGGTGGTGATATGCTCAAAGACCACCTTAAGCGCCGGCAGGCGCTGGCGCAGGGGCTCCATCACGGTTTCGATAAAACGGGCTTCACGGTCGAAGATGTCAATCTCCGCATGCGTTACTTCACCGTGTACCAGCAGCGGCATGCCCAGTTTCTGCATGCGCTCCAGCACCGGCATGATGGCATCAATACTGGTGACGCCGTGGCTGGAGTTGGTGGTGGCGTTCGCCGGGTAGAGTTTCGCCGCCGTAAATACGCCTTCGTTAAACCCGCGTTCCACTTCGTTCGGATCCAGTGAATCGGTCAGGTAGCAGGTCATCAACGGGGTGAAATCATGTCCCGCCGGAACGGCATCCAGAATGCGCTGACGGTAGGCAATGGCGGCATCGACGGTGGTGACTGGCGGAACCAGGTTTGGCATGACAATCGCGCGGCCATAAATTTCACTGGTATAGGGCACGACGGTTTTCAGCATATCGCCATCGCGCAGATGGATATGCCAGTCGTCTGGGCGGCGGATTTTAAGAACCTGGGGTTGTGCAGTCATGGAAGCTCCGGCTTGTCAGGAATCAGTCATAAGGATGGCTGTTTTTGCCGGACACAAATCATAAGCGGAAACGTTTTCGTTTGCACACTTTTCCGTAAAAAAAAGGGCGCCGCAGCGCCCTTCAGGTTAATCGGTGAAAGGAATAACGATCTCTCCCGGTTTCACCTCTATTCCTTTTGCGTATTTCTTCGCGAGAGCTTCACCCTTGCTGTTGTCTTCGCTTAAGACGTACGCCGGCTGCTGGTTAAAGTAGTTTCGCAGCGACTGGTTCAGATAGGGCATCAGGGTTTGCAGTACCGGCGCCATTTTGTCCGGCGAAACCTGCGCATCGACCACTTCCATCTCCTGCAGGAATATCGCCCCTTTCTCTTTGTTGAAAACGGGGAGCGCCTTCAGCTTGAGCTTGATGTTGGCTTTCTGATTGCCAAAAAGGGACGTCATATCAAGCGCGGCATCGCCTGCGAGAGTGACTTTATTCGGCTCTTCGCGGCCAATCTGGCTGGTGAGATTGGTGAGTACGATGTGGGCATCGGCCAGCCCCGGCACGCCAATGTCTTTAGAGAAATTGTTATGTTTTTCCAGCGCCTGATTAATTTCCTGCTCACTGACGGTATATTGCGTAAGCTGGTTACAGCCGACCAGCAGACCGCTGACAACGAATGCCGCGGCTAAGACAATTTTCTTCATAGTGCTCCTCAACGAAAAATCGGCGCTTCTGTCCTGTTACGCCAGTATGTCAGCGTGAATGGGCAGAAACCAGCAGAAAAAACTGAGAAGTGGGGCGGGAGAGGCTCCCGCCCGAGGGAAAGGCTACGCGCCAGGCTCGAGCATGCCGCTCGCGCTGCGTTTCTGGCTGAACTGCCACCACAGGGCGAGAAGCGTCATGATGCCTACCACGCCGAGCATCATCCAGGGGAGTTCCGGCTGGTTCAGCGCTTTGCCGGCATCGAACAGCCAGCCGCCGCCGGCGTAACCCAGCGCACCGCCAAAGGCCAGACCCAGGCGGCTGAAGCCCATATAGCTGCCGCGCGCACGCGCATCCGCAAGCGAGGCGCTCAGCGTTTCGCGGGCGGGTTCGGCGATGATGGAGCCGATATAGAAGGTGCAGATCAGCGTAAAAAGCTGCTGAAGCGTGTTTACCAGACCGATCGGCATCATGCTCAGCGTCATCAGAAACAGCCCGGCCATCAGGCGATGCTCCAGACGAAAACGCCGTTCACTCCAGCGGGCAATCGGATAAAGCAGCGTTAATGAAAGGCAGGCTTCGATGGCGTACATCCATTTTACGGCAGCAGGCGTGCCCGCAATATCGTTCACCATGATTGGCAGCATCAGCATCACCTGTACGGCGAGCATGTAATAGCCGGTCAGGGTCAACACGTAGGTGACAAAACGCCTGTCGCGCAGGACGCGTCCTAGCCCCTCGCGCACCGGGGCTTTTACCGTCGACAGCTTCCAGGCCGGAAGGTAGAGGCCGTTAAACAGGGCGCACAGAATAAACAGCACCGCCCCGGCCGCGCAAACCAGACGGAAATCGTACTGCAGCAGCCAACTGCCCAGCAGGGCGCCAACAACCGCCCCGGCGCTGTCCTGCATCATCAGAATGGAGAAGAAACGTCCGCGGTGCTGAGGACGAATCAGCTTTACCACCAGCGCGGTGCGCGGCGGGTCAAACAGGGTGCCCCCGATACCGGAGAGAAAGCAGGAGAACCACAGCAGCCACGGCTCCTGGGCGACCGCCATCGTGGCAAAGCCTGCCGCGCGGAGCAGCATCCCGGTAACGATCATCGGTTTAGCGCCAAAGCGGTCAGCGATCGCGCCGCCAAAGACGCCCAGCCCCTGCTGGACAAACTGACGTAGCCCCAGGGCAATCCCAACCATTAATGCCGCCCAGCCCATTTGATCGACAAAGCGGATAGAGATGAGGGGGAACACGACAAAAAAGCCGAGCACGACCAGCATGTTATCGACGAGCAGGAAATATTTACCCAGGCTCCTGGCCTGTGATACGCGGGACATTTTCCCTCCAGGGAAAATAAGAAGGTGAGCACGCTAACATTCTGCGGTGTCGCCGCGTTTTTTCCCACCCCCGGGCGCGACAATATTTTTTTATCAAAACGGTGCTTTGATAGAGAGTTCTCATCGAAAAATGTGAAAAGAGGTCAAAATGGTATGTCACTGTTTTCACAGACGGCACGGGCGCAGGTATAGTAAAGCTAATGGGTAAGCTGAAGTGACGGGAAGGAGTGGTATTGATGTTTGGCTATCGCAGTAATGTGCCAAAAGTGCGTCTGACAACGGACAGGCTGGTCGTTCGTCTTGTGCATGAGCGTGATGCCTGGCGTCTGGCGGATTATTACGCCGAGAATCGCCAGTTTTTAAAACCCTGGGAACCCGTTCGGGATGAGAGCCATTGTTACCCCTCCGGCTGGCAGGCACGCCTCAGCATGATCGCTGAATTTCATAAGCAGGGCAGCGCGTTTTATTTCGCGCTGCTGGATCCAGAAGAGAAAGAGATTATCGGGATCGCCAATTTTTCAAACGTGGTGCGGGGATCGTTTCACGCCTGCTACCTTGGCTATTCCATCGGCCAGAAATGGCAGGGGCAGGGACTGATGTACGAGGCGTTAACGGTAGCCATCCGCTATATGCAACGCACGCAGCATATCCATCGCATTATGGCGAACTACATGCCGCATAATCAGCGCAGCGGGAATTTGCTGGCGCGTTTAGGGTTTGAGAAAGAGGGTTATGCCAAAGACTATCTGCTGATAGACGGAGAGTGGCGCGACCACGTTCTGACGGCATTAACCACCCGTGACTGGACCGCAGGTCGTTAAGGAGAAAAGATGAAGTATCAGCTAAACGGTACGGAAGCGCGCGTGATTGGGTGCTTACTCGAAAAACAGGTCACCACGCCGGAGCAGTATCCGCTCTCTGTTAACGCCGTGACCATGGCCTGCAACCAGAAGACCAACCGCGAGCCGGTGATGAATCTCAGCGAGCATGAGGTTCAGGACGTGCTGGATGCGCTGGTGAAGCGCCACTATT
Source organism: Enterobacter cloacae complex sp. P42RS (assembly GCF_014930595.1). Lineage (NCBI taxonomy): Bacteria > Pseudomonadati > Pseudomonadota > Gammaproteobacteria > Enterobacterales > Enterobacteriaceae > Enterobacter > Enterobacter cloacae complex sp. P42RS. The sequence continues at coordinate 304,721 of NZ_JADBRK010000002.1, forward strand.
TGCGCACCGTCAGCGGCTTCGGCAACCGCGTGACCAAATACGAGCAGCGCTTCTGTAACTCCGAATTTGGCGATCTGAAACTGAGCAGCGCGGAAGTGGCGGTTATTACCACGCTGCTGCTGCGCGGGGCGCAAACGCCGGGGGAACTGCGAACGCGCGCTTCCCGAATGCATGAGTTCAGCGACATGCAGGAAGTCGAGCAGACCCTGGAAGGGCTGGCCGCGCGTGAGGATGGCCCTTACGTGGTGCGACTGGCGCGCGAGCCGGGTAAACGTGAGAGCCGCTACATGCATCTCTTCAGCGGCGACGTTGACGCCGCAAGCGCGGCGACGGAATCGAGTCCTGCAACCCGTGACGACCTTGCCGCGCGCGTAGAGGCGCTGGAAGACGAGGTGGCCGGGCTGAAACAGCGTCTGGATGCACTGCTGGCACATTTGGGAGACTAACGGTGAAAAAATTACGCATTGGCGTGGTGGGGCTGGGCGGTATTGCGCAGAAAGCCTGGCTGCCCGTATTGGGCGCTGCGTCTGACTGGACGCTACAAGGGGCATGGTCACCGACCCGAGAAAAGGCAGAACGTATCTGTGAAACCTGGCGTATCCCGTATGCGGCATCGCTCCAGGATCTGGCCCGCGAGTGCGATGCGGTCTTTGTGCATACCTCAACGGCAACCCACTATCAGGTGGTGAGCGAGTTGCTCAATGCGGGTGTTCACGTCTGCGTGGATAAACCGCTGGCGGAAAATGTTCAGGACGCCGAACGGCTGATTGAGCTGGCGGCACGTAAAAAACTGACGCTGATGGTCGGTTTCAACCGCCGCTTCGCGCCGCTTTACCAGCAGCTGAAGGCGCAGTCCGGCAATATCGCCTCGCTGCGCATGGATAAGCACCGCACCGACAGCGTGGGTCCAAACGATCTGCGCTTTACCCTTCTCGATGACTACCTCCACGTAGTGGACACCGCGCTGTGGCTGACTAACGGCGAAGCGCTGCTGAAAAGCGGCACTCTTGTCACCAACGAACAGGGGCAGATGGTCTATGCGGAACACCATTTTGCCGTTGAGCATCTTCAGGTCACCACCAGCATGCACCGCCGCGCGGGCAGCCAGCGGGAATCCGTGCAGGCGGTAACCGACGGCGCACTGTACGACGTTACCGACATGCATGAATGGCGGGAAGAGAAGGGCAGCGGCGTGGTGATGCAGCCGGTCCCCGGCTGGCAAAGCACTCTGGAGCAACGAGGTTTCGCAGGATGTGCCCGCCACTTTATCACCTGCGTGCAAAATCAGACGGTTCCTGAAACGTCCGGCGAGCAGGCCATTCTGGCTCAGCGCATTGTGGAACGGCTCTGGCGCGAGGCCATGAGTGAATAACTCGCTGTAACATCTGCGGATAGTAATTCGTTGAAATCGGGTTAGACTAAGCGCCGCTTGTTGGCTTTGCCGGGTGGCGCTTGTGCGTTCCCGGTCTATAAATCCGTATGGTTCTGGAAATTCACGTTAATGAACTTATTAAAATCGCTGGCGGCCGTCAGCTCGATGACCATGTTCTCTCGCGTTCTCGGTTTTGCGCGCGATGCCATTGTGGCAAGGGTCTTTGGTGCAGGGATGGCAACGGACGCCTTTTTCGTGGCGTTCAAACTGCCGAACCTGCTGCGTCGCATTTTTGCTGAAGGGGCGTTCTCCCAGGCGTTTGTACCCATTCTGGCGGAATATAAAAGCAAGCAGGGTGAAGACGCGACGCGCGTGTTTGTCTCTTATGTCTCCGGGTTGCTGACGCTGGCGTTGGCCGTGGTGACGGTAGTCGGTATGCTGGCCGCGCCCTGGGTCATTATGGTGACCGCCCCCGGCTTTGCCGACACGGCGGATAAATTTGCCCTGACCTCGCAGCTTCTGCGCATTACCTTTCCCTATATTCTGCTGATCTCGCTGGCCTCGCTGGTGGGGGCTATCCTGAACACCTGGAACCGCTTCTCCGTTCCGGCGTTTGCGCCGACGTTTCTCAACGTCAGCATGATCGGTTTTGCGCTGTTCGCCGCGCCGCACTTCAACCCGCCGGTGCTGGCCCTGGCCTGGGCGGTCACCGTGGGCGGCGTGCTGCAGCTGGCGTATCAGCTGCCGCACCTGAAAAAAATCGGCATGCTGGTGCTGCCGCGCATCAACCTGAAAGATGCCGGGGCGATGCGCGTTATCAAGCAGATGGGGCCCGCCATTCTTGGCGTCTCCGTCAGCCAGATCTCGCTGATTATCAACACCATCTTTGCCTCTTTCCTGATGTCGGGTTCCGTCTCGTGGATGTACTACGCTGACCGCCTGATGGAGTTCCCGTCCGGCGTGCTGGGCGTGGCGCTGGGGACCATCCTGCTGCCGTCGCTGTCGAAAAGCTTTGCCAGCGGCAACCATGACGAATACTGCCGCCTGATGGACTGGGGCCTGCGTCTCTGCTTCCTGCTGGCCCTGCCAAGCGCGGTGGCGCTGGGTATTCTGGCCAAACCGCTGACGGTGTCGCTGTTCCAGTACGGGAAATTCACCGCGTTTGACGCCGCGATGACCCAGCGCGCGCTGGTCGCTTACTCGGTGGGACTGATGGGGCTGATTGTCGTCAAAGTGCTGGCACCGGGGTTCTATTCACGTCAGGACATTAAAACGCCGGTGAAAATTGCCATTGTAACGCTAATTATGACGCAGCTGATGAACCTGGCATTTATCGGCCCGCTGAAGCATGCCGGCCTGTCGCTGTCTATTGGTCTGGCGGCCTGTCTGAATGCCGGTCTGCTTTACTGGCAGCTGCGCAAGCAGGATATCTTTACGCCGCAGCCGGGGTGGGCAAGTTTCCTCGTGCGTTTGGTAGTGGCGGTGCTGGTGATGTCTGCGGCACTCATCGGGATGATGTACGTCATGCCGGAGTGGTCTCTGGGCACGATGCCTTATCGTCTGATGCGGCTGATGGCCGTGGTGGGCGTTGGAGTGGTAGCGTATTTTGCCACGCTCGCCGTGCTGGGCTTCAAAGTGAAAGAGTTTACCCGCCGGACGGCATAAACGCTAAAAGGGGAGTTCACCTCAGGGTGCTCCCCACTGCAAGATTTGTCGCTTACGCGTCAAATCGAAATCTTTTTTACACCCGCAATACGTGCCGTCGCCGTCTGACCATCCGCGCCGTACAGTCCGGTTTCTTTATGCGGCTTCAGCACCTCAAGCGCCTGCTGATTACGCTCTATCTGGCCTTCAAGCAGCCAGCCGTTATGCTGGTTGAGATCGCGCAGATGCTGGGTTTTTTCGGTAATGGTCTGCCAGCGCTCGGCAATATCGTCATTGGCGCTGCGCTTCGAGTCCTGCTCGGCGCGGCGCTGCTGCTCCAGATAATCCAGCGTGGCCAGCAGCGAACTCTTATCTTCAGTAATACGCTGCAGCGCGCTGCCGTTAATGTGACCGGAAGAGAGATGTTGTTGTTCAGCATCCATTACCGTTTTCAGGTCGTTCAGGACAACCGTCATTTGATCCAGTATTTCTGACAGTCGACTCATACGGTTAGTTACTCTGTAAGAAACTCTGTGCTTCCTGAATCAGGGCATCAGCAATTTTGCTGGTGTCCATTTTCAGCTCACCGTTGCGAATAGCCGTTTTCAGCGCTTCAACACGTTCCATATTGATATCGTTGCTGCCTGGCTGCATCAGTTTTGCCTGGGCATCGCTCAGGGTCACGCTGGTGCTGTTAGACGTTGACGGTTTTTCCAGACGCGTTTTCTGAGGGGTAGCGTCGTTCGTTTCGCGAGGCTGTACAGCGCTTACCGGCTTCAGGGCTGATGTACGATCAATGCTCATAGTGTTGTCCTCATCGAGGGTTCGCGGCGTTTGCGCCTGACATCATCATTAGTGGAATATTTATCGGCACGCGCCGCGAAATCTTTAAAAAGATTATAGGTTAATCAGAATATTCCCATCAGAATCGACGGTTCCGCTCACCACCTGGCCTGAGGACATTCTGACGCGGGCGTTTTGCGCTACCGCGGCATTGTTTAACGCTTTCCCTTCACTGTTGATGCTAAAGCCGTCTCCGTTGGCAACGACCATCACCTGCTGTCCCGCTTTGACACGCCACGCCTGGCGCAGCATGGAGAGCTGAATCGGCTGGCCCGGCGCGACATCGCGCAGGCTGACGGCGTCCTGTGCCTGGTTAATGTCCAGCATTGTCCGCGGCGGGAGCTGATCCAGACGCCCGCGCTTTAACGTCACGCTGTTTGCCTGCAGCGCGCTGCCACGCACAATGGGGACGGCGGCGACAACATAATTGCCCGTCGCCTGAACTGCAACCTGTAAATAGCGTTTTTCGTTGGCGCAGCGTGCCAGGACGTTCACATTGCCCCACAGCTTCGTGGTCCCCGTCACGCTGAATGACGGTTGCTCGCAGGTCGGATACAGATTCGGCGGCGTGCGGATGGTCACGTTAACGTCATCGCTAAAGCCCGCCAGCTTCTGGGCAAAAAAATTCGTCAGCGCATCCTGTAAATCCCCGGCATTCACCAGAGGGCTAAACAGCAAGAAGGTTGCCATCAGGCCACGTTTTAACGTTTGCATCGCAAGTTCCACCGTTTCCAGAGTTGGATGAATTCTACCTGCAGTGGTTTTGCATCAACGGAATAAATAGCGACGCATTTTGTGCTTATTCCGTCGATAGGGGAGACCGGGTGAGATTTAAGCTGTGAACTGAAATTTTGCCATCAGCGGAGGAGACATGCTCGATAAACTCGACGCCGCGTTACGTTTTCAGCAGGAAGCGCTCAATTTACGCGCCCAGCGGCAGGAGATTTTAGCCGCCAACATCGCTAACGCCGATACGCCCGGGTATCAGGCGCGCGATATTGATTTTTCCAGTGAGCTCAAAAAGGTGATGGAGCGTGGACGTGCCGAAGGAACCGGTGTTGCACTCGCCATGACATCCTCTCGCCATATTCCCGCTCAGGCGATGACCGCGCCAGCGACCGATTTACTTTATCGCATCCCTGACCAGCCTTCACTCGACGGTAACACCGTGGATATGGACCGGGAGCGTACGCAGTTTGCCGATAACAGCCTGAAATACCAGACGGGCCTGACCGTACTCGGCGGACAAATCAAAGGCATGATGAACGTCCTGCAGGGGGGCAACTGATAAATGGCCTTGCTGAATATTTTTGATATCGCCGGCTCGGCGTTAACCGCCCAGTCCAAACGTCTGAACGTGGCCGCCAGTAACCTGGCGAACGCCGACAGCGTGACCGGACCTGACGGACAGCCTTATCGTGCCAAACAGGTTGTGTTTCAGGTCGACGCTGCGCCAGGTGCGGCAACGGGCGGCGTGAAGGTGTCTGACGTGGTTGAGAGCCAGGCGCCGGACAAGCTGGTGTATGAGCCAGGTAACCCGCTCGCGGACGCTAACGGATACGTGAAGATGCCAAACGTGGATGTGGTGGGCGAGATGGTGAACTCCATGTCGGCGTCCCGTAGCTACCAGGCGAACGTCGAAGTGCTTAATACCGTGAAGAGCATGATGCTCAAAACACTCACTCTCGGCCAGTAAAGGAGACATGCATGTCCATCGCCGTAAATGTGAATGATCCGACGAACACGGGTGTTAACAACACCAAAAGTTCGACAAGCTCCAGCTCCCTGACGGGAAGCAATGCCTCCGATTTGCAGAGCAGTTTTCTGACGCTGCTGGTGGCGCAGCTTAAGAACCAGGATCCGACTAACCCAATGCAGAACAACGAACTGACCACGCAGCTTGCGCAGATCAGTACCGTGAGCGGCATTGAGAAACTGAACACCACCCTCGGTTCCGTCTCCGGTCAGATTAACAGCGCTCAGTCCCTGCAGGCGGCAAGCCTGATTGGTCACGGCGTGATGATCCCGGGGACCACGATCCTGGCGGGCACCAGCATCACCGACGGTACATCGACCACCACCACGACGCCGTTCGGCGTTGAATTGCAGCAGGCGGCTGACAAAGTGACGGCGACGATCACCGACTCAACCGGCGCCGTGGTTCGCACCATCGACATCGGCGAGCTGAAAGCGGGCGTTCACACCTTTACCTGGGACGGCAGCCTGACCGACGGCACGAAAGCACCAAATGGCTCCTACAAAGTCGCGATTAGTGCCAGCAACGGGACGACCCAACTGGTGGCGCAGCCGCTGCAGTTCGCGCTGGTTCAGGGCGTGATTAAAGGGGGCGACGGCAACAAACTGGATTTGGGTACCTCTGGTACCACCACACTCGACGAAGTTCGGCAGATTATCTAAGCCTTAACACTTATCAGGAGTAAGTCATGGCCTTTTCTCAAGCGGTCAGCGGCCTGAATGCTGCGGCCACCAACCTGGACGTCATTGGCAACAACATCGCCAACTCCGCGACCTATGGTTTTAAATCCGGTTCTGCTTCCTTTGCAGACATGTTTGCCGGCTCCAAAGTGGGTCTGGGCGTAAAAGTTGCGGGCATCACTCAGGACTTTACCGACGGTACCACCACCAACACCGGTCGTGGCCTGGACGTTGCCATCAGCCAGAACGGTTTCTTCCGTATGGTCGATTCTAACGGCTCGGTGTTCTACAGCCGTAACGGCCAGTTCAAGCTGGATGAAAACCGTAATCTGGTGAACATGCAGGGGATGCAGTTAACGGGTTATCCGGTTGCCGGAACGCCATCAACGGTTCAGACCGGTGCGAATCCACAGGCGATTAATATCCCGACCACGCTGATGGCCGCGAAGTCCACCACCACGGCTTCCCAGCAGATTAACCTCAACTCCACCGATGCTGCACCAACCGCCGCCTTCGATCCGGCCAACCCGGATACCTACAACAAAAAAGGTACGGTAACCGTCTTTGATAGCCAGGGTAATGCGCACAACATGAACCTGTTTTACGTCAAAGATGCGACCCCGGCTAACTCCTGGAAAGTGTATGCCCAGGACGGCAGCGTGGCAGGCAGCGCGGCGGCACTGGCGACGACACTGACCTTCGATAATAACGGTACGTTGATCGGGGGTGGAAACATCAACATCACGACCGCGACGATGCCAGGCGCGACGCCAGCCACCTTTGCGATGAGTTTTGCTAACTCCATGCAGCAGAACACCGGTGCGAACAATATCGTGGCGACCAGCCAGAACGGCTTCAAGCCGGGCGATCTGGTGAGCTATCAGATCAACGACGACGGCACCGTCGTGGGGAACTACTCCAACGAGCAGACTCAGGTGCTGGGCCAGATCGTGCTGGCAAACTTTGCCAACAACGAAGGGCTGAAGTCTGAAGGCGATAACGTCTGGTCGGCGACTCAGTCCTCCGGCGTGGCGCTGCTGGGTACGGCGGGAAGCGGTAACTTCGGCACGCTGACCAACGGCGCGCTGGAAGCCTCTAACGTGGACCTGAGTAAAGAACTGGTGAACATGATTGTCGCGCAGCGTAACTATCAGTCGAATGCGCAGACCATCAAGACCCAGGATCAGATCCTCAACACGCTGGTTAACCTGCGTTAAGCGGCTAACAGGAAAGCGCAATGGATCACGCAATATATACCGCGATGGGCGCGGCAAGTCAGACGCTCAGCCAGCAGGCCGTTACCGCCAGCAACCTGGCAAACGCCTCTACGCCGGGCTTTCGCGCGCAGCTGAATGCGCTGCGCGCGGTGCCGGTGGAAGGGCTCTCCCTGCCGACCCGTACGCTGGTGGCGGCATCCACCCCGGGCGCAGACATGACGCCAGGGCAGATGGATTACACCTCACGCCCGCTGGACGTTGCTCTGCAGCAGGACGGCTGGCTGGCGGTGCAAACGGCGGACGGTGGTGAAGGCTATACCCGTAACGGGAATATCCAGGTCAGCGCGACCGGCCAGCTGACGATTCAGGGGCATCCGGTGATGGGTGAAGCGGGCCCGCTGACCGTGCCGGAAGGCTCTGAGCTGACCATCGCCGCGGACGGCACCATCTCGGCGCTGAACCCGGGCGATCCGGCCAACACCGTTGCCCCCGTCGGGCGTCTCAAGCTGGTCAAAGCGGAAGGCAAAGAGGTGCAGCGCGGCGACGACGGCATGTTCCGTCTGACCCAGGCAGCTCAGGCTACCCGTGGTGCCACATTACAGGCCGATCCGAGCATCCGCGTGATGTCCGGCGTTCTGGAAGGCAGCAACGTTAAGCCGGTAGCCGCCATGAGCGACATGATCGCCAGCGCCCGTCGTTTTGAAATGCAGATGAAAATTATCAGCAGCGTGGACGAAAACGCGGGCAAGGCTAACCAACTTCTGTCGATGAGTTAACAGGACTCTTTATGATCAGTTCTTTATGGATCGCGAAAACTGGCCTGGACGCGCAGCAAACCAACATGGATGTGATTGCCAACAACCTGGCAAACGTGAGCACCAATGGTTTCAAGCGTCAGCGCGCCGTTTTCGAAGATTTGCTTTATCAAACCATCCGCCAGCCGGGCGCGCAGTCTTCTGAACAGACGACGCTGCCGTCAGGCCTGCAGATCGGTACCGGCGTTCGCCCGGTGGCGACCGAGCGTCTGCACAGCCAGGGCAACCTGTCTCAGACCAACAACAGCAAAGACGTGGCGATCAAAGGCCAGGGCTTCTTCCAGGTGCAGCTGCCTGACGGGACCTCTGCCTACACCCGTGACGGTTCCTTCCAGGTCGATCAGAACGGTCAGCTGGTGACGGCGGGTGGTTTCCAGGTTCAGCCTGCGATCACCATTCCGGCGAACGCCCTGAGCATTACCATCGGCCGCGACGGCATCGTGAGCGTGACCCAGCAGGGGCAGGCCGCGCCGGTCCAGGTCGGCCAGCTCAACCTGACCACCTTCATGAACGATACCGGTCTGGAAAGCATTGGTGAGAATCTCTACACCGAAACGCAATCCTCCGGCACGCCAAATGAAAGTACGCCAGGCCTGAACGGTGCGGGGCTGCTGTACCAGGGGTATGTCGAAACCTCCAACGTGAACGTGGCGGAAGAGCTGGTGAATATGATCCAGGTCCAGCGCGCGTATGAAATTAACAGTAAAGCAGTCTCGACGACCGATCAGATGCTGCAGAAACTGACGCAACTCTAAGGTGTAGCCCGGTGCGGTAAACCCCGCACCGGCTCCCTGTTTTCGAAGATGAAGGCAATGCAAAAAAACGCGGCGTTTCGTTATCCGATACTGACTGTTCTGGCCGTCACCCTCAGCGGGTGCGCTTTGATCCCGTCTAAACCATTGGTCCAGGGTGCGACGACTGCCCAACCCGTTCCTGGCCCTGCGCCAGTTGTAAACGGCTCCATTTTCCAGACCGCGCAGCCGATTAACTACGGCTATCAGCCGCTGTTTGAAGATCGCCGCCCGCGTAATATTGGCGATACATTGACCATTGTGCTGCAGGAAAACGTCAGCGCGAGCAAGAGCTCGTCGGCGAACGCCAGCCGCGATGGCAAAACCAATTTTGGCTTTGACACCGTTCCACGCTATCTGCAGGGCCTGTTCGGCAATGCCCGTGCGGATGTTGAGGCCTCCGGCGGCAATACCTTTAACGGTAAAGGTGGCGCGAACGCCAGCAACACCTTCAGCGGTACGCTGACGGTCACGGTTGACCAGGTGCTGGTTAACGGCAATTTACACGTCGTGGGTGAAAAACAGATCGCCATTAACCAGGGCACTGAATTCATTCGCTTCTCGGGCGTGGTGAATCCACGCACCATCAGCGGCACTAACACCGTTCCGTCCACCCAGGTGGCGGATGCGCGCATTGAGTACGTCGGCAACGGCTACATTAATGAAGCGCAGAATATGGGTTGGCTGCAGCGCTTCTTCCTTAATTTATCGCCGATGTAAGCGAGGTGACCCATGTTTAAATCGATCTTCGCCGCGGCGCTGGTTCTTGTCGCAACGTTTGCCCAGGCCGACCGCATTCGCGATCTCACCAGCGTTCAGGGCGTCCGCGGGAACTCGCTGATTGGCTATGGCCTGGTGGTGGGGCTGGACGGTACCGGTGACCAGACCACCCAGACGCCGTTTACCACCCAAAGCTTAAACAACATGCTTTCCCAGCTTGGCATTACCGTGCCGGCGGGAACCAACATGCAGCTAAAAAACGTGGCCGCGGTTATGGTCACTGCCTCCTACCCGGCGTTTGCGCGCCAGGGGCAGACCATTGACGTGGTGGTCTCCTCAATGGGTAACGCCAAAAGCCTGCGCGGCGGTACGCTGCTGATGACCCCGCTGAAAGGCGTCGACAGCCAGGTCTACGCGCTGGCGCAGGGGAACATCCTGGTTGGCGGGGCAGGCGCATCCGCTGGCGGAAGCAGCGTCCAGGTGAACCAGCTGAACGGCGGGCGCATCACCAACGGTGCGATCATCGAGCGTGAACTGCCGACCCAGTTTGGCGCGGGCAACACCATCAACCTGCAACTGAATAATGAAGACTTCACGATGGCGCAGCAGATTGCCGACACCATCAACCGCAGCTATGGCAATGCCACGGCACTGGATGCGCGTACCGTGCAGATCCGCACCTCCACCGGCAGCAGCAACCAGGTGCGCATGCTGGCGGATATCCAGAATCTGGAAGTGAACGTGCCGGTGCAGGATGCCAAAGTGATCATCAACTCCCGTACGGGCTCCGTGGTGATGAACCGGGAAGTGTCGCTGGATAGCTGTGCCGTGGCGCAGGGTAACCTGTCGGTGACGGTTAACCGTTCCGCCAACGTCAGCCAGCCGGATACACCATTTGGTGGCGGCCAGACGGTAGTGACGCCGCAAACGCAGATTGATTTACGCCAGAGCGGCGGTTCCCTGCAGAGCGTGCGCTCCAGCGCCAACCTGAACAGCGTGGTGCGTGCCCTGAACGCCCTGGGCGCGACGCCGATGGATCTGATGTCCATTCTGCAATCGATGCAAAGCGCGGGCTGCCTGCGCGCCAAACTGGAAATCATCTGATGCTGACCGATAGCAAACTGTTGACCAGTGCCGCCTGGGACGCCCAGTCGCTCAACGAACTGAAAGCCAAAGCAGGTAAAGACCCGGCGGCGAATATCCGCCCGGTCGCCCGCCAGGTGGAAGGGATGTTTGTACAGATGATGCTGAAAAGCATGCGCGAAACCCTGCCGAAAGACGGGATGTTCAGCAGCGATTCAACGCGTCTTTATACCAGCATGTACGACCAGCAGATTGCGCAGCAGATGACCGCCGGTAAAGGCCTCGGTCTGGCTGACATGATTGTCAAACAGACCGCCGCCGCACAGGGTGTTCAGCCAGAAGAGCAGCCGCCGCAGGTGCCGATGAAGTTCGACCTCGAAACGGTGACCAGTTATCAGAACCAGGCGCTGACGCAGATGGTGCGTAAAGCGATACCGAAGGCAACGGGCAGCGGTGACGAGGCGCTCTCCGGTGACAGCAAAGACTTCCTGGCGCAGCTTTCTCTGCCGGCACGGCTTGCCAGTGAACAGAGCGGCGTGCCTCACCACCTGATTCTGGCCCAGGCCGCGCTGGAGTCGGGCTGGGGCCAGCGCCAGATCCGCAAGGAAAACGGCGACCCGAGCTTCAACATCTTCGGCGTGAAGGCCACCTCCAGCTGGAAGGGACCGACCACGGAGATCACGACTACGGAATACGAGAACGGCGCGGCGGTGAAGGTGAAAGCCAAATTCCGCGTTTACAGCTCGTATCTGGAAGCCTTATCCGATTATGTAGGCCTGCTGAGCCGAAATCCGCGTTATACCGCCGTTACGCAGGCGGCAACGGCGGAGCAGGGCGCTCAGGCCCTGCAAAACGCGGGCTACGCGACCGACCCGAACTACGCGCGCAAGCTTACCAGCATGATCCAGCAGCTGAAATCCATGGGCGAGAAGGTCAGCAAAGCCTATAGCACAGATATCGAAAATCTGTTCTGAAAGTTCTCAAGTCCCGGTGGAGGTTGCCGATAACCTTCATCAGGACTCGTGTCTGAACGTATAAAAGGAACCCCCATGTCCAGTTTGATTAACAGCGCCATGAGTGGCCTCAGTGCCGCGCAGTCGGCACTCAATACCGTCAGTAATAATATTTCAAGCTATAACGTGGCAGGTTACACCCGCCAGACGACGGTGCTGGGTGCATCTAACAGCACGCTGACCGGCGGTGGCTGGGTGGGTAACGGGGTGTATGTCTCCGGTGTCCAGCGTGAATATGACGCTTTCATCACCAACCAGCTTCGCGCCGCGCAGACCCAGAGCAGCGGCCTGACCACGCGCTATCAGCAGATGTCAAAAATTGACGATGTGCTCTCCGATACCACCAACTCGCTTTCCACCACCCTACAGGATTTCTTTAAGAGCCTGCAAACGCTGGTGAGCAACGCGGAAGACCCGGCTGCGCGTCAGACGGTGCTGGGAAAAGCGAGCGGCCTGGTCAATCAGTTCAAAACCAACGATCAGTATCTCCGCGATCAGGATTCGCAGGTGAATACCGCGATTTCAACCAGCGTGTCGCAGATCAACAACTACGCCAAACAGATTGCCAACCTGAACGATCAGATCTCCCGTCTGACCGGCGTTGGCGCGGGCGCATCCCCGAATGATTTGCTCGACCAGCGCGATCAGCTCGTCACTGAGCTGAACAAAATCGTGGGCGTGGAAGTCTCTGTGCAGGATAGCGGCACGTATAACATCTCTTTCGGCAATGGTTACAGCCTGGTGCAGGGCAGCAAAGCTAACCAGCTGGCTGCCGTGAAGTCCAGCGCCGATCCTTCCCGCACCACGATCGCCTACGTCGATGAAGTTGCGGGTAATGTCGAGATCCCGGAAAAGATGATCACGACCGGTTCGTTAGGCGGTTTGCTGACGTTCCGTGCTGAAGATCTGGATAAAGCTCGTAACACCCTGAACCAGATGGCGCTGGCCTTTGCTGATGCGATGAACAAACAGCATGAGGCCGGTTTTGATGCCAATGGCGATGCGGGCGGTAAGCTGTTCGACTTTGGTTCTCCGGCCGTGCTTTCCAACAGCAAGAATAGCGGCACGGCGGCGGTCACTGCCACCGTTGCGGACAGCACCAAAGTTCAGGCAACGGACTATACGCTGCAGTTTAACGGCACCGACTGGACCATCACCCGTGCCTCGGACAAGACCAGCTTTACAATGAGCCCGGATGCCAGCGGTAATCTGTCGTTTGATGGCCTCAACGTGAACGTCAGCGGTTCGGCAAATACCAAAGACAGCTTTACCGTGAAGCCCGTGGCCGATGTCATCATGAATATGGAATTGTCCATCAGCGACGAGTCCAAACTGGCCATGGCTGCGGTGCAGAACGGCGGTGAGAGTGACAACCGCAACGGGCAGAAAATGCTCGATCTGCAAAACAGCAAAGTGGTTGGCGGAAACAAAACCTTCAACGATGCGTACGCTTCGCTCGTCAGCACCGTCGGGAGCACCACTGCCTCACTGAAGGTGAGCAGCCAGACAAAAGCCAACGTGGAAACGCAGTTAACCAAGCAGCAGCAGAGCATCTCTGGGGTCAACCTCGACGAAGAGTATGGCAACTTGCAGCGGTATCAGCAGTACTACCTCGCCAACGCGCAGGTACTTCAGACTGCCAGTACGCTCTTTGATGCAATTATCAACATTCGTTAAGGTTGAGGTGAATAATGCGTATTAGCACCCAGATGATGTACGAGCAGAACATGCGTGGGATCACCGATTCCCAGAGCAAATGGCTGAGCTACGGTGAGCAAATGTCGACCGGTAAGCGCGTCAACCGTCCGTCGGACGATCCTATCGCGGCTTCGCAGTCCATTGTGCTGTCACAATCTCAGTCACAAAACAGCCAGTTTGCGTTAGCGCGTACCTTTGCAACTCAGAAGGTCTCGCTGGAAGATAACGTGTTAACGCAGGTGAACGCCGCGCTCTCCAGCGTGAGCGAGAAGCTGGTCTATGCGTCGAATGGCACATTAAGCGATGACGACCGTCTTTCTCTGGCAACCGATATCCAGGGGATCCGCGACCAGCTGATGAACCTGGCTAACACGACGGATGGCAATGGTCGCTATATCTTTGCGGGATACAAAACCGAGAGTGCACCGTTTGATGCCGCAACCGGCACCTACAATGGTGGTACTGAGGCGATCACCCAGCAGGTCGATACGGCGCGAAACATGGCGATCAGCCATACCGGCCAGCAGATCTTTGAGAGCATTACCAGCAATGCACAAGAGCTGCCGGGCGGTGGGTATGGCGATACCAACATGTTTAAAATCCTTGATTCCGCCATTGCTTCGCTGAAAACGCCGATTGAGAACGATCCGGCCGCCAGCGCCGCGCAAGGCCAGGTGATTTCCAATGTGCAGATCGGTATTAAAAACGCTCAGAACAACGTTCTGACGGTCGTTGCGGATGTGGGTACCAAGCTGAACGAACTGGAAAAACTCGATACCCTGGGTGACGACCGCGCGCTGGGTCAGACTAAGCAGATGAGCGATCTGGTGGACGTGGACTGGAACGAAGCGATTTCCTCTTACACCATGCAGCAGGCGGCCCTGCAGGCCTCTTATAAAGCGTTTAGCGATATGCAGGGCATGTCTCTGTTCCAGCTGAACAAATAACATCTTGACCTCTTGGAACATGTCTTGAAACTGGGCATGTTTTACTGCCCAATCCGTCTGGATTGGGCATTTTTTTTATGCCATTTCTGCTGGTGCCGAGGCGACCCGCGCGCTTTCAATCATACGGATTGCCAGCGCAATGATGCCGCAGACCGTTGCCAGCGCAACCACGCCCGTCCAGCCAGCCAGCGTGTAAATATTGCTGCCTAACGCGGAACCCAACGCCATGCCGATAAAGATCACGGTAAAGAGCAGGGCGTTCAGACGACCCCGCGCCTGTGGCTCAAGGCTGTAAACCAGATTCTGGTGCGCGACCAGGCTGGACTGCAGGCCCAGATCGAACCCGATAGCAGAGACGGCAATCAGAATCAGCTGTCCGTGAACTCCCAGGGCGGGCATCAGGAACATCAGGGCAAACGAGACGGTCACAAGGACGGCACCAAGTTGCGTGACTTTCCCGGCACCCAGTTTATCCGCCAGGCCGCCCGCCAGCGGGGCTGCCAACGCACCGGCTGCCCCTGCGATACCAAAACCACCGGCGACGGCACTCCCGAGGTGATAGCGTTCCAGCAGCATGACCGCAAGCGTAGACCAGAAGGCGCTAAAGGCTATCGACAGAAAACCCTGGGCCAGCGCGGCACGGCGCAGAGCGGGATAGCGACGCCACAGATGTTCCATCGAGCGCAGCAGAGCGGGATAGCTCAGCGTGGAGTGAACGGCGAAACGAGGGAGTACGGCCCACATCACCACGCCGATAAACGCAATACTTCCCGCAGCCAGCTGATACATCACGCGCCAGCCAAACGCTTCGCCCACCACGCCGCTGACGGTTCGGGAGAGCAAAATGCCCAGCAGCAGACCGGTCATCACCGTACCCACGGTTTTCCCCTGTTTGCCTTCCGGCGCAAGGATCGCCGCAGCCGGGACAATATCCTGCGCCATGGTGGCGGCCATGCCGATGAGCAGGCTTGCCAGCAGCAGGGAGTGGATCTGCCCGGTCAGGCTACAGCCCAGCAGGAACAGCGCCAGGGCTGCGCTCTTTATCAGGATTAACGTTCTGCGGTCGTGGCGATCGCCGAGCGGCAGCAGGAACAGGATCCCTAAGGCATATCCCGCCTGGGTGAGGGTCGGGACCAGGCCCATTCCTTCGATACTCAGGTGAAGGTCGGCGCCCATCAGAGGCAGCAGAGGCTGGGCATAATAGATGGATGCCACGCTGAAGCCTGCACCGAGCGCCAGCATTAAGATTACCCAGCGGCTTACGGCATGGGCGACGGTTGTTGTGTTCATAAGACGTTCCTCATTCATCGTGTGAGGCTATTTTTCATCAGTACGCCTTGCGGCGGTAGCGGGCGCGGTGGTAAAACGCTTATACGTTGAACGTATAGATGAAAAGTAAATGAAAAGAGCTGAGCGTATAGACAGGGTAGAGCTGATGCGAACGTTTGTCCGCATTGTGGAGGCGGGTTCCCTTTCTGCGGCGGCACGGCAGCTGGACACCACCCAGGCCACGGTGAGCCGGCGGCTGCAGTCGCTTGAGACAATGCTGGGCGTGCGTCTGATGTTGCGCACCACCCACACGACGCGGCTGACGGATGACGGGGAGCGCTGCTATCAGCATGCCCGTCGGGTAATTGACAGCTGGCTGGCGCTGGAAGATGAGGTGGGGCAGACGGAAGATGAACCTGTAGGCGTGCTGCGAGTGCGGGCGCCGCATGCGTTTGGTCAGGATCAGCTCCTGAAACCACTAACCGAATTTCTACAGCGTTATCCGCAGCTTTCTATTGAGTGGATGCTCAACGATCGGTCGGCTGATTTTCTGGGCGACAACCTTGACTGCGCTATTCGGGTGGGAATGGAAGTCGACCCGGCGACCGTGTCCGTACTGCTGGCCGAAGTGCCGCGCTCGGTGGTGGCTTCTCCGGCATTACTGGACCGCTTTCCGACGGTTAACACCCCGGAGGATCTGCAGCAGCTTCCCTGGATTGCCATCAGCTCTTTCTACCAGCGCCATGTGGAGCTTTTTCACGAGGCATCATCCGCCACCGCGCGCGTGATAATTACCCCACGCCTGAGCACCGACAGTCTGTATGTCGCACGCAATACGGCACTCACCGGTCTTGGCGTGGCGGTAGTATCCAGCTGGACGGTACAGGATGATATCCGGGAAGGTCGGCTGGTACATTTGCTGCCAGAGTGGCAGCCGGCGGCGTTACCGGTGCATCTGGTTTACCCCTGGTCCCGCTATTATCCGGCGCGCTTGCGACGATTTCTGGAGCTAATGCGGCAGATCATGCCGGAGGTCACCGGGATGAGAAAGCCCGTGCAGCAGCCATAAAAAAAGCCGACCCGAAGGTCGGCTTTTTACTTTCTGCGTCGTTATTCGACAGACTGCGGACGCGTCGCTGGTGCAGTCGCGTGATGCGTTGCACTGTGGCCGCCTGCAGCGCCTTTACCGTCAAAGCTGAACGCCGGGCGAACCCAGTCGCTGTGACGCGGTGCTTCAGGCACATACTCTGGTGCCGGAGCGCGCGTCATTGGCGCTGTCGCAACGTGAGCAGGCGCAGGAGCGGCAACAACCTTAACCGGCTCTGGCTCCACTTCAGGCGCTTTCGCTTCTTCAACAACCGGTTCAACCTGAATCTCAACGTCCTGAACGATTTCTTCAGTGGTGGTTTCGACGAGGGTTTCAGCGGCTTCTTCCACTGCGGCTACAGGTTCAGCCTCTTCAGCGACTTCCTCAGCCACCACGACATCTTCTTCGGCGATAATCTGCGGTGCGGCATCAACCGGCGCGGCAATCACTTCAGGATGGGTGGTTTCGACGTCCACTGCGTGTGGTTCTGCCGCTTCAACAACCTGAGGTTCAACCACGGTTACTGCTTCGGTCACCGCATCTTCAACCGCTGCTACAGGAGCAATCACCTCTTCGGTCACTGCCTGCTCTTCAACAGCCTGCTCCAGGCGAGCGACCGGATAACGGATCCAGACTTTGCCGGATGCCATTTCTGGTGACGCGCACGCCACGGTCAACGGCATTGGAGACTGAGTCGGATAACGCTCGTCACGGTAGCGACGACGACGCTGGCCACTCACGCGCAGATGACGCGGAGAACGGCGGGAGCGACGCGGCATACCTGCGTTGTCACGGTTTTCACCGTTTTCATCCTGCTCAACGTTATTGTCCACGACGGCAGGCAGGTCAACTTTTGCAACCTGCGTGCCTGTTGCGGTTTCTGCCGCTTCAGCCGCAACTACGGTGGTTTCTTCTACCGGAGCCGCACCAACGCGCACTTTCTGTGACAGCTGGCGCTGCTTACGACGAGGCATCACCTGAGTACGTTCTTCCTGCTCGCCGTCCTGCTGCTCAGCGGGCTCTTCGCGGTTCAGGTTTTTAACTTCCTGCTGCGCCTGACGCTTCTCGTCGTTACGACGACGGTTGCGTTCGCGGCGTGGCTGCTGCTCGTCGCGCTGTTTACTCTTCTCAGACTCATCGCCCGCCTGCTGGCGAATTTCACGATCTTCAACATTCTGCTGCTGTTTCTCGCGACGGTTGCGACGGTTGTCTTCGCGCTGCTCACGGCCTTCGTTATTGTCTGAACGGCTGTCACGACGCTCGTTACGGTCGCTGCGGTCGTTACGATCGCGGCGGTTGTTCTGACGCTTGCGACGGTCCTGCTGACGTTCAGGTTTGGCTGCTTTAGGTTCTTCTTTCGGCTGCTCTGGCTGAACTTCTTCACCCGCAAACATCTTCTTCAGCGCGCCGAAGAAGCGGCTCAGCAGACCCGGTTGCGCCGGCTGGACTTTCGCGGCCGTTGCTTCTGGTTTCTGCGCCGCCGGTTTGGCTGCAGGTTTTTCCAGCGCCGCTTCCGGTGGTGCTTCAGGCATAATGAAGGTCGCTAACGCAGGCTGCTCTGGCAGTTTGCGCTCGGCAGGTTCTTCATCGGAAGGCAGCGCCATCTCTTCTTCATGCAGCTTCGGCAGCAGGTAGCTGAGGGTGCTGGTCTCTTCGCCCTTACGGACACGCAGCACGTGATAGTGCGGGGTTTCCATCTGGTCGTTTGGCACGATGATGCAGCGAACGCCGCCCTGACGCGCTTCGATTGCGCTGACCGCTGCACGTTTTTCGTTCAGCAGGTAGGAGGCAATCGGTACAGGCACAATGGCGTGAACCTCTTTGGTGTTCTCTTTCAGCGCTTCTTCTTCAATCAGACGCAGGATAGAGAGAGACAGCGATTCGTTATCACGCACGGTACCGGTACCGGAGCAGCGCGGGCAGACGTGATGGCTGGACTCACCCAGCGACGGGCTCAGACGCTGGCGGGACATCTCCAGCAGGCCGAAGCGCGAGATGTGGCTAATCTGGATACGCGCGCGATCCTGACGCACCGCTTCACGCAGGCGGTTTTCAACCGCGCGCTGGTGGCGAACAGGGGTCATGTCGATGAAGTCGATAACAATCAGACCGCCCAGGTCGCGCAGGCGGAGCTGGCGGGCGATTTCATCAGCGGCTTCAAGGTTGGTGTTGAAGGCCGTCTCTTCGATGTCCCCGCCGCGGGTTGCACGCGCGGAGTTGATGTCGATAGCGGTCAGCGCTTCGGTGGTATCGATAACGATAGAACCGCCAGACGGCAGGCGCACTTCACGCTGGAAGGCGGACTCGATCTGGGATTCGATCTGATAATGGCTGAACAGCGGGATTTCACCGGTGTACAGTTTAATTTTGCTGGTGAAATCCGGACGACCCAGCGCGGCGATGTGCTGACGAGCCAGCTCAAGCACTTTCGGGTTATCGATCAGAATCTCACCGATGTCCTGACGCAGGTAATCACGGAAGGCACGCACGATAACGTTGCTTTCCTGGTGGATCAGGAACGGAGCAGGGCGGCTTTCTGCGGCTTTCTGGATAGCTTCCCAGTGCTTCAGACGGAAGCTCAGGTCCCACTGCAGCGCTTCGGCAGATTTGCCCACGCCCGCGGTACGCACGATAAGCCCCATGCCATCCGGCAGCTCAAGGCTTGCCAGCGCTTCTTTCAGCTCGGTACGGTCATCACCTTCGATACGGCGAGAGATGCCCCCCGCGCGCGGGTTGTTTGGCATCAGCACCAGATAGCTCCCCGCCAGGCTGATAAAGGTGGTCAGTGCGGCACCCTTGTTGCCGCGCTCTTCTTTATCAATCTGAACGATAACTTCCTGACCTTCACGCAGAACATCTTTGATGTTTGGGCGGCCATGGGCGTTGTAGTTTGCAGGGAAATATTCGCGGGCGATTTCTTTCAGAGGGAGGAAACCATGACGCTCAGCACCGTAATCGACAAATGCAGCTTCAAGGCTTGGTTCAATGCGGGTGATTTTACCTTTGTAAATGTTCGCTTTTTTCTGTTCGTGTCCAGGACTTTCGATATCCAGATCGTACAGGCGCTGCCCATCCACAAGGGCGACACGCAACTCTTCTTGCTGAGTTGCGTTGATTAACATTCTTTTCATCGTAACTTACTCGTTATTCTTACATTGACGACAAAGCTGCGGGCAAGGTGACGCTTTCCGGGGTATGAACCGATGGCCTCGTGTCTGTTCACGTCGCCAACCTCACGGTTGTCGCTCGCTTAAGAGGCGCAGAGTGTCGGTTGCCTGTATTTCATACGGAAACACAGCGCAATTATCAGGGGAATTGCCTGGGTAGAACTCTCCAGAGAACAATCCTTATACCGGGAAGTACTGCAACCCGCAGCCCGCTAACTGCCTGAAAGATCAATACGTCTTACGCCATTGCTGCGTGGATGATCGGTCAGACAAAATTGGTCATTCCGTCGACATCCTTACAAAACCCGGATTTAACGCGGAAAACAGCCCCATTATTCCACTGCTCGCCGGGTTATAGCAAGATGACTTTTACCAATTATCACCCGGTTACTCACAGTTTCTTCACCTCAAGGTGGTGATTGGTTTAATAACCACCAAATCGATTGCGTGAAACGGGGCGCAGGCCGGATAAAAGTAAATATAAGCATAGAAAAATGAGTGGCGCTAATGGCTGACGATATTTAGAATCGCCAACCATGAAAACAGAGACTCCAGCCGTAAAAATGGTTGCTATCGCGGATGACTACGCGGGGCAACGCATCGATAACTTCTTGCGCACCCAACTGAAGGGCGTGCCAAAGAGTATGATTTACCGCATCCTGCGTAAGGGCGAGGTGCGGGTGAATAAAAAACGCGTGAAGCCTGAGTATAAGCTCGAAGCCGGTGATGAAGTGCGTATTCCACCGGTTCGCGTGGCTGAACGTGAAGAAGAGGTGGTTTCGCCGAAGCTGCAAAAAGTCGCGGCCCTGAGCGATGTCATCCTTTATGAGGACGATCATATTCTGGTGCTGAATAAGCCATCGGGTACCGCGGTCCACGGTGGTAGCGGTCTGAGCTTCGGCGTGATTGAAGGGTTACGTGCGCTGCGTCCAGAAGCCCGTTTCCTCGAACTGGTTCACCGCCTGGACCGTGATACCTCAGGCGTGCTGCTGGTAGCGAAAAAGCGTTCAGCGCTGCGTTCCCTGCACGAGCAGCTGCGTGAGAAGGGCATGCAGAAAGATTATCTGGCGCTGGTGCGCGGTCAGTGGCAGTCCCACGTGAAGGTGGTGCAGGCCCCGCTGCTGAAGAACATTCTGCAAAGCGGCGAGCGCATTGTGCGCGTGAGCCAGGAAGGGAAACCGTCGGAGACGCGCTTTAAGGTTGAAGAGCGCTACGAGTTTGCCACGCTGGTGCGCTGCAGCCCGGTGACGGGGCGTACCCACCAGATTCGCGTGCATACCCAGTTTGCGGGCCATCCGATTGCGTTTGATGACCGCTACGGCGATCGCGAGTTCGATAAGCAACTGGCGGGTACGGGCCTGTCGCGTCTGTTCCTGCATGCGGCAGCGCTGAAGTTTACCCATCCTAATACCGGGCAAGTTATCCGTATTGAAGCGCCGCTGGATGAGCAGTTGAAACGCTGCCTGAAGGTTCTGCGCGGCTGATTAGGTGCCGGGTGGCGCTGCGCTTACCCGGCCTACGAAACCCGTAGGCCCATGCAAGCGAAGCGCCGCTGGGCATAACTTACACGATCAGCGGATTACACTCTTCTCGCCGTAACATCTGGCACAAGGCAATCAGCGGCAATCCCACCAATGTGTTCGGATCCCGACCGTCCAGCTTGTCGAATAGCGCAATCCCCAGTCCTTCACTCTTAAAGCTTCCTGCGCAGTTCAGCGGACGTTCCCGGCGCACGTAGTCCATAATCTCCTGCTCACTAAGATGGCGGAAGTGCACGTCGAACGGCTCGCATTCGGTTTGCAGGTGGCCTGAGGCGGAGTTATAGAGCGCCAGTCCTGTATAAAAGGTCACGATAGTGCCACGCGCACGCAGAAGCTGCTGGCAGGCGTTCTCTTCCGTATGCGGCTTGCCGGTGATCTCTCCGTCCAGTACACAAACCTGATCGGAGCCTATAATCAAATGGGCGGGATAACGTGCGGCCAGCGATTGGGCTTTCTCTTGTGCGAGACGGGTTACCAGATGACGCGGGGATTCGCCCGGTTGTGGCGTTTCGTCAACGTCGGGGGCTACGCACTCGAACGGGATCCCGAGCTTTTCCAGCAGCATTCGACGGTAGGGTGACGTGGAGGCGAGAACGAGATTTGGCATATTTTTATCACCAGATATAGCGTATCGATGCCAGCCATTTTAAACTACAGGCCGCAATGTGTGCGAATAATTGGCAAAAGGCAGCTCTGGTTGCCTTTTTCTTTGACTCTATGACGTTACAAAGTTAATATGCGCGCCCTATGCAAAAGGTAAAATTACCCCTGACTCTTGATCCGGTTCGTACGGCTCAAAAACGCCTTGATTACGAAGGAATCTATTCTTCCGATCAGGCTGAGCGTATTGCCGAATCCGTAGTCAGTGTGGACAGTGATGTAGAATGCTCCATGTCGTTCGCTATCGACAACCAGCGTCTCGCCGTTTTAACCGGTGATGCTAAGGTGACGGTAACCCTCGAATGTCAGCGTTGCGGGAAACCGTTTGTACAGCATGTTCACACAACGTATTGTTTCAGTCCGGTTCGTTCTGACGAGCAGGCTGAAGCACTCCCGGAAGCGTATGAGCCGATTGAGGTTAACGAATTCGGTGAAATCGATCTTCTGGCTCTGGTTGAAGATGAAATCATCCTCACCTTGCCAGTCGTTCCGGTGCATGATTCTGAACACTGTGAAGTGTCCGAGGCGGACATGGTCTTTGGGGAACTGCCTGATGAAGCGCAAAAACCAAACCCATTTGCCGTATTAGCCAGCTTAAAGCGTAAGTAATTAAGGAGTAAGGTCCATGGCCGTACAACAGAATAAACCAACCCGTTCCAAACGTGGCATGCGTCGTTCCCATGACGCGCTGACCGCAGTTACCAGCCTGTCTGTAGACAAGACTTCTGGTGAGAAACACCTGCGTCACCACATCACCGCTGACGGTTTCTACCGCGGCCGCAAGGTTATCACTAAGTAATCACGCGTTAGCGTGATTAGGCTTAGTGAGGATTTCCCCGTGCAAACGGGGAAGTTACCGAACCAGGCTGCGACGATACCTTGACACGTCTAACCCTGGCGTTAGATGTCATGGGGGGCGATTTTGGCCCTTCCGTGACAGTGCCTGCAGCATTGCAGGCACTGAATTCTAATTCGCAACTCACACTTCTTTTAGTCGGCAATCCCGACACAATCACGCCATTACTTGCAAAAGCTGACTTTGAACAACGTTCACGTCTGCAGATTATTCCTGCACAGTCGGTTATTGCCAGTGATGCCCGTCCATCGCAGGCTATTCGTAATAGCCGCGGCAGTTCTATGCGAGTGGCGCTGGAACTGGTAAAAGAAGGGCGAGCGCAAGCTTGCGTCAGTGCGGGCAATACCGGCGCGCTGATGGGGCTGTCGAAATTATTGCTCAAACCCATTGAGGGCATTGAGCGTCCGGCGCTGGTGACGGTGTTACCGCACCAGCAAAAGGGTAAAACGGTGGTGCTGGATCTCGGTGCCAACGTGGATTGTGATAGTACAATGCTGGCTCAGTTCGCCGTCATGGGCTCGGTGCTGGCTGAAGACGTAGTGGGAATTCACAATCCCCGCGTTGCGTTACTGAATATTGGTGAAGAAGAGACCAAAGGCCTGGACAGCATTCGTGACGCTGCCGAATTGCTCAAACAGGTTCCCTCCATCAACTATATTGGTTATCTCGAAGCCAATGAGTTGCTGACGGGTAAGACAGATGTATTAGTGTGTGATGGCTTCACCGGAAACGTAACGTTGAAGACTATGGAAGGGGTGGTGCGAATGTTCCTCTCTCTGCTGAAATCGCAGGGGGAAGGTAAAAAAAGCGCCTGGTGGCTGATTTTATTAAAGCGTTGGTTACAAAAAAGCCTGACGCGGCGATTCAGTCACCTCAACCCCGACCAGTATAATGGCGCCTGTCTGTTAGGATTGCGCGGCATTGTGATTAAGAGTCACGGTGCGGCCAATCAGCGAGCCTTTTCCGTCGCGATAGAACAGGCAGTGCAGGCGGTGCAGCGACAAGTTCCTCAACGGATTGCCGCTCGCCTGGAATCTGTATTAGCTAAAAGTGACTGAGCGTACATGTATACGAAGATTTTAGGTACCGGCAGCTACCTGCCAACACAAGTGCGTACCAACGCCGATCTTGAAAAAATGGTAGATACGTCTGACGAGTGGATTGTCACGCGCACAGGTATCCGTGAACGTCGTATCGCCGCGCCAGACGAAACCGTGTCCACCATGGGTTACGAAGCCGCACAACGCGCTATAGAGATGGCGGGCATCGATAAAGAACAGATTGGCTTGATCGTGGTCGCCACCACGTCTGCCACGCATGCCTTCCCAAGCGCAGCGTGCCAGGTGCAGAACATGCTCGGCATTAAAGGCTGCCCGGCATTTGACGTTGCCGCCGCGTGCGCAGGTTTCACCTACGCGCTGAGCATTGCCGATCAGTATGTTAAATCTGGCTCCGTCAAATATGCGCTGGTTATCGGTGCTGACGTTTTGGCGCGTACCTGCGATCCAACCGATCGCGGAACGATTATTATTTTCGGTGATGGTGCCGGTGCGGTGCTGCTGGGGCAGTCCGAAGAGCCGGGTATCATCTCCACGCATCTGCATGCCGATGGCCGCTACGGCGAGCTGTTAACGCTGCCTAACGCCGATCGCGTTAATCCGGACAGCTCCATCTACCTGACCATGGCGGGTAACGAGGTGTTCAAAGTGGCGGTGACCGAGCTTGCGCACATTGTCGATGAGACGCTGGAAGCAAATAACCTTGAACGCACCGCGCTCGACTGGCTGGTGCCGCATCAGGCGAACCTGCGTATCATCAGCGCCACCGCTAAAAAGCTGGGCATGTCGATGGATAACGTTGTGGTGACGCTGGATCGTCACGGCAACACCTCTGCGGCGTCGGTACCGTGCGCATTTGATGAAGCGGTACGCGACGGACGAATCAAACGGGGCCAGCTGGTCTTGCTTGAAGCCTTCGGTGGCGGGTTCACCTGGGGTTCCGCGCTGGTTCGTTTCTAGTATAAGGAATAAAAAATGACGCAATTTGCTTTTGTGTTCCCGGGCCAGGGTTCTCAAACCGTTGGGATGTTGTCTGAAATGGCAGCAAACTACCCGGTCATTGAAGAGACTTTTCGTGAAGCTTCTGATGCGCTGGGTTATGATCTGTGGGCGCTGACCCAACAGGGTCCGGCCGAAGAGCTGAACAAAACCTGGCAAACTCAGCCAGCGTTGCTGACTGCGTCCGTTGCGCTGTGGCGCGTATGGCAGCAGCAGGGCGGTAAAGCGCCAGCGCTGCTCGCGGGCCATAGCCTGGGTGAATACTCTGCGCTGGTGTGCGCCGGTGTGATTGCGTTTGCTGACGCGGTGCGCCTGGTAGAACTGCGCGGTAAATTCATGCAGGAAGCGGTGCCAGAAGGAACGGGTGGCATGTCTGCCATTATTGGTCTGGATGATGCCGCGATTGCAAAAGCGTGTGAAGAATCTGCTGAAGGGCAGGTGGTTTCTCCGGTTAACTTCAACTCGCCGGGCCAGGTTGTTATTGCTGGTCATAAAGAGGCCGTTGAACGTGCCGGTGCTGCCTGTAAAGCCGCAGGCGCCAAACGCGCACTGCCGCTGCCGGTCAGCGTACCATCTCACTGCGCACTGATGAAGCCCGCAGCCGAGAAACTGGCGGCTGAGCTGGAAAAAATTACCTTTAACGCACCGACGATTTCCGTTGTGAACAACGTTGATGTGAAATGCGAAACCGCGCCGGAGGCTATCCGTGACGCACTGGTTCGCCAGCTCTATAGCCCGGTACAGTGGACCAAAACCGTTGAGTTTATGGCCTCTCAGGGCGTTGAGCACCTTTATGAAGTCGGTCCTGGTAAAGTCCTCACCGGTCTGACGAAACGTATTGTTGACACCCTGACTGCCTCGGCGATTAACGAGCCGGAAGCGATGTCAGCGGCACTCTCGCAATAAAAGAGGAATACCATGAGTTTTGAAGGAAAAATTGCCCTGGTTACTGGCGCAAGCCGCGGTATCGGGCGTGCAATTGCTGAAACACTGGTCGCGCGCGGCGCGAAGGTGATTGGTACAGCAACCAGCGAGAATGGCGCTCAGGCCATCAGCGAGTATCTGGGTGCGAACGGTAAAGGTCTGGTACTGAATGTGACCGAACCTGCATCTATCGAATCTGTTCTGGAAAATATTCGCGCAGAGTTTGGTGAAGTGGATATTCTGGTCAATAATGCCGGGATCACTCGCGACAACCTGCTGATGCGAATGAAAGATGATGAGTGGAACGATATTATCGAAACCAACCTGTCATCTGTATTCCGTCTGTCAAAAGCGGTAATGCGCGCTATGATGAAAAAGCGTCATGGTCGTATTATCACTGTTGGTTCTGTGGTTGGTACCATGGGAAATGCTGGTCAGGCTAACTACGCTGCGGCGAAAGCAGGTCTGATCGGTTTCAGTAAGTCGCTGGCGCGTGAAGTCGCGTCCCGCGGGATTACTGTAAACGTTGTTGCTCCGGGCTTTATTGAAACGGACATGACGCGTGCGCTGACTGATGATCAGCGTGCGGGTACGCTGGCGGCAGTTCCGGCGGGTCGTCTTGGCGACCCTAAAGAAATCGCCAGTGCGGTTGCATTTTTAGCCTCTGACGAAGCGGGTTACATCACTGGTGAGACCCTCCACGTCAACGGCGGGATGTACATGGTTTAATCACGATCGAAAATATTTGCGTTATTAGGGCAAATGGCCTCAAAATAACGTAAAATCGTGGTAAGACCTGCCGGGATTTAGTTGCAAATTTTTCAACATTTTATACACTACGAAAACCATCGCGAAAGCGAGTTTTGATAGGAAATTTAAGAGTATGAGCACTATCGAAGAACGCGTTAAGAAAATTATCGGCGAACAGCTGGGCGTTAAGCAGGAAGAAGTTGTGAACTCCGCTTCCTTCGTTGAAGACCTGGGCGCAGATTCTCTTGACACCGTTGAGCTGGTAATGGCTCTGGAAGAAGAGTTTGATACTGAGATTCCGGACGAAGAAGCTGAGAAAATCACCACCGTTCAGGCTGCCATTGATTACATCAACGGTCACCAGGCGTAAGTGAACATCTCCAGGCGGTCATTCGACCGCCTGAGTTTTATCTTTTTTAGTCCCACGTATCTCTTTTTTTATCCCTCCCTGGAGGACAAACGTGTCTAAGCGTCGTGTAGTTGTGACCGGACTTGGCATGTTGTCTCCTGTCGGCAATACCGTAGAGTCTACCTGGAAAGCTCTCCTTGCCGGTCAGAGCGGCATCAGCCTAATCGACCATTTCGATACTAGCGCCTATGCAACGAAATTTGCTGGCTTAGTAAAGGATTTTAACTGTGAAGAGATCATCTCGCGCAAAGAACAGCGCAAGATGGATGCCTTCATTCAATATGGAATTGTCGCTGGCGTTCAGGCCATGCAGGATTCTGGCCTTGAGATTACGGAAGAGAACGCAACCCGTATCGGCGCCGCTATTGGCTCCGGGATTGGCGGTCTTGGCCTGATCGAGGAAAACCATACATCGCTGATGAATGGCGGACCGCGTAAGATCAGCCCGTTCTTCGTTCCGTCCACGATTGTTAACATGGTGGCAGGTCACCTGACCATTATGTTCGGCCTGCGTGGTCCAAGCATCTCTATCGCTACCGCGTGTACGTCTGGCGTACATAACATCGGCCAGGCCGCGCGTATCATTGCGTACGGCGATGCAGATGCTATGGTTGCGGGCGGTGCTGAAAAAGCCAGTACCCCACTGGGTGTTGGTGGTTTCGGCGCAGCGCGTGCGCTCTCTACCCGTAACGATAACCCTCAGGCGGCGAGCCGTCCGTGGGATAAAGACCGCGATGGTTTTGTGCTGGGTGACGGCGCAGGTATGCTCGTACTGGAAGAGTACGAACATGCGAAAAAACGTGGCGCGAAAATTTATGCTGAAGTCGTTGGCTTCGGGATGAGCAGCGATGCGTATCACATGACGTCTCCTCCGGAGAACGGCGCGGGTGCTGCGCTGGCGATGGAAAATGCGATCCGTGATGCGGGTATTACCCCTGCACAGATTGGCTACGTTAACGCGCACGGCACTTCTACGCCTGCAGGCGATAAAGCAGAAGCGCAGGCGGTTAAGTCTATCTTCGGCGAGGCTGCCAGCCGCGTAATGGTCAGCTCCACGAAATCCATGACCGGTCACCTGCTGGGTGCGGCGGGTGCAGTAGAGTCAATCTACTCTATCCTTGCGCTGCGCGATCAGGCTGTGCCGCCAACCATCAACCTGGATAACCCGGATGAAGGTTGCGATCTGGACTTCGTTCCGCACGAAGCGCGTCAGGTTAGCGGTATGGAGTACACCCTGTGTAACTCCTTCGGCTTTGGCGGCACGAATGGTTCTCTGATCTTCAAAAAGGTCTGAGCCTGACTGCCTGAAAGCTATAAAAAAAGGTCCGCTTGCCGGGCCTTTTTTATTAGGGAAAATCCCCTTGTCCGGCTTTTAACATCCTGCCAGACTGAGCCTCCACGCATAAGGAGCCACCATGTTTTTAATTAATGGCCTTGAGCAAGAAACGCTGCCGGCAAGCGACAGGGCAATCCAGTTTGGCGATGGTTGTTTCACCACTGCGCGTATTCTTGACGGTGAGGTGAGCCTGCTTGACGCCCATATCCGTCGTTTACAAAAAGCCTGCGAGAAATTGCTGATTCCCTTCATGCAGTGGGACATTCTCGAGCGCGAGATGCGCCGGCTGGCGTCAGGTAATACAAACGGCGTTTTAAAAGTTATTCTTAGCCGCGGCAGCGGCGGGCGAGGGTACAGCGGTTCCGCCTGTCAGCATCCCACGCGTATTCTTTCCGTATCAGCGTATCCTGCTCACTATGCGCGCTGGCGTGAGGAAGGGGTAACGCTGACGCTGAGCCCGGTACGGCTGGGGCGAAACCCTATGCTCGCCGGAATAAAACATCTTAACCGCCTTGAACAGGTGCTTATTCGTACTCATCTTGAACAGACTGACGCCGATGAGGCGCTAGTCCTTGACAGCGAAGGGTTCATTACGGAATGCTGTGCGGCTAATTTACTCTGGCGGAAGGGCCATGAGGTCTTCACCCCTTCGCTGGAGCAGGCTGGGGTTAACGGCATCATGCGCCAGTTTTGTTTGCAACAACTGGCACATGCAGGCTTTCGCGTTGTCGAAGTAAACGCGAAGGAAGAGGCGCTGCTGTCCGCCGATGAAGTTGTGATCTGCAATGCGCTGATGCCTGTTATACCCGTTCGGGCGTATGGTCAACAGCGCTGGTCTTCGCGAGAGCTCTTTACGTTTTTAGCCCCGATATGTGAGCAAATCAAAAAGTCATGAAGAAAATGTTGCGCTTTGTCCTTCTCCTGATCGTTGCGCTGGGTATTGCCGGCGGAGCGGGAGTATGGAAGGTTCGCCAGCTGGCGGACAGTAAAATCCTGATTAAAGACGAGACGATTTTTACCCTGAAAGCCGGTACCGGGCGGATGGCGCTGGGCGAGCAGCTTTACGGGGATAAAATCATCAACCGTCCACGCGTGTTCCAGTGGCTATTGCGTATCGAGCCTGAACTGTCTCACTTCAAGGCTGGTACCTATCGCTTTACGCCCGGCATGACCGTCAGAGAGATGCTGCAGCTGCTGGAAAGCGGTAAAGAGGCACAGTTCCCGCTGCGCTTTGTTGAAGGGATGCGCTTAAGCGATTACCTCAAGCAGCTGCGTGATGCGCCTTACATCAAGCACACGCTCAAAGACGATCGCTATGAGACGGTCGCCGAGGTGCTGAAATTTGAACATCCTGAGTGGGTGGAAGGCTGGTTCTGGCCAGACACCTGGATGTATACGGCGGGCACGACCGATGTGGCGATTCTTAAACGGGCACACAAAAAGATGGTCGAGGCAGTTGATTCCGCCTGGGAAGGGCGTATGGACGGGCTGCCTTATCAAGATCAAAACCAGTTTGTGACAATGGCCTCGATCATTGAGAAAGAGACGGCCGTGGCGGCCGAGCGCGACCGGGTCGCGTCGGTATTTATCAACCGCCTGCGCATCGGCATGCGTCTGCAAACCGACCCGACCGTCATCTACGGTATGGGCGAAAGCTATGCCGGTAAGATCTCCAGAAAAGATCTGGAGACGCCAACGGCGTATAATACCTACGTGATTAACGGCTTGCCGCCGGGCCCGATAGCCACGCCGAGCGAGGCTTCGCTCAAAGCCGCCGCGCACCCGGCCAAAACACCGTACCTCTATTTTGTGGCTGATGGGAAAGGGGGGCATACCTTTAACACCAACCTTGCCAGCCATAATCGCTCTGTTCAGGACTATCTGAAGGCACTTAAGGAAAAAAATGCGCAGTAAATACATTGTCATTGAGGGACTAGAAGGGGCGGGTAAAACCACCGCCCGTAACGTGGTAGTGGATACGCTGAAATCGCTTGGCGTCGCTGACATGGTCTTTACCCGCGAGCCGGGCGGTACTCAGCTGGCGGAGAAACTGCGCAGCCTGGTGCTGGATATTAAATCCGTTGGCGACGAGGTTATTACTGACAAAGCCGAAGTGCTGATGTTCTATGCGGCGCGCGTCCAACTGGTTGAGACCGTGATTAAACCTGCTCTGGCCGACGGCAAGTGGGTGATCGGTGACCGTCACGATCTTTCGACTCAGGCTTATCAGGGCGGCGGACGCGGTATTGACCAGGCGATGCTGGCAACCCTTCGCGATGCCGTACTGGGGGATTTTCGCCCGGACCTGACCCTCTACCTGGATGTGACCCCGGAAGTGGGCCTCAGGCGCGCCCGCGCGCGCGGCGAACTGGACCGCATTGAGCAAGAGTCTTTCGATTTCTTTAACCGCACGCGCTCACGCTATCTTGAGCTGGCCGCACGGGACAGCGCAATTCGTACCATTGACGCCACGCAATCTCTGGACGACGTCACGCGCGATATTCAACAGACCGTTACGCAGTGGCTACAGGAGCAGCAGGCATGAAATGGTATCCATGGTTGCGCCCGCACTTTGAACAGCTGATCGCCAGCTATCAGGCCGGTCGGGGGCATCATGCGTTACTGATTCAGGCGTTGCCGGGAATGGGCGATGATGCGTTGATCTACGCCATCACTCGTTTTCTGATGTGCCAGCAGCCGGAAGGGCATAAAAGCTGCGGTAAATGCCGCGGCTGCCAGCTGATGCAGGCCGGCACGCATCCTGACTACTACACGCTTGAGCCTGAGAAGGGCAAAAGCGCGCTCGGCATTGATGCCGTGCGTGAAGTCAGCGAGAAACTGTACGAACATGCGCGTCTGGGCGGGGCAAAAGTGGTCTGGCTCAACGACGCTGCGTTGCTTACCGAGGCGGCGGCGAACGCGCTGCTTAAAACCCTGGAAGAGCCGCCGGAAAAGACGTGGTTTTTCCTTTCCTGCCGGGACCCGGGACGTTTACTGGCGACGCTGCGCAGCCGTTGTCGTCTCCATCATCTGGCGGTGCCTCAGGAATCGTGGGCGTTAAGCTGGCTTGAGCGAGAGGTGACAACGTCACAGGAGAGTGCGTTGTCTGCGCTGCGCCTCAGCAGCGGCGCCCCCGCGGCGGCGCTGGCATTACTACAGCCTGACGTCTGGTCGCAGCGAGAAGGGCTCTGCAGGGCCGTTGAGGCTTCACTTAACAACCAGGACTGGCTGAGTTTACTGCCTGCGCTGAATAGCGATCGGGCCGTTGAGCGTCTGCACTGGCTGGCCTCCTTATTGCTCGATGCGCTAAAAATCCAGCAAGGAGCTACGCTGCTGACTAACCCGGACGCGTGGCCCCTGGTGAACATGCTGGCGAGCCGCCTTACAGGCGCGTCTCTGCACGCTATCCTTCATGATGTTTGCGAGAGCCGCGAACAGCTTTTAACCGTGACGGGTCTTAATCGCGAGCTTTTGCTGACCGACCAGTTACTGCGTATTGAACACTACCTGCAACCGGGCGTTACGCCGCCTGTTTCCCATCTCTGAGAGAGACATTATGTTTTTAGTCGACTCACACTGCCATCTTGATGGCCTGGATTATCAATCCCTGCACAACGACGTGGATGACGTGCTGGCGAAAGCCGCTGCCCGCGATGTGAAATTTTGTCTTGCGGTGGCGACGACGCTGCCAGGGTATCGCTCAATGCGTGAGCTGGTGGGCGATCGCGATAACGTGGTGTTCTCCTGCGGCGTTCATCCGCTGAACCAGGATGAAGAGTATGACGTAGAAGAGCTGCGCCGACTGGCAGCAGAAGCGGGCGTTGTGGCGATGGGTGAAACCGGGCTGGACTATTTTTACACGCCGGAAACGAAAGCGCGCCAGCAGGCGTCTTTCCGCAACCATATTCGCATCGGCCGCGAACTGAATAAACCGGTCATCGTACATACACGCGATGCGCGCGCCGATACGCTGGCGATCCTCCGGGAAGAAAACGTGACGGATTGCGGTGGCGTACTACACTGTTTCACAGAAGACAGAGAAACGGCGGGTAAACTGCTTGATTTGGGGTTTTATATTTCGTTTTCCGGGATCGTGACGTTCCGTAACGCTGAGCAGCTCCGTGATGCTGCGCGCTATGTCCCGCTCGATCGCATTCTGGTGGAAACAGACTCTCCGTATCTGGCGCCGGTACCGCATCGCGGTAAAGAGAACCAGCCGGCCATGACGCGAGACGTCGCAGAGTACATGGCCGTGCTTAAAGGCGTCAGTATCGAAGAGCTGGCCCGCGTCACGACGCAAAACTTCTCTGCGCTGTTCCATATCGACCCCGCCCGCCTGCAATCCGTCTGATAAGCCTGTTTTTTTTAGGCTCGTAATTAATAAATAAAACGAGTAAAGTTCACCGCCTCATTTGGGGCGGTGACGGCGTTCTTAGAAACATCCAGACATGCTTTTTGTAAATTACTGAAAGTTTTTCGACCGTCTTAAGCTGAAACGTGATAGCCGTCAAACAAACTCAGAGGGAATTATTTTACTCTGTGTAATAAATAAAGGGCGCTTAGATGTCCTGTCCACGGCACGGTACTCCCCCCGGGCCAATGCGTGAAAGCGTAAAAAAAGCACAAATACTCAGGAGCACTCTCAATTATGTTTAAGAATGCATTTGCTAACCTGCAAAAGGTCGGTAAATCGCTGATGCTGCCAGTATCCGTACTGCCTATCGCAGGTATCCTGCTGGGTGTCGGTTCTGCTAACTTCAGCTGGCTGCCAGCCGTAGTTTCCCATGTGATGGCTGAAGCAGGCGGTTCCGTCTTTGCTAACATGCCTCTGATCTTCGCTATCGGTGTGGCGCTGGGCTTCACCAATAACGACGGCGTTTCTGCGCTGGCTGCAGTGGTTGCTTACGGCATCATGGTGAAAACCATGGCTGTGGTTGCGCCGCTGGTTCTGCATTTACCTGCAGAAGAGATTGCCGCGAAACACCTGGCAGATACCGGTGTTCTGGGCGGTATCATCTCCGGTGCGATTGCAGCGTATATGTTCAACCGCTTCTATCGCATCAAGCTGCCTGAGTATCTGGGCTTCTTCGCGGGCAAGCGTTTTGTTCCGATCATCTCTGGTCTGGCAGCGATTTTCACTGGCGTGATCCTGTCCTTCATCTGGCCACCAATCGGTTCCGCTATCCAGACCTTCTCTCAGTGGGCTGCTTACCAGAACCCGGTTGTCGCGTTCGGTATCTACGGCTTCATCGAGCGTTGCCTGGTGCCATTCGGTCTGCACCACATCTGGAACGTTCCATTCCAGATGCAGATTGGTGAATTCACCAACGCAGCAGGTCAGGTGTTCCACGGCGATATCCCACGTTACATGGCGGGTGACCCAACTGCAGGTAAACTGTCTGGTGGCTTCCTGTTCAAAATGTACGGCCTGCCGGCTGCTGCGATTGCAATCTGGCACTCTGCTAAGCCAGAAAACCGTGCAAAAGTGGGCGGTATCATGATCTCCGCAGCGCTGACCTCGTTCCTGACCGGTATTACCGAGCCGATCGAGTTCTCCTTCATGTTCGTTGCGCCAATCCTGTACATCATCCACGCTGTACTGGCTGGCCTGGCGTTCCCAATCTGTATCCTGCTGGGCATGCGTGACGGTACGTCCTTCTCTCACGGCCTGATCGACTTCATCGTTCTGTCCGGTAACAGCAGCAAGCTGTGGCTGTTCCCAATCGTGGGTGCGTGCTACGCCGTTGTTTACTACACCATCTTCCGCGTGCTGATCAAAGCACTGGATCTGAAAACTCCGGGTCGTGAAGATGCAACTGAAGACAGCAAAGCAGGCGCGACCAGCGAAATGGCTCCGGCACTGGTTGCTGCGTTCGGCGGTAAAGAGAACATCACTAACCTGGACGCGTGCATCACTCGTCTGCGTGTGAGCGTTGCCGACGTTGCGAAAGTGGACCAGCCGGGTCTGAAAAAACTGGGTGCAGCGGGCGTGGTTGTTGCAGGTTCGGGCGTTCAGGCTATCTTCGGTACTAAATCCGATAACCTGAAAACCGAAATGGATGAGTACATCCGCAACAGCTAAGCTGTGACCTGGGGAGACTAAGGCAGCCGAATGGCTGCCTTTTTTATTGCTGTGGTTTGTTGTGCCAACACTCAGAAGTCGTAGCTTGCGCTCACCGAGACGTTCAGCGGTGCGCCATAAACCACGTAAGAGCCGACGTAATCGTAATACTCTTTGTCGAACAGGTTGTTGACGTTCGCCTGAATAGCAAAATCTTTGGTGACCTGATAGCGGCTGAACAGATTAACCAGTCCGTAGCTGCCTTGCTCTGCGCGGGATTGTCCCGCCGGGCCACCGTCCACATCCGTCCACACTTTGTTCTGCCAGTTTACGCCACCGCCCACCGTCAGCGCCGGCAGCATTGGCAGTTGATAACGGGTAAACAGCTTCATTGTCGTGCGCGGCTGATCGGAACTGACAGCGCTGCCGTTCTTATCTTCCGCAATGTAGCGGGTCGCGCCGAACGTCAGCTGCCAGTTATCGGTCAGGGCGCCGTTCAGCTCGAACTCAATCCCTTTGCTGACCACGCCGTCCAGCGATTCATAAATCGACTCACCGCTCGGCATGTAGGTATAGGTGTTGCTCGCCACGTTATCCTGCTCGATGCGGAAAATCGCCAGCGAGGTGGTCAGACGGGTATTAAACCAGTCTGCTTTAACACCGGCTTCGTAGCTTTTGCCCGTGGTTGGATCGAGATAACGTCCGCTGGCGTCGCGCTTGTCCTGCGGCTGGAAGATGGAGGTATAGCTGACGTAGGTCGACCAGTCTTCGTTGATATCGTAGACCAGGCCCGCGTAAGGCGTTACGTCATCATCAGTGCTTTCCAGACGGGTGTCAGGAGAGCCCGCCGGGTTATAGCGAATGTTGTAGTTGGTGTAGCGCGCCCCGAGGATCAGGTGCAGCGGGTCGGCCAGCGAGAAGCGGGCGGAGGTGTACGCTGAGGACTGGCGAATGTCGTCCTGGCTATAGAGCTTCCACGGCGTCCACTGCGGATCGGCGATATTTCCGTTCCAGTTTTTGAAATTCCCCACGTCCACCATGCCGTACAGCGCATCCGGCATTCTGTTGTCATAGTGGTTGCGCTGTCGGCTGAAGCTGCCGCCAAACATCATCTCATGCTGGCGGCCGAAAAGATCGAAGCCGCCGCGCAGGAAGGCATCAACCGCATCCTGTTTGCGTTCACCTCTGTTCCAGCCGCCGTAGCCAACCATGCCCGCCCCGGTCTCTTTTTCCGGATAGCCGGACATATACATCAGCTTGCTGTCGAAGTTGGTCTCCGCGTGCATGCCGTTGACGTGCGCTTCCCAGCCGTTGTCGAAACGCTGGGTCAGGTTAGCAAAGATGCGGGTGCTATCCTTGTCCGAGTAGGCCCAGTCAGGCGCGACGGTCTGGCTGCGATTGTAGTCGGTTTTACTCCCGTCGCTGTACCAGGTCGGCAATCCGCCCCAGGTCGGATCGGCAGTGTGGCTTTCCTGATATTCATACCCTACAGAGAGGGTGGTGCTGTCGGTGACGTCCGCATCCACCACGCCGTAGAGGAACTTCTTCCGGTAGTGGTAGTTATCCACGAAGCTGTCGTTGTCCTGATAGCCCGTAATCAGGCGTCCCCGTACCTTCCCGGACTCTACCAGCGGTGCCTGGAGATCCAGCACGTAGCGCTGCTTGTCCCAGCTGCCGTAGCTGGCGGAGACATTGCCTTTGAACTCATTGCTGTCCGCATGCTTACGCACCATATTGACGTACGCCGCCGGGTTACCGGTGCCGGACATCAGCCCGGTCGCGCCGCGAACCACTTCGATACGGTCGTAAATCGCGGTATCGGCGGCGGTGTCGCCGAAGTTCCACACTTCGCTGATGGAGGTTGGCAGGTCGTCAAAGGCGTAGTTACTGACGAAAAATCCGCGCGAGTAAAATACGGTACGATCGCTGTCCTGCACCTGCGCCGTTACGCCAGTCGTGTTGGTTAACACCTGGCCGATAGACTGCAGGTTCTGATCGGCCATGCGCTGTTGGCTAATGACGCTAACGGACTGTGGGATATCACGGGGAACCAGCAACAGCTTTGTGCCGGTGGTGGTGGTTTTTACGCTGTAATCCCGGTCCTGACTTGCGGAAGGATCCTGCGTATTGTCAAAACCTCCATCCACGACGACGGTGTCTTCGGTTGCTGATGCAGCGAAAGCGGCGGCTGGCGTCAATGCCATAGCAATACAGGCTGCCAGCAACGAAGGCGTTGCGACAGGCTGACGTTGCCCATCCCTGGTGTGATCAATGAAAGACATTATCAAACCCTTATGAACGGTGAAGAGTGTTTGCGTCAGTCCCACAAATACGGTCTGACGTCGTTTTCTATGTTAAAAATGCGCATGAAAATGCAAATGCGAAATATACGCATTGCCATTAATGCTGTAAACAGATGTGTCGTGCGAAACTGAAATAATGTTTCAGCCCGTTAAGGCACGCGAGCGGTCACTCTTCAGTCAGCTGATGAATATTCAGCAAAGAATTCGGGGGAGAAGGTTGAAAGGACAGGAGAAACTCGCTCATACTCTTGAATTGTGTCACACAGTCCTCCAGAGAGTGTGTTAACAGCGGACGCACCTAACAAAAAAGGAAAAGGTCATGGCTGAAGAAACGATTTTCAGTAAAATTATTCGCCGCGAAATCCCGTCGGATATCGTCTATCAGGATGAACTGGTAACGGCTTTCCGGGACATTTCCCCTCAGGCACCGACACACATCCTTATCATTCCTAATATTCTGATTCCGACCGTAAACGACGTAAAAACCGAGCACGAAGTGGCGTTAGGTCGTATGCTGACGGTGGCGGCGAAAATTGCCGAGCAGGAAGGCATAGCGGAAGACGGTTATCGTCTGATCATGAACTGTAATCGTCATGGCGGCCAGG
Source organism: Enterobacter cloacae complex sp. P42RS (assembly GCF_014930595.1). Lineage (NCBI taxonomy): Bacteria > Pseudomonadati > Pseudomonadota > Gammaproteobacteria > Enterobacterales > Enterobacteriaceae > Enterobacter > Enterobacter cloacae complex sp. P42RS. Next base: position 342,325 of record NZ_JADBRK010000002.1, read on the forward strand.
AAGTTTATCATATTCACATGCATCTGCTGGGTGGACGTCCGCTGGGACCGATGCTGGCTCACAAAGGTCTGTAACATGTTTAAAGGGCGTATTGCAGCGCTGGTAATGACGATGATGGTTGTGGGGTGCAGCACGCGTCCGGCGATCCCTGTCAGCGATGAACAGACGCTGGTGATGGAATCCTCCGTGCTGGCTGCGGGCATCACGGCGCAACAGCCCGCACTGACCATCAGCGAAATTAAATCTTCTGCCTCCTCTACGCTCTATAACGAAAGAAATGAACCGGTGACGGTCCACTACCGTTTTTTCTGGTATGACGTAAGAGGTCTTGAGATGCACCCGCTGGAGGCGCCGCGCAGCGTCACTCTTCCGGCAAGGTCGTCGGTAACGCTCTATGACAGCGCCAGCTATCTGGGTGCGCATAAGGTGAGACTTTATCTTTATCTCTAAGGGGTGAACCTTGATTAAAAATATGAGCCGTTATGCGCTCGTGACCGCATTCGCGCTGTTCCTCGCAGGGTGTGTGACCCGTACAGAACAGCCAGCACCTGTGGAAGAGGCAAAGCCGGGTACCGAGCAGCCGACACCGCCAACGCAGACCCAGCCAACCGTGCCGTCTGTACCGTCTATTCCGTCACAGCCTGGCCCGATTGAACATCAGGACCAGACGTCACAACCTGCGCCGCGCGTGCGCCATTACGACTGGAACGGTGCGATGCAGCCGATGGTCGGTAAAATGCTGCAGGCTCAGGGCGTGACGGCAGGCAGCGTGCTGCTGGTCGATAGCGTGAACAACCGTACCAACGGTTCGCTGAACGCGGGCGAAGCGACAGAAACGCTGCGCAATGCGCTGGCAAACAACGGTAAGTTTACGCTGGTCTCTGCTCAGCAGCTCGCGTTAGCCAAACAGCAGCTGGGCCTGTCGCCGCAGGATAGCCTCGGTACCCGCAGCAAGGCGATTGGCATTGCCCGCAACGTTGGCGCCCAGTATGTGCTGTACTCTAATGCGACCGGTAACGTGAATACCCCAGCCCTGCAGATGCAGCTGATGCTGGTTCAGACAGGCGAAATTATCTGGTCAGGTAAAGGTGCGGTTACGCAACAATGACACCACGCGTGAAGAGATTCTGACGCGTTATTTTCCACAGTACCGCCTTATCGCGCCGCAGGCCCACTCCGGGCTTAGCGGCGCGAGTTGCATTATAGCGCGGGGCGCGCACCGTCTGGTCTTGCGGCAGAACCACGATCCCTTCGCCCCGGCTTTCCAGTTTCGCCGTCAGTTTCGCGCCCTCAAACGCCTTCCGGCGGATCTCGTGCCTGAACCCCGATTTTTCAGCAAGGGCTGGATGGCCGTCGACTATCTGGAGGGGGAGGTGAAAAGCGCGCTGCCGGACACCCCAGCGCTTGCGGCGATGCTGTATCATCTGCACCAGCAACAGCGTCTGGGGTGGCGAATCGCCTTACTTCCACTGCTGGAAAACTACTGGCAACAAGCCTCTCCAGCAAGACGTACCCCAGTGTGGCTTGCGCATCTCAAACGGCTGCGTAAAGCGGGCGAGCCGCAACCGATTCGGCTCTCGCCGTTACATATGGATGTGCACGCCGGGAACATCGTGCATACGCCACAGGGCGCCAGGCTTATCGACTGGGAATATGCCGGAGACGGCGATGTGGCGCTGGAGCTGGCCGCGGTCTGGACGGAAAGTGAAGCCGCGCGGCAGAAACTCATCAGAGAGTATGCCAGCGTTGCGCACTTTAACGCCGATGCGCTGGCACACCAGGTGAGACGCTGGCGGCCCTGGGTCATCATGCTGATGGCGGGCTGGTTTGAGATGCGTTTGCAGCAGTCCAGAGATAAACAATTTATTGCGCTGGCAGACGATGCCTGGCGCCAGTTACAAACGAAAGGATAAGAGAGGTGAGTGTGGGTCCAGTCATGTTGGATGTAGAAGGGTTTGAGCTGGATGCGGAGGAGCGTGAAATTCTGGCGCATCCGCTGGTGGGCGGCCTGATCCTGTTTACCCGCAACTATCACGATCCGGCGCAACTGCGTGAACTGGTGCGCCAGATCCGCGCCGCGTCGCGCAATCATCTGGTGGTGGCCGTCGATCAGGAAGGCGGCCGCGTGCAGCGTTTTCGCGACGGTTTTACCCGCCTGCCGGCAGCCCAGTCTTTCGCCGCGCTGCTCGGCACGGAAGAGGGTGGGAAACTGGCGCAGGAAGCCGGCTGGCTGATGGCCAGCGAAATGACTGCCATGGATATCGACATCAGCTTTGCCCCGGTGCTGGATGTGGGCCATATCAGCGCCGCGATTGGCGAGCGCTCCTACCATGAAGATCCGCGTATTGCGCTGGAAATGGCGACCCGGTTTATCGACGGGATGCACGATGCGGGAATGAAAACCACCGGGAAACACTTCCCGGGCCACGGGGCGGTGACGGCAGATTCCCACAAAGAGACCCCGCGCGACCCGCGTCCGGAAGCAGAAATTCGCGCCAAAGATATGTCGGTGTTCCGCTCGCTTATCACCGATAACAAGCTGGACGCCATTATGCCCGCGCACGTGATTTACAGCGACGTCGATCCGCGTCCTGCCAGCGGCTCCCCGCACTGGCTGAAAACCGTTCTGCGCCAGGAGCTGGGTTTCAACGGCGTCATTTTCTCCGACGATCTGTCGATGGAAGGGGCGGCAATCATGGGCAGCTATGCTGAGCGCGGCCAGGCCTCGCTGGATGCAGGTTGCGATATGATCCTTGTCTGCAATAATCGTAAAGGTGCCGTTAGCGTGTTGGATAACCTGTCACCGATCAATGCAGAGCGTGTTACGCATTTGTATCATAAAGGTTCATTTAGCCGTCAGGAGCTGATGGATTCGGCGCGCTGGAAGTCGGTCAACGCCCGGCTTGAAGACCTGAATGAGCGCTGGCAGGCACATAAAGCCAGCCTGTAAACCCTCCCGGAAGGCGTAGAGTGGTGAGAAGACAATGATCATCTATTTACACGGTTTTGACTCAAACAGTCCTGGTAATCATGAGAAGGTGCTACAGCTGCAGTTTATCGATCCCGATGTACGGCTGATTAGCTACAGTACGCGCCATCCGAAGCATGATATGCAGCATCTGCTCAAAGAGGTGGACAAGATGCTGCAGCTTAACGTCGACGATCGCCCGTTGATTTGCGGCGTGGGGCTGGGCGGCTACTGGGCGGAGCGGATTGGCTTCCTGTGCGACATCCGCCAGGTGGTCTTCAATCCTAACCTTTTCCCGAATGAGAACATGGAAGGCAAAATTGACCGCCCGGAAGAGTATGTCGATATTGCGACCAAGTGCGTGAGCAACTTCCGTGAGAAAAACCGCGATCGCTGTCTGGTGATCCTCTCGCGTAATGATGAAGCACTGAACAGCCATCGGGCCGCAGAGCTGCTGCATCACTATTACGAGATCGTCTGGGACGAAGAGCAGACCCACAAGTTCAAGAACATCTCCCCGCACCTCCAGCGCATCAAAGCCTTTAAAACGCTGGGCTAAACCACAGCCTGCCACTTCAGAAACCCGGTCGCGAACGCGCACCGGGTTTCTTTTTGTCCAGAATTGTCTACTTTTAAGCCATCAAAACTTGATGCATATCAATTTTGGTATGACCAATGCGCCTGACGTGTTATTCTCAATGCACCTGAATGGTTTCAGTGCTGTAACCTGTTGTTAATTAAGGGTTATTTTCATAACTTTTAATTAACAATTGGTTAATAATTTGAGGGGGTCACGTTGACTACGCCATTGAAAAAGATAGTGATTGTAGGCGGTGGTGCTGGCGGGCTGGAGCTGGCCACACAGTTGGGCAAGAAGCTGGGGCGCGGTAAAAAAGCCAAAATCACGCTGGTGGATCGTAACCACAGCCACCTGTGGAAACCGCTGCTGCACGAAGTGGCGACCGGCTCACTGGATGAGGGCGTGGACGCGCTGAGCTATCTGGCGCACGCGCGCAACCATCATTTCCAGTTCCAGCTGGGCTCGGTGGTTGACATCAACCGTGAGAACAAAACCATTACCCTGGCCGAGCTGCGTGATGAAAAAGGCGAGCTGCTGGTCCCCGAGCGCAAGCTGGCGTATGACACGCTGGTGATGGCGCTCGGCAGTACCTCCAACGACTTCAACACGCCGGGCGTTAAAGAGCACTGTATCTTCCTCGATAACCCGCACCAGGCGCGTCGTTTCCATCAGGAAATGCTGAACCTGTTCCTGAAGTACACCAGCAATCTGGGTGCGAATGGCAAGGTTAACATTGCCATTGTCGGCGGCGGCGCGACAGGCGTTGAGCTGTCCGCAGAGCTGCACAATGCGGTTAAACAGCTGCACAGCTACGGTTACAAGGGGTTAACTAACGAAGCGCTGAACGTGACGCTGGTTGAAGCGGGTGAGCGTATTCTGCCTGCGCTGCCTCCGCGCATTTCCGGCGCAGCGCACAATGAACTGACTAAACTGGGCGTGCGCGTCCTGACGCAGACCATGGTGACCAGCGCTGACGAAGGTGGACTGCACACCAAAGACGGCGAGTACATTAAAGCGGATCTGATGGTCTGGGCGGCAGGTATCAAAGCGCCTGACTTTATGAAAGATATCGGTGGTCTGGAGACGAACCGCATTAACCAACTGGTCACCGAGCCGACGCTGCAAACCACGCGCGACCCTGAAATCTTCGCTATTGGTGACTGTGCCTCCTGCGCGCGTCCTGAAGGGGGCTTCGTGCCGCCGCGCGCTCAGGCCGCGCACCAGATGGCAAGCCTGGTGCTGCACAACATCCTGGCGCAGTACAAAGGCAAGCCAATGAAGGCATATGTCTATAAAGACCACGGTTCGCTGGTATCGCTGTCAAACTTCTCTACCGTCGGTAGCCTGATGGGTAACCTGATGCGTGGCTCGATGATGGTGGAAGGGCGCATTGCACGCTTCGTGTATATCTCCCTGTACCGTATGCACCAGATCGCGCTGCACGGCTACTTTAAAACGGGCCTGATGATGCTGGTGGGCAGAATCAACCGCGTCATTCGTCCACGTCTGAAGCTGCACTAATCTTTCACTCCCTCCGGGCCCTCCGGAGGGATTTTTTAGCATATCATGCTGCTCGTCGTGGATTAGGTGCCTAAGAGTTCTCCTAAACGCGATATATCTCTCCCCGATGTCCACTTTTTGATCCTTTGTCTTATTGGCGAAGCCGCGCCTCCATAGCAGAATTGTTACCAATAGCAACAAAGGAGGAAGTCCCGTGAATAAATCAATGTTGGCGGGTATAGGGATCGGCGTCGCAGCTGCGTTAGGTGTGGCTGCTGTTGCCAGTCTCAACGTTTTAGATCGCGGCCCGCAGTATGCGCAGGTGGTTTCTGCAACGCCTATTAAAGAAACCGTAAAAACCCCACGTCAGGAGTGCCGTAACGTCTCCGTAACCCACCGTCGTCCGGTACAGGATGAAAACCGTATTGCCGGCTCTGTTCTGGGTGCGGTAGCGGGTGGGGTGATTGGTCACCAGTTTGGCGGTGGTCGGGGTAAAGATGTCGCGACCGTGGTCGGCGCGCTGGGTGGCGGCTATGCCGGTAACCAGGTGCAGGGCGCAATGCAGGATAACGATACTTACACCACGACCCAGCAGCGCTGTAAAACCGTCTATGACAAGTCGGAAAAAATGCTGGGCTATGACGTGACCTACAAAATTGGCGATCAGCAGGGCAAAATCCGCATGGATAAAGACCCGGGCACCCAAATTCCACTGGATGGAAACGGCCAGCTGGTACTGAATAACAAAGCGTAAAAAAGATGTTCTCTGAACTTAGCTCCTCAAGCGCTCAGGCTGAGGAGCTTTTTTTTGCGTCAGATTTTGAGCAGTTCAGGCCACAGGCGCAGCGTGGTGTCGGAAATGTTCTGCAGCTTTTCCAGCGTCGCCCCTTCACGGGCGCTGATCGACATTCCCTGTAAAATACAGCTCAGGTATTGCGCCAGCATCTGAGGCTGGCAGTGCGCGGGAATTTCACCGCGCTGCTGGCGCTGAGCCAGAAATGCGCTGAGCGTCTCCTCCTGCATCGCATGACGCGATTTCACCGTATTGGCGATCTCTTTTGATGCTGCCGCCAGGGTGGCAGAGGTGTTAATCATAAAGCAGCCCGCAGGCGTCTCTTTACTGGTGAAGCAGGTGGCAACGGCAGTAAAGTAATCCCGTAGCGCCTGTTCTACACTTTTCTCTTCACAAAATAGCTGGGCTTCGTGTTTCGCCGCAAAGCGCGAAATGTACCTGTCCAGCACCGCCCTGAACAGCCCCTCTTTATTGGTAAATTCAGCATAAAGCGTCGGCGCTTTAGCTCCGGTGGCTTCTACCAGATCGGAAAGCGAGGTCGCTTCATACCCATGTTGCCAGAAGAGAGTCATGGCCTTATCAAGCGCTGCATCCCTGTCAAACACTTTTGGTCGGCCACGGCTTTTCTTCACACAACTCGTGACGTCGGTTGTCATTTGCCGTTGGTCCTCTGTTGGTTTGTTGAATGACCATTATAAAAATAAACGCAACCCACCACCAGTGCAGAATGCTTAAAAATAAATTAATCATATATGTATGAAAAATAACAATTTTAAAATTTAATTAATGCTCGTTATAAAAATGTGTTGACGCGTGAGCTGGATCACATTTATTATTTACCTATCGATCGTTAACTAAATAGCTAACGACCAAAAAATTCATCTGCCAAAGGTAAACATTATGAAAAACGTAAAAACCCTCATCGCTGCTGCTGTACTGAGTTCACTCTCTTTCGCAAGCTTTGCTGCTGTACAGGTACAATCCACTCCAGCCGATCAGCATAAAGTCGGGACGATCTCTGCGTCTGCCGGGACTAACCTGGGCTCTCTGGAAGATCAACTGGCACAAAAAGCGGAAGCAATGGGTGCAAAATCTTACCGCATCACCTCTGTGACCGGTCCTAACACCCTGCACGGCACCGCTGTCATCTACAAATAAGCCGGGCATAAACCCTCATTTATGCCACTGCAATAAAAAACGCCTTGCACTTGTGCAGTAATGCCGATCGTTTAAGAACGCTTGAACGATCCTGCCAGTAAGAGACAATCCGGGTTCAGCCCCTCTGGCCCGGATTTTTTACGTCTGAACTCGATATGGACTTCGTTGCGGATGCTTTCCTGTCCGAACTGGATACCTTTTCCCACTCTTAGTATGCGTTCAGCGAGAGTCGTCTGGCCATAATCTGATATTTTCGACAACGTGGTGTCTACCGAATAAGTGGTGGGTATCAACGTGTCAGACATGCGGAAAAATGTGACTCGCGGCAGGCGAAAAGGCTGCCCTGATTATTCTCCTAAGTTTAAGCAGCGGCTCTTTGCCGCCTCCTGCGAACCCTGGATACCGGAACGGAATTTATCCTCATATACTGGTGGCAGATAAAATCCCGCTTACGGAAACTACTGTATATTCTTACCAGGCGGCGACCGGTTTAATATTTATTGCTGCTCTCCAGGGAATACCGATTTATATCAGGAGAAAGGGCCGAATAACTCTACCCTTCAGCGGTGGTTTCTGAATATCTGATTATGCGCTCACAGGAAAAACACGTCGTCCATATTGTTTTTACCGGCTGAATTGTTATAAACGGGCCGGGTATTATTTCTGGTCTTTTATTTATCGTGTGAATGTTTTTATTTTATTTATCTTTAAACTGAATGATATGTATTTTGTAAAATTCTGTGATTTGTTACCGAATGGCATTTTATTCAATGGCCTATGAGCGTATTATTTTTTAATAAACAGTCATTCTTTATCAGGGATATTGGGCGATGACAGGACCGTCAGGCATTATTCAGCAACAGAATACGTTAAACCGTTATTTACTGTATATTCCACGAGGCATATCTGTTTTACCGGATGTTCACTCTTTTACAGGGGAAGAAGGACTCAGTAAGCCCTATCGCTACACCATCCGCTTTACCAGCCCGGCATCAAGCATTGCCGTCAACGATGTCCTCAATCAGAGGGCGGAATTTATTCTGCGTGCCCCGAATCCGAAAGCTGGCTGGCACAATCAGGAGTCCTGGCTGCCGGTGCGCCAGATTAACGGGGTGATCACGTCGTTTGCCCGTCTGAAGTCATCTGCCGATGAGGCCCTTTACGAGTGTGTGCTGGAGCATGATCTGGCGCTGCTGGACCGGAATTACCGTTCGGCCGTATACATGAATGTGTCAGTGCCAGAGCTCGTCACGAAGCTGATGAAGGAGAGCGGGCATTTTCAAGGTTACAACATCGATTTTGACCAGTTGAGCCACAGCTACCCCAGCCGTGAAATGATTATTCAGTGGAAGGAAACCGATCTCCAGTTTATCCGCCGTCTGCTGGCCGAGGTGGGGATCTGGTTCCGCTTTGAAAACCATGACAAAGTACAGGGCGAAACGGTGGTTGTCTTTGGTGACGGTGGCCGCCGCTATGCCTTCAGCGATAAGAAGCTGCCGTACGTTCGCCATTCCGGCATGACCAGCTATGAAGAATACATTACCGAGCTCGAAGAACAATACGAACTCATTCCCGAAAGCGTGCTGGTGCGTACGTATAACTACCGCAATCCATTTTCGCCACAGGCGGATAAAACCATTTTCGATAATGATATTCCCGACGGGATAACCAGCGGCAAACAGTATCACTATGCCGATCATTATCTGAAGTACGGCGATTTTTACGGTGAAGAGGCGGAAACAGCCACGTTTTACGCGCGCCTGCGCTATGAGCGTCTGCTGAACAAACAGAGTGTGCTGGGAGGGACAACCAGTGACCCGGCACTGTTGCCGGGTATGATGTTCCACCCGACAGGAGATATTCCTGACGGGTTTAAGCACGGTTTTCTTGTCACCACAATGACGCTATCCGGCAGTCGCGCACAGCACTACCGCGCCATCCTGAAAGGGATCCCTTATCTGAACGGCTACAGCTATCGTCCGGAATATCTGCCGCGACCGGTGATTGCCGGTACGGTACCCGGTCGCGTGGCGGCCATCAATCGGGATCACACTTATGCCGGAGTCGATGCGCATGGCCGCTACCGCGTGAAGTTTGATTTTGACCTCGACGAGAAACGTGGCGGCTTTGAAAGTGCTCTTATGCGCTTAGGCAGACCGTACGGTGGGGATGTGTTTGGTTTTCATTTCCCGCTGCTGGACGGTACAGAAGTGGCTGTAGCCTTTGAAGGCGGCGATCCGGACCGGCCCTTTATTGCGCATGTCATGCATGACGGCAAGCACCCTGATCTGGTTACAAACCGCAACGACACCCGCAACGTGATCCGCACTGCTGCTTCGAACAAAATCCGCCTGGAGGACCGCCGCGGTCAGGAACACATCAAGATTTCCACGGAGTACGGCAAGAGTCAGGTCAGCGCTGGTCACCTCGTTGATGCAGAGGGAAAACAGCGCGGTGAAGGTGTGGAAGCGCGCACTGACAATCACATGGCGCTCCGTGCTGCGAAAGGGGTGATGATCACCACGGAGGCGCAACCGCGTGCTGCGGGTAAGCAACTGGATATGACAGCCGCCATTGCGCAGCTGGAAAAAGCGTTGTCGCTGGCAATGACACTGCAACAAAGCGCACTGACGGCCGGGGCCAGTAATGTGGAAACCGATCAGCAAAACCAGTTGAACCAGGTGCTGAGTAATCTGGCAGAGCCGGGTCTGCTTACCTATGCCGACAAAGGGCAGGCACACGTCACGCCGGACAGTCTGCAACTGTCTGCCGGGAAAGATGTGATTGTGACGGCGGGCCAGGATACCAGCGTAAACGTGGTGAAAAAATTCTCGCTGGCCGTGGGGGAAAAACTCTCGCTGTTTGCCCGCAAGCTCGGCATTCAGATGATTGCCGGGGCCGGAGATATCACGACGCAGGCCCAGCGCGGTGCCATGCATATGCTCTCGCAGAATGATTTCACGATGGCGAGTACCGACGGGCAGCTGAACGGCAGCGCCAGACAGGGCATACAGCTGGTCTGTGGGGGAGGCGGGATACGCGTCAGTCCGAACGGACTGGTCACCATCTTCTCGCCGACGGGAATCGAACTGAAAGGACCCAGTCTGAAATATGACGGCCCGGAAAGCGCACAGGTCACGGTCCCGCCGTTCAATCAGGGCGCATTTAAACTCCGCTACCAGCTGCATGCCGGAGACGATCCGGAGCAAATTCTCGCAAACAAAAAATTCCGGCTGACCAGCTCGGCCGGAAAAGTGGTGGAAGGCATAACGGACAGCAACGGTCATTCATCGTTACTCGATGCTGATGACCTGGACACCTACAAAATGGAGTTAATGGAATGACGGAAACCAGACAAAGCCCGTATGCTCCACGGGTCATATCAGAAGGGGATATTCCGGTACACAAAGATTTGGGTGAGGTGGCCCAGACCCGTCGCGTTGGCGTGCCGCGTCCGATGCCGGGAATTGTGATTCTGGTCCATGGCGTAAACGACGTGGGTGAGGCATACCAGAATCAGGAGAAAGGCATTCTTGCAGGCCTGAGTAAGCGTCTTAATCGTCAGGATTTTTACGCGCATGAGTGGGGGGAGAACAGAATTGCGCACCCCGGCCGTTCACCTGTTATCCCGTTTTACTGGGGGTATAAGCCGGTCACTCATGCTGATTACGTTGCAGACCAGAAGCGATATAGGGATGAAGTCGGAAAACTGTCTTCCGGTGCCCATCTGCCGTATGACGCCTATCAGGAAGATAACGAGACGAACATGGCCGCGCTGGGGAATGACGGTAAGGGTTCGTTTAAGTACCAGAATGACAACCTCAAGAATGGTCTTGATTCAAATTTTGCAAAAGGTGGCGGGACGTTCGCCAATGCGACTACCAACATTCCCGATATGCTGGGGCCAGGAGCTGGAGGTTTTGGCGTGGCAGCGGCGGGATTTGCATCACTGCATATGAACGACGGGGATTACACTCATCCCATTTATGAAAACCCGCACCGAATCTATCAGTTTTTTGCTGCCCAGCGTCTGGCAGATTTGATTATTCAGATCCGCCAGCAACAAGAGACGCGTGATGATGTGGTTAATATTGTCGCCCACAGCCAGGGCACGATTATTACCATGCTGGCAAATATGTTAGTCAAGCAGGCAGGTTATGAGTCGGTTAACTGCATCATTCTGAATCATTCCCCTTATTCACTGGAGTCCCGCGTGGCTGAAAATATTCAGCCCGGATACCAACAGACGGATGCCGCCAGGCAGAAGACATTCAAAAAATTCTGTGGCCTGATGCATACGCAGTGGAAAGGGGGAGGAAAATTATCTGAAGACGAATTACTGGCCCTTGAAGCCTCCTGTACGCTGCGCAAACCTTCTGATAATCCGTTGCGGGCTGATGATCGCTATGGACGTAACAATAACGGTAAAGTGTATAATTACTTCTGTCCAAATGATGGCGTTGTATCGCTGGAAAATGTGCAGGGATTTGGCTGGCGAGGGATCCCTCAGAAAATTGCAGATGGTATTCCTAACCTGTTCCAGCGAGTTTTTTATCAGCACGGCGAAGTAGGGAAAGCACCTGACACTAAACCCTTTGAGTTGCCACAACGAAAAGAGGGGGATGCAAAATATGCGTTTCTCCCGAATGCCAGCTACCGCGCCCATGACGTAGTGGTAAACGGTGAAGAATTGCCGGAACCCTTTATTTTCAAACTACAGGGTCAGGATAATCATCCGGATAATGACCCTAAAACGAGTGACAAGCCGTATACGTATTATATCGATCCGTATAGCCCGGATGCCTATATATCGTATTCAGCTAAAGCCAGTGCTATTAAGCGCACGGATTCTGCGATGTATATGCTTAACAGTTATCAGCGTATTAGCTGGAAGCCTGGGCATGTTTTAACACCAGATGAACTGAATGTGGAAAGCCATGACCGGGAGCATACCGTTATTCACGGGGAAGTTACTGGTTCTAAAGATTATCCTGTTTTGTCCATTACCTGGATGAAAACCCGTGAAGAACTTGAAAAAGAATGGAAAAAAGCTGACCCGGTAAGCTACAGCCAGCATTCGTCAATTGTTATGAGCGAGTTCGCGCCATCGCACGCGATGGCGTTCGACCTGGCAATCGGCCAGTGCAAGTCATTTGACTACAAAGCCGGTAAATTCTGGGAAAGCCTGTTGCACCGCGCTGACTGGCGTGATCCATTGAATGGTAATGCTGATGCGAGAGAATATTACCGTTCTGGGAGATTGCCAGTTGCCGAGACTAAAAACTTTATGAGTAAGCCTGATGAGGTTCTGCCGTTGGGCGATTTTGGTGTGGAAAATGATTATACCGGTATTCGACCTCGTTCGCGTAACTCTATGGATATTGAGACGGGAACCGTCAGGCCGGAAGATTTCCAGGAGATAAAGATCCTTCAATGGGAAATGCCTAAACCTAAAAGTGACAGCCAGCTGGCTTAAGGGTAAGACATGAAAGGATTATGTACTAGCCTGGCGGTCTCCGCTATTTTTCTGGTAGCTGCGTGTCAGGCTCAAGAACCACCGACGCAGGTAGTATATCGGTTCGATGACCATCGTTATCTGGAGTTGAAGGGCTGGGACTGTGAAGGCGAACTCTGGTATACGGACACAGAACGAGGGATTCATTCTCAGCCATTTTTTCAATTTTACCGGATATTCACTAAAAAGTTTGAACACCCATCCCAGCGCTATATTGCTGTTCCAAACTGGGAGGTGGATGGATTTATGGTTTCCAAAGATTATGGGCAAACCTGGAAGGCTGTAGGTTTTTCTCCTTCGGGGAATGAACCGAATGGTGATAACCGAGCGCCAGCGGAAGACGCAGTATCCTTCACCGTCGTTAACGATCAGGGATTTTTACAGACTAAACACAGGTTGTATATGTCGTCAAAGCCGTTTGATGACCCTCGTTTATTGCCGGGGGGGATGGGGATTCAATATAAACTTGGCGATGGAACAAAAGGAGATATTAAGCCCGGTTCTGGGGGATGGGCTTGGGGAATGGTTTATATGACTAAACAAGGGCTGAAGGGAACGGTTCAGGAAATTCAGTCCAACTGGCAGGATCAGCCCGACAAGGTGCCGGAAGTGAAAGGCTACACCGGTTGGGATCATATGCAGTGCAACATGGATGAAGGTCGTTAGTTATGAATATATTAAGAATGATTTTTGTTGTTTTCTTTGCTTTTAATTTAACGGGTTGTTTTACAATTGGCTTATCAAATGCCATTAAAGATAGTAAATATAGAACAGAAAAAACATTATCCGATACAATAGCTGATGTTTATATTGATAAAAACTCTCCTCATTATATTCAACTGGGTGGGGTGAATAGCTCTTTTCTGGTGTTTGATGATTCGGATGGGTTGAAAGCACTTCTATCGTCATCTTTGATGAATGTTGATAACTTATCATTAAGGCAAAATGGTGAGTTTAGTTTGTATGACGAAGGTGATTATACAGAAATTTATGGGAAAGTAGATTTTGTTTATTCATTTAAAAACTTAGATAAAGCTAATGAATTGCTTTCTAACACAAAATGCCAATTAAATGAGATGAATGAATGTGTTTTTGAGATCAGTGAGTTATCTGGCGATTACAATCAGAAGCCTGTGAGAGTTGAAGAACAAAATATTATTCACTTACAAAAACCAGTAATATTGGCTATGAAAAAGTATACTGAGCACACGCCTCTCAGCGCTTATGCTTTAATGTTGCTTTATCCTGTGACTATTCTCCTTGATGCTGTGACCATTCCAGTGCAGATTTTCATCATTCCATTTGGGATGGGTACTGTAGGTAAATAAGGACATAACCATGAATGGCGTAATTCGACTGAACGATCCGCTGGTGAGCGGTGGAAAAGTGATTAAAGCGTCCGGCGCGGACTTTATGGGAAAACCTGTGGCCCTGAAAGACGATCTGGTTATGTGCCCTGAGCATAAGGGAACGTTCCCAATCAACGAATACCACCCGACATGGACGATGAACGGCCGTGGCGTGGTCGTGGATGGCTGTAAAGCGGCGTGCGGCTGTGCCATTCGCACCACACTCCCCACTGCGGGGGCTGTTTGATGAACTGGTGGTTATTCTCAAAACAGAATGAATTTGACGAAAAATATCCCTATTTGTGGATATGTCTCTTGTATGTGATCGTCGTGGTTATCTGCCTGGCCGTCCGGGCTGTCACTTGGCCGGGTAATAAACATGTCGATCTCGATTTTCTTGCCCAGTCAGTGGTGATTCCGGTTGTTTTCCTGACGGGGTTCGTGCAAGTGTTCTCTGCCGCGTATCACGGGCTCAGGCACTACATGGAAACGCGGTTGCTGATTGCGGCCGAACAGGAATACAAGGTTGTCAGCTATGCCAGGGGCAATATTACCCTGGCAGGCTGGTCGGTGCTGGCTCCTCCAAAGGCAACGAAGGAACTGGCGCTGAGTATGCTGAAACTTGAGGGGGAGTTTCCACTGGCCGCTAAAATGCCGTTGAACATCGAACTGGAAGCATCGTTCGATTTCACGAGAGCCGGGCAGGCAATGATCCACGTTCTGGAGCCGATGGCAGGAAAACTATCTAAGTACCAGCAGATTGAAGCGCTGGTGTGGGTTCGCGGTGGGGACGAATCCTGTAGCGATGAACTCCGGCGTGTGCTTGAGCGGCTAGCGATCTCTACTAAAAAAATCACATTTTTGCCTGAATGCCCCGACTATACGCAAATCACGGAATGGATAAAGCAGACGAACGGGTATGTTGTTGAACGACTGCTTATCTGTGTAGACCTTCATTCTGACGAAGAAGAGTCTAAACAGATGGAAAATGTTACTGCGCTTCTCTTCACGAATTACTACGTCAAAACAGAAGGAGAAAAACGGGTTTATCTTTATCAACCGATGACGGGGGTTACAGACGTTGAAACAACAGTACCTATTTATCTGCGAGCGGAAGTTGTCAGTAAACCAAAACAACTCTGGTATACCGGACTCTCTCGCACGGAAAAGTACCCGCTGCTGGAAGTGCTGGATGAGAAAAAGGCCGTACCGGACAGGCTGGATCTTGAAATGTCACTCGGTGAGCATTCTGCCGGGTACGTCTGGTTGATGCTAGCATTGGCATCAGATGCAGTGGTATATGCGCAGGGTGATCAGCTAGTGGCCGCTTCCGAACAGAACAGATTTTCAATGACGGCTCTGTCGTCCCGATTAACTCGCCAACCTGATTATCCCCAGCAGAAAAGATACACGACACCGTGGGAAGTTTGTGGGATCGCCGGGCTGATGTTCTTTTTTGGAATTATGATAACCATTGGCACTTTTGGTGATGGCGGTAAATCTATATCCGGTTGGTTTTTAATTACAATGGGTGTTCTGTGGATAGTTATATTTTGTAGTATGGGAGCATTTTTCACCTGGTTTTATGGTGATAAAGCTCGTGAACATATGGGAGTATAATGATGAATGAATTTATTGCTCTCATTTTACCTCATAAATCTGTATTTTATTATGATGGTCTGGCCCTCGGTGCTCTGCTTGCGTTAATGGCAGTGTATATTGATTTGTCTTTTGGTTACAGGAATAAAAAGCACTGGTGTGCACATAATAAATTAGAATCATTGAAGGACTCTCCAGAAATCTACCACTTATATATGTCGATACGTATCCCTTCCAGACGGAAATGCTATAGTTGTGTGCCACTGAAAGTTTTCACAGATTATAAGGTGTTTTTAATGATATTGATTATGTATCTGGGAGTGACTGTGTTAACTATGTCTTACGTTATATATCATTGATAGATGTAGCTGGCTTTGTGCCTGCTCTCTTTACATGTCTGAAAATGTTAAAGCCTTTATCCTGCCGGAAAAAAGAAAGCACCGACGATACGATCGTTCAGTGCTTTATGTGCCGCCTGAATATCCGTTCAGCTTTAAGACACGTGAGCCTTAAGTGAACGGCATTACTGCACACGTGCAGGGCGTTTTTCTTTCTGGTTTACATCGATTGCTGGATGACATCGTGATGCCGGGTGACATCGGTCGGCATGCCTGACCGGGCCTCCATTGCGCGCTCCATCACCACGCTGTTGGTATTCACATTCGTTTTGAAGCTTACCATTGCGGCATTCAGGTTAATGGTCAGCGTCTGCGGATCGTCGCCAATGTTTTTCGAGAGCGGCTGGTGAATCTCAACCAGCCGCACGCCGCCTGGCTCTTCAGAGACCTTAATGGGCGTATTGATAATATTCACCTTCGTTCCCGGCGTAACGACGTTAAACAGCGTTTTGATATCGTCATCGCGCAGACGAATGCAGCCGGAGCTGACGCGCATGCCGATGCCAAAATCCGCGTTCGTACCGTGCAGCAGGTAAACACCGCCGTATGCGGCAAGGCGGATCGCGTGATGACCCATCGGGTTATCCGGGCCTGCCGGAATCACGGCAGGAAGATCGATGCCCTGAGCCTTATAGCGGGCGCGAATGTTGGCCGTCGGCGTCCAGGTTGGGTTGGCGCGTTTATCCGAGACGGTGGTGACCATCGTCGGCGTCAGCGTATCGCCGCCCAGTTGACCAATACCGATAGGGTAGACGGTAACCTCATTTTTACCCGGCGGGTAATAGTACAAACGCAACTCCGCCAGGTTGATCACGATCCCCTCCCGCGGGGCATCCGGCAGGATAGTCTGTAACGGAATGGTCAGTACGCTGCCCGCGCGCGGGACGTACGGATCGACGCCGGGGTTCGCCTGCAGCAGGGCCAGAAAACCGACGTTATATTTTTTGGCTATCGCTTCCAGTGAGCCACCATTGTTTTCAACCACATGAAAACGGTTTTCGCCCACCACCTTGCTGCCGGGCGGGGGAAGGGGCCAGGTGTTTGCCCGCGCAGGAAGCGCAACCGCGACGGTGGCTGCCAGCGCAAACAGGGTTATCCAGCGGGTAAAACGCGAAGAGGTCATCATCACCATAATCCATGTAAATGATAAGGTTATTGTTTTATAAGGGGGTTAAAGATAATTATGGCGAATGGGTGTGTCGGGAAGATCGGGTGAAGTGCAAAGAGTTTGTAAATTGTCCCCCCGCCAGCACTGCGCTAACGGGGGGAAGGGCGAGTTACGCGACAGCGTTCTCTTCCAGCTGACGCATAAAGTTACGCACCCAGTCCATGCGCGTTTTGCGCTCCGTCAGCTCCTGGGTAAATTTCAGTCGCGTCGGGCCATCAAGACGGAAGTGCTGCGGCTGTTTTTGCAGCAGGCCGATCAGCCACATCGGGTTGACGTGGTTCTTCTCGGCAAATTCAATGACGCCGCCTTTTTCGTTGCCCTCAAGCTTGCGAATGCCCAGCTTCTGCGCCTGCTGGCGCAGGCGCGCGATATCCAGCAGGTTACGCGCAGCATCTGGCAGCAGGCCGAAGCGGTCGATCAGCTCCACTTTAATCTCTTCCAGCTCGTTCTCATTCTTCGCGCTGGCGATGCGCTTGTAGAACGACAGGCGGGTATTCACGTCCGGAATGAAATCGTCCGGCAGCAAGGAAGGCATTCGCAGCTCGACCTCAGTTTGCTGGCTGGTCAAATCTTCCAGAGACGGCTCGCGCCCGGCCTTCAGGGCATCAACCGCGTTTTCCAGCAGCTCCATATAGAGCGAGAAGCCGATGGTCTCCATGGAGCCGCTCTGGTCCTCACCCAGTAGTTCACCCGCGCCGCGGATCTCCAGGTCGTGCGTGGCCAGCGCGAAGCCTGCGCCGAGGTCTTCCAGAGAGGCGATGGCTTCCAGACGCTTTTGCGCGTCGGTGGTCATCGCTTTCGGATGCGGTGTCAGCAGCCAGGCGTAAGCCTGATGGTGCGAACGCCCGACGCGGCCGCGCAGCTGGTGAAGCTGGGCCAGGCCGAAGTGATCCGCGCGTTCAATGATGATGGTGTTCGCCGTCGGAATGTCGATCCCGGTTTCGATGATGGTGGTGCACACCAGCACGTTAAAGCGCTGGTGGTGGAAGTCGTTCATCACCCGTTCCAGCTCGCGCTCGCGCATCTGTCCGTGACCGATAGCAACACGCGCCTCCGGCACCAGCTCCGCCAGCCTGTCGGCCGCTTTCTGGATGTTTTCCACGTCGTTATACAGATAATAGACCTGACCCCCGCGCAGTACTTCACGCAGAATGGCCTCACGCACCACCAGATTATCGTATTCGCGGACGAAGGTTTTCACCGCCAGACGGCGCGCCGGCGGCGTGGCGATAATCGACAGATCGCGCATGCCGCTCATCGCCATGTTCAGCGTGCGCGGGATCGGCGTGGCGGTCAGGGTCAGGATGTCGACGTCCGCGCGCATCGCTTTGATGCGCTCTTTATGGCGAACCCCGAAGCGGTGCTCTTCGTCGACGATCAGCAGCCCCAAATCTTTCCACTTCACGTCGCTTTGCAGCAGCTTATGGGTGCCGATCAGAATATCGATCTTGCCTTCGCTTGCCTGCTCCAGGATCTGCGTCTGCTCTTTGGTGCTGCGAAAACGCGACAGCATTTCGATGCGTACCGGCCAGTTGGCGAAGCGGTCGCGGAAGTTGTCGAAGTGCTGCTGAGCGAGCAGGGTGGTTGGCACCAGCACCGCCACCTGCTTGTTGTTTTCAACCGCAAGGAAGGCGGCGCGCATCGCCACTTCGGTTTTACCGAAGCCGACGTCGCCGCAGACTAAGCGGTCCATTGCCAGCGGCTGGCACATGTCGCTCAGCACGGCATTGATCGCCTGGGCCTGATCCGGCGTGGTTTCAAACGGGAAGCTGTCGCAGAACAGCTGGTACTGTTCTTTGTCGTGCTTAAAGGCGAAGCCCTCTTTGGCCGCGCGCTGGGCGTAGATATCCAGCAGCTCGGCCGCCACGTCGCGCACTTTTTCCGCCGCTTTCTGGCGTGCACGCGCCCAGGCGTCGCCGCCCAGCTTGTGCAGCGGCGCATTTTCCTCCGCGCCGCCCGCATAGCGGCTGATCAGGTGCAGCGACGAGACCGGTACATAGAGTTTGGCGTCGTTGGCGTAGGTCAGCATCAGGTATTCACCTTTGATACCGCCCGCTTCCAGCGTGGTCATCCCCTGATAGCGGCCAACGCCGTGCTCCAGGTGAACAATCGGCTGGCCTGGATGCAGCTCGGCCAGGTTGCGGATCAGCGTGTCCGGGTTGATGGTCCGACGGCTGTCCTGACGGCGGCGCGCGACGCGCTCGCCCAGCAGGTCGCTTTCGCAAATCAGCGCCAGGTTGTTGAGCGTGTCGATGAACCCGTGCTCGGCGGCGCCGATCATCAGATAACGACCGTTTCCGGTCGCTTCGCTCAGACGCAGGATGCGCTTCGGCGCCACCTTAATGCGTCCCAGCAGCTCACCCAAAGCTTCGCGTCGGCCTTCACTCTCAACGGAGAACACCACCGGGCCGGTAAAGGACTCCAGGAACTTGCGCAGATTATCCAGCGGCGATTTCTGCTGAGCCTGAACGGCCAGCTCCGGCAGCGTGCGGAAGGCGAGGTTGGTGTTGGCGGCCTTATCGGCAAGCGAATCGGTTTTCAGCTGCATGCGCGGCCAGCGCTTCAGCTCGGCGTTGAGTTCGTCGGTGCGCAGCCACAGCGCTTCCGGCGGCAGAAGCGGACGCATCGGGTCAACGCCCCGGTTTTCGAAGCGCGCGCGGGTTTCGCTTTCAAAGCGGCTGGCGCTGGCGTCGATATCGCCGGTGTTCACAATCAGCGTATTCGCCGGGAAGTAGCTGAACAGGGCGGGCAGCGGCTCGCTGAAGAACAGTGGCTGCCAGTATTCGATTCCGGCCGGGAGCGTACCTTTGCTGACCTGCTGATAGATATGTTCTGCATCACGCTTTACGTCGAACCTGTCGCGCCACTGGCTGCGGAACAGCTCGATGGCGGTTTTGTCCGTCGGGAACTCGTGGGCAGGCAGTAAATTGATGGATTCCACCTCTTCCAGCGTGCGCTGGGTGTCGGCATCGAACACGCGCAGGCTGTCGATTTCATCATCAAAGAAATCCAGACGATACGGCTGGTCGCTGCCCATCGGGTAAAGGTCGAGCAGCGCGCCGCGGGTGGCATATTCCCCGTGCTCCATGACCTGATCGACATGGCGATATCCGGCACCGTCAAGCTGGTCTCGCAGGGTGTCGCGAGACAGGCGCTGGCCTTTTTTCATCACCAGCGCGTGGCCGTGCAGATAGCTGTGCGGGCAGACGCGCTGCATCAGGGTATTCACCGGCACAATCAGCACGCCGCGCTGCATGGTCGGGAGTTGATATAGCGTCGACAGGCGCGAGGAGATGATCTCCTGATGCGGGGAGAAACTGTCATACGGCAGCGTTTCCCAGTCGGCCAGGCTGAACACCAGGCTATCGGTGAACTGGCGGATTTCATCGTGCAGGCGCAGGGCGTTTTGCATATCCGGGGCAACCAGCACCACCGGGCCAGGGTGCCGCTCAGCGATTTCTGCCACCAGCGTGGCGCAGGCCGCGCCCGTGAGTTCACCCAGCTGGCGCTGGTCGCCCGCTTTGACGGGCAAGGAATAACGATAGTGTTCAGGCATGGCTATGTCAGAGTCTCTTATGGATATACCAACAGTATTGGGGCATATCACTGATACGCAATGTCTTTATTATCCTCGATCGTTTTACATAAGCAAATTGTAACCGCACGGCAGGGCTAAACGCCCCCAAAACGGGGGCGGAGAGGGCATTAACGGGTGGCAGGTGACAGGCTCCGCGTAGACGGAGGAGAGAAGAAAAGGTCCCCGAACAGCGAGGTGGAAATTTTACGCACCCCAAGCCCGGCAAGGGTACAGATCAGCAGGCTGGCAAACGGGTAGATCAGAATTAAGCACAGCTCTGCCCAGACCGGCCAGTAAGCGGCATTCATCTCGCCAATCAGGATCAGGCTGAAGGCCTCAATTAAGATGCGGTGGGTGGTATAGATCGCAATGGTGTTTGAGCCAATCACGTTCAGCAGGTTGTTGGGATGTACGGCATAACGCTGCTCAAGGCTGTAGAACAGCTTCATGATCAACACGATCGATAGCAGAGAAAGCAGGAGAGGAACGTTAGCAAACCACAGCACCACGGAGACGGCCGCGAAAGCGCCAGTAGCCAGCCAGGTGCGGCGAAGGTTGAAGCTTTTCATCCACGCCATCAGCTCGGCGCCATACCACGCCCCCAGGCTGTAGTAGATCATGTTGCGTACCACGCTGTTCATTCCCCACCACGGCAGCGGCAGGAAGTTGATCGCGATGCTCGCCAGCGCAAGCAGTCCGAGTACCGGCAGCTTCCAGCGGCTCAGCAGTTTACACAGCGTGAAGTAGACCACCAGAGCATACAGATACCACAGGCTGGTGCTGGCGGTGAGCATGCCCCGCACAAATCCTGCCAGGGAATCGGCGTAGGCCGCGTTCGACGAGGTGGCAAGCTCGCGTTCGGGCGCCAGCCAGGCGTTCAGGTGGGTCAGCGCCTGCCATTGCAGGATCCCCCACAGCGCCAGAACCCAGACAATGCTCCAGATCCGCTTGTCGAGGCTGGTGCGCCAGTCTACCTCATCAATATAACGACGGATCAGATAGCCGGAGATAAAGAAGAAAACCGGCATCCGGAACGGGGCGAGATAGAGGTTAAAATAGACCCAGCATTTGGCGAGGAGACCGGAGAGCGGATGCTGTACCCCGCTGAGATAAGGATAAAAGGTGATGACCGAGTGGTAAATCACCACCAGACAGATGCACAGCCCTTTTATCTGATTAATCCATAATGCTTTTTGTTTCATTGGTAACCCATACCAGTTTTGCCATAAACGTAGGGGCAATTGTTCTAAAACGACAGAGAGATGTAACGGGTAACTGTCTGTATCGGGACGTTTTTCGGAAAAGGTGGAGACTATCCAGAGGGGAAATGGAAAGTACCACCCTGATTTATCTGAGTTTTTCGGAAAAATGATTACCAAAGCTTACGGTTTCAGTCATTTACGCTTAACGGATTCGCTTATATACTCGTGGGTCTGCTATCAGCAAACAGACGGATTTCATGTATCAACCTGTCGCACTCTTCATAGGCTTACGTTACATGCGTGGGCGCGCCGCGGACCGCTTCGGTCGCTTTGTCTCCTGGCTTTCGACTATTGGCATTACGCTCGGCGTGATGGCTCTGGTGACGGTGCTTTCCGTCATGAATGGCTTCGAGCGCGAGCTGCAAAACAACATCCTGGGGCTGATGCCGCAGGCCGTTCTCTCATCGAATAACGGTTCCGTTAACCCGCAACAGCTGCCGGAAAGCGCGGCGAAGTTACAGGGCGTCACGCGCGTTGCGCCCTTAACCACTGGCGATGTGGTGCTGCAAAGCGCCCGCAGCGTGGCGGTCGGCGTGATGCTGGGGATTGACCCGGCGCAAAAAGACCCGCTGACGCCGTTCCTGGTTAACGTGAAGCAAACCGATCTGGAAGCCGGAAAATACAACGTGATTCTGGGTGAGCAGCTTGCCGGGCAGCTTGGCGTCAACCGCGGCGATCAGCTGCGCGTGATGGTGCCGTCCGCCAGCCAGTTTACGCCAATGGGTCGCCTGCCGAGCCAGCGCCTGTTTAACGTGATTGGTACTTTTGCCGCCAACAGCGAAGTTGACGGCTATCAGATGCTGGTGAACATTCAGGATGCGTCACGCCTGATGCGTTACCCGGCGGGAAATATCACCGGCTGGCGCCTGTGGCTCGATCAGCCGCTGAAGGTCGATACCCTCAGCCAGCAAAAACTGCCGGACGGCACCAAATGGCAGGACTGGCGCGAGCGTAAAGGCGAGCTGTTCCAGGCCGTGCGCATGGAAAAAAACATGATGGGGCTGCTGCTGAGCCTGATCGTCGCCGTGGCTGCATTTAACATCATCACCTCGCTGGGCCTGATGGTGATGGAGAAGCAGGGCGAAGTCGCCATCCTGCAAACCCAGGGTTTGACGCCGCGCCAGATCATGGCGGTCTTTATGGTGCAGGGGGCCAGTGCAGGCATTATCGGCGCGCTGTTGGGCGCCGTGCTCGGCGCACTGCTTGCCAGCCAGCTTAATAATTTAATGCCGATCATCGGCGCGCTCCTTGACGGCGCGGCGCTGCCGGTGGCTATCGAGCCGCTGCAGGTGGTCGGAATTGCGCTGGCCGCGATGGCCATTGCGCTGCTTTCTACGCTTTATCCTTCCTGGCGCGCTGCCGCCACTCAACCCGCTGAGGCTTTACGTTATGAATAAGATCCTGTTGCAATGCGACAACCTGTCCAAACGCTATCAGGAAGGCACTGTGCAGACTGACGTGCTGCACAATGTGAGCTTCAGCGTGGGCGAGGGCGAGATGATGGCGATTGTCGGCAGCTCCGGCTCGGGCAAAAGTACGCTGCTGCACCTGCTGGGCGGGCTGGACACGCCAACCAACGGCGACGTGATCTTCTCCGGTCAGCCGATGAGCAAAATGTCCTCTGCGGCGAAGGCCGAGCTGCGTAACCGTGAGCTGGGCTTTATCTACCAGTTCCACCACCTGCTGCCGGACTTTACGGCGCTGGAAAACGTGGCGATGCCGCTGCTGATTGGCAAAAAGAAACCGGCAGAAATCAACGCCCGCGCCAGCGATATGCTGAAAGCGGTAGGGCTGGGCCACCGGGGAAATCACCGCCCGTCGGAGCTGTCCGGCGGCGAGCGCCAGCGCGTGGCGATTGCCCGCGCGCTGGTCAATAATCCGCGCCTGGTGCTGGCGGATGAACCGACCGGTAACCTGGACGCGCGCAATGCGGACAGTATCTTCCAGCTACTCGGCGAGCTGAACGCCTCGCAGGGAACCGCGTTTCTGGTGGTGACCCACGACCTGCAGCTGGCAAAACGCATGGGGCGCCAGCTTGAGATGCGCGACGGCCATCTGAATGCGGAACTGACCCTCATGGGGGCAGAGTAATGGCGTCACCGTTATCGTTACTCATCGGGTTACGCTTTAGCCGCGGCCGCCGTCGCGGCGGCATGGTGTCGCTGATCTCCGTTATCTCGACCATCGGTATTGCGCTGGGCGTGGCGGTCCTGATTGTCGGCTTAAGCGCCATGAACGGCTTCGAGCGCGAGCTGAATAACCGCATTCTTGCGGTGGTGCCGCACGGGGAGATCGAGCCGGTTAACCAGCCGTGGGCCAACTGGAGCGATGCACTCACCAAAGTGGAAAAAGTGCCGGGCGTTGCCGCGGCCGCGCCCTACATTAACTTTACCGGGCTGGTGGAGAGCGGGGTTAACCTGCGCGCCATCCAGGTTAAAGGGGTCAACCCGGCCCAGGAGGAGCGGCTCAGCGCGCTGCCGAAATATGTGCAGAACGGCGCGTGGGCGAACTTTAAGGCCGGCGAGCAGCAGATCATTATGGGTAAAGGCGTTGCTGATGCCCTGAAGGTGAAGCAGGGCGACTGGGTGTCAATCATGATCCCGAATGCCAGCGCCGATCACAAATTACAGCAGCCCAAGCGCGTGCGCCTGCACGTCACCGGTATTCTCCAACTGAGCGGCCAGCTTGACCATAGCTTTGCGATGGTTCCGCTGGAGGATGCGCGCCAGTATCTCGACATGGGCGACAGCGTGACGGGCATTGCCATTAAGGTGAACGACGTCTTTAACGCCAACAAACTGGTGCGTGATGCCGGCAGCGTCACCAATAACTATGTCTATATCAAAAGCTGGATCGGCACTTACGGATATATGTACCGTGATATCCAGATGATCCGTGCGATCATGTATCTGGCGATGGTGCTGGTGATTGGCGTGGCGTGCTTTAATATCGTCTCGACGCTGGTCATGGCGGTTAAGGATAAGAGCGGCGACATCGCCGTGTTGCGTACCCTCGGGGCAAAAGACGGTCTTATTCGCGCCATCTTCGTCTGGTACGGTTTGCTGGCAGGGCTGTTCGGCAGCCTTTGCGGCGTGGTGATTGGCGTGGTGGTTTCTCTGCAGCTGACGCCGATTATCAACGGGATTGAAAAGCTTATTGGTCACCAGTTCCTGTCCGGTGACATCTATTTTATTGACTTCCTGCCGTCTGAACTGCACTGGCTGGACGTTTTTTATGTGCTGGTTACAGCACTTTTACTGAGTTTGCTGGCAAGCTGGTATCCGGCGCGTCGCGCAAGCCGAATTGATCCGGCGAGGGTATTAAGTGGCCAGTAATTACGTCATGGTGTAGCGGTCCTGAGGCCGCTATGTCAGAAAGAGGAATGCGTTATGTATTATGGATTTGATATTGGCGGCACCAAGATTGCGCTCGGCGTGTTTGATAAAGACCTCAAACTGCAGTGGGAAACCCGCGTTCCCACGCCGCGCGAAAGCTACGATGAATTTTTAACTGCCATTGCCACGCTGGTGGCGCAGGCGGATGAACGATTTGGCGTGAAAGGCAGCGTCGGCATTGGTATTCCGGGGATGCCGGAAACCGACGACGGTACGCTGTATGCCGCCAACGTGCCTGCCGCCAGCGGTAAACCGCTCCGCGCCGACCTCTCGGCCCTCCTTGAACGCGACGTGCGTTTAGATAACGATGCCAACTGCTTTGCCCTCTCTGAAGCCTGGGACGATGAATTCCGCCGCTATCCGCTGGTGATGGGGCTGATCCTCGGTACCGGCGTAGGCGGGGGGATTGTCATCAACGGCAAGCCGATTACCGGGCGCAGCTACATCACCGGGGAGTTTGGTCATATCCGTCTCCCGGTGGATGCGCTGGAGATGGTGGGGCGTGATTTCCCGCTGACCCGCTGCGGCTGCGGCCAGCACGGCTGTATCGAGAACTATCTCTCAGGACGCGGGTTTGCATGGCTTTACGAACACTTCTATCATCAGAAACTTGAGGCCCCTCAAATCATTACCCTGTGGGAGCAGGGGGATGCGCAGGCGCGTGAGCACGTCGAGCGCTATCTGGATCTGCTGGCGGTGTGTCTGGGAAATATTCTCACCATCGTCGACCCGGATCTGCTGGTGATCGGGGGGGGGCTGTCAAACTTTACTGCGATTACGGAACGGTTGTCCGGGCGTCTGCCCCGACATTTATTGCCGGTCGCCCGCGTGCCGCGCATTGAACGCGCGCGACACGGGGACGCGGGAGGCATGCGCGGAGCCGCATTCCTTCATCTCACCGATTAGTTTACGAGGTCTTTATGCTGTCGCGTCGCCAGGGTCGACTCAGCCGTTTTCGCAAAAACAAACGCCGCTTACGAGAGCGCTTGCGCCAGCGGATCTTTTTCAGAGACAGAATCATGCCAGAAGCGATGGATAAACCCAGAGTGGTGGTACTGACCGGGGCGGGGATTTCCGCCGAGTCAGGAATTCAAACCTTCCGTGCGGCAGACGGGCTGTGGGAAGAGCACCGCGTCGAGGACGTGGCGACGCCGGAAGGCTTTGCCCGCGATCCGGATCTCGTGCAGGCGTTTTACAACGCTCGCCGTCGACAGCTTCAGCAGCCTGAGATTGCGCCGAACGCGGCGCATCTGGCGCTGGCGAAGCTGGAAGAGGCGCTCGGGGATCGTTTTCTGCTGGTGACACAGAATATCGACAACCTGCACGAGCGGGCCGGTAACAAGAACATCATCCACATGCATGGCGAGCTGCTTAAAGTTCGCTGCGCCTGGAGCGGCCAGGTGCTGGACTGGAAAGAGGACGTGCTGCCAGAGGACAAGTGCCACTGCTGCCAGTTCCCGTCGCGCCTGCGTCCGCACGTGGTCTGGTTTGGCGAAATGCCGCTGGGGATGGATGAGATCTACAGCGCGCTGGCGATGGCGGACGTGTTTATCGCTATTGGCACATCAGGGCACGTTTACCCGGCGGCGGGGTTTGTTCACGAAGCGCGACTGCACGGGGCGCATACGGTGGAGCTCAATCTGGAGCCGAGCCAGGTGGGCAGCGAGTTTGAAGAGAAGCAATATGGCCTGGCGAGCGAAGTGGTGCCAGCGTTTGTAGATAAGCTTCTGAAGGGGCTGTAAGAGTAACGGGCGACGTTGCGTCACCCGTTATGTATTGCATTAACGACCTGCTTTTAACTTCTGATAATACTCTTCGTAAAGGCGGCTCGCGTCGCCTACATCGTTCTGCCATTCTCCTTTGCTGATGGTTTCGGCATCCGGATAGAGTGACTTATCGTTAGCCACGTCAGGCTTCAGCAGCTTGCGGGCGGCCAGGTTTGGCGTCGGGTAGCCAATCGTCTCAGCAACCTGTTTCGCCACGTCCGGACGCAGCAGGAAATTAATCAGCTTCAGCGCACCGTCCACATTCTTCGCGTTGGCCGGGATCGCGAGGCTATCCATCCAGAAGATCCCGCCTTCCTTCGGCCAGACCACCTCCAGCGGCGTCCCGGCCTGACGGGCAACATAAGCAGAGCCGTTCCACACCATCCCCAGGTTTACTTCGCCTTCCATATACGGATTCGCCGGGTTATCAGAGTTGAATGCCGCCACGTTAGGCATCAGCTTTTTCAGCTCGTTGTAAGCCGCGTCGATCTCTTTCGGATCGGTGGTGTTACCGGAATAGCCAAGTTTACGCAGCGCGATCTGGAACACTTCACGCGCGTCGTCGGTTAACAGCAGGCTGCCTTTGTATTCCGGTTTCCATAGATCCGCCCAGCCGGTGACCGTTTTCGGATCGATGGCCTCGCTGTTCACGCCAATCGCCGTCGCCCCCCAGATATACGGAATGGAGTAGTCGTTATTCGGGTCGAACGGCTTGTTGAGCATCTCAGGATCGAGGTTTGAAAAATTAGTTAGCTTCGTTTTGTCGATCTTCTGGATCATGCCCTCTTTGCGCATTTTATCGACAAAGTAGGTGGAAGGAACGACCAGATCATAGGCGCCGTCCTTGTAGGTTTTGAGCTTGGCGTACATGGTTTCATTCGACTCGTAGGTCGAGTAGATCACCTTGATGCCCGTCTCCTTTGTGAACTGTTCCAGCAGGCCCGGCGGCACGTACTCGGTCCAGTTGTAGAAGTAGAGCGTTTTGCTGTCATCAGCGTGCGCGGCACCCATGCCGAGCACCAGCGCCGCAGCGGCGAGCATTTTTTTCATTTCATTGTCCCCTGAGATTTTGTTTTATCACGAGCAATAACCTGGCTGGCGATCACCAGAACCAGCGAAAACAGCAGCAGTATGGTCGCCAGCGCGTTCACCTCCGGTGAGACGCCAACTTTTACCATCGAATAGATCTTCAATGGCAGAATTTCGTAGCTCGGCCCGGTCACGAAGGAGGAAACCACGACGTCATCCATCGACAGGGTAAAGCTGAGCAGCCATCCGGCGGCGACGGCAGGCATCGCCAGCGGCAGGATGATTTTGCGCAGGATGATCATCTCGCTGGCACCCAGATCTTTCGCCGCCTCCAGCATGCGCACGTCGAACCCTTTCAGACGCGCGTAGACGGTGACCACCACAAACGGCAGGCAGAAGGTGATATGGGAAAACAGCAGCGACCAGAAGCCAAGCTGTACGCCCAGCAGCATAAACAGCACCAGCAGCGAAATCGCCATCACGATGTCCGGCGACATCATCACTACAAACAGCATGCCGCTGACGAACGGCTTGCCGCGAAAACGGTAGCGATACAGCGCCACGGCGGTCAGCGAGCCAATCAGCGTGGCGAAGGTGGCGGAGACGATCGCCATCGTCAGCGAGTGCTGTGCGGCCTGCAGCAGGCTGTCATTGTTCATCAGCAGGCTGTACCAGTTGGTGGTAAACCCCTGCCAGCTGATCCCGAACCGCGAGCTGTTAAACGAGTTCACGATCAAAATGATAATCGGGATATAAAGGTAAGCGTAAATGGCGGTCATAAAACCGCCGCGAAGCAGTCGACCGATCATTCGAGTTCCACCTTCTTGTTGAGCAGGCGAGAAGCGCGCCAGTAGACCAGCAGCATCAGCCCCATCACCACCGTGAGCGTAATGCTGGTCGCGGAGCCGAACGGCCAGTCGCGGATGTTCAGGAACTGGCTCTTAATCACGTTGCCGATAAGCAGGTTTTTCGCCCCGCCCATCAGGTCAGACACGTAGAACAGGCCCATCGCCGGGAGCATCACCAGCAGACAGCCCGCAATAATGCCGGGCATGGTCAGCGGAATGATAATGCGGATAAAGATCTGCAGCTTGCTGGCCCCCAGATCTTTTGCCGCTTCCAGCAGCGGTTTATCGAGCTTCTCAATGCTGGAGTAGAGCGGCATCACCATAAACGGCAGCAGGATATAGACCAGGCCAATGATTACCGCACCTGGGGTAAACATGATGCGCACTGGCGTATCAATCACGCCCAGCCACAGCAGAAACGCGTTGAGGTAGCCTTTGGTGCTGAGGAAGATTTTCAGCCCGTAGATGCGAATCAGCGAGTTGGTCCAGAACGGCACAATCAGCAGAAACAGCAGCAGCGGGCGCACCTTTTGCGGCAGTCCCGCCAGGAACCATGCGAAAGGGTACCCCAGAAGCAGGCAGGCCACGGTGGCAATCAGCGCCATATTGAGCGAGTGCAGCAGCACGTCGAAATAGAGCGGATCGAGCAGGCGCGCGTAGTTGTCCAGCGTAAAGACCAGCGAAACGAAGTTTGCATCGTCGCGGGTCAGGAAGCTGGTGGCGATGATCATCAGGTTGGGTAAAAAGACAAATAACACAAGCCAACCGACGATAGTGGCAATGACCACCTTCTGGAACTTACTTGTGTTCTTCATCAGCCAGCACAACCTCCCAGCTTTCTACCCAGTTGATAACCATTTTCTGGTCAAGAGAGTGGTCAAAGTCAGGATCGTCCTCGTTAAAGAATTCGCTGACCATCACCATTTTGCCGTTCTCCAGTTCCACAACGGACTCGAGGGTCATCCCTTTATAGTTACGTTCGCGAACGTAACCGATCAGACCTTCGACGTCGGCCGTGTCGTGGATCTCATCAACGCGGAGATCTTCCGGGCGCAGCAGGACGTTGAGTTTTTGTCCTTTCTCGACGGCAAAGTTCACGGTGATAATGCAGTCGCGTCCCTCTACGTTCGCGCGAACGCGCTGTGCATCCAGACGCTCAAGTACGGTGGCGTTGAAGATATTGATCTCGCCAATAAAGCTGGCGACAAACAGGTTTTTCGGCTCTTCGTATATTTCACGCGGCGTACCGTCCTGTTCAATCTTACCGTCACGCATTACCACGATACGGTCTGACATGGTCAGCGCCTCTTCCTGATCGTGGGTGACGAAGACAAAGGTGATACCGAGCTTGCGCTGTAGCGCTTTCAACTCGTTCTGCATCTGCTTGCGCAGCTTGTAATCCAGCGCGGAGAGGGATTCATCCAGCAGAAGCAGGCGCGGTTTATTGACGACCGCGCGGGCAATGGCCACGCGCTGCTGCTGACCGCCGGAGAGCTGGTGGGGCTTTCGCTGGGCAAACGTCTCCAGCTGAACCATGCGCAGGGCTTCGGTGACGCGCGGTTCGATCTCATTAGCCGGGGTTTTTTGCATCCGCAGGCCAAACGCCACGTTCTCAAACACGGTCATGTGCGGGAACAGGGCGTAGCTCTGAAAAACGGTATTGACGTGGCGATCTTCGGCAGGAACCTGGGTTATGTCCTGGTTCTCAAGATGGATGCGGCCATTATCAACGCTTTCCAGCCCGGCGATAAGGCGCAGTACGGTGGTTTTGCCGCAGCCGGAAGGGCCAAGCAGCGTAAGAAACTCACCATCATTGATGGTCAGGTTGAGGTCGGAAATGACGTCTTTGCCATCAAAGCTTTTACGAATTCGTTCCAGTTGCACCAGCGGTGAACGAGAACGGGATTGTGTATTCAATTTTTGCGCTGTCCCATATAGACGCCTCAGGCAGCAGACTGAAGCGGGGTTTGTGTGTAA
The DNA here is from genome assembly GCF_014930595.1 of Enterobacter cloacae complex sp. P42RS. Classification (NCBI taxonomy): domain Bacteria; kingdom Pseudomonadati; phylum Pseudomonadota; class Gammaproteobacteria; order Enterobacterales; family Enterobacteriaceae; genus Enterobacter; species Enterobacter cloacae complex sp. P42RS. Next base: position 373,207 of record NZ_JADBRK010000002.1, read on the forward strand.
CCACCTTGGTGACTCGTAATGAGGGCGGACATTCTACGGCAATCCCCCGTAATCGCCAATCCTTGTTACTGATTCATAAGCTACATTTATTAACGCATAAAGATATAAACGTAAAAAGTTCTCGTTTGCGGGATAAAAGTGACCTGACGCAATATTTGCGTTTTGATGCTTACTGATAATGTTGTCACAAAAAGTGAGGGTGACTGCATGGATAAATTACTTGAGCGTTTTTTACAGTATGTTTCGCTGGATACCCAATCTAAGCCGGGTGTCCGCCAGGTGCCAAGCACCGAAGGCCAGTGGAAGTTGTTAAACCTGCTTAAAGAGCAGCTTGAGGCCATGGGGCTGGTCAACGTCACGTTAAGCGAAAAAGGCACTGTGATGGGAACGCTGCCGGCGAATGTGCCGGGTGATATTCCGGCGATTGGCTTTATTTCTCATGTCGATACCTCACCTGATTTTAGCGGCAAACACGTGAACCCGCAGATTGTGGAAAACTACCGCGGCGGTGATATCGCGCTGGGGATTGGCGACGAAGTGCTCTCTCCGGTGATGTTCCCAGTGCTGCACCAGCTGCTCGGCCAGACGCTGATCACCACCGACGGCAAAACGCTGCTGGGGGCGGATGACAAGGCGGGCATCGCGGAAATCATGACGGCGCTGGCGGTGCTGAAAGGTAAAAACATCCCGCACGGGGACATCCGCGTTGCTTTTACCCCAGATGAAGAGGTTGGTAAGGGCGCGAAGCACTTCGACGTGGACGCTTTTAACGCGCAGTGGGCGTATACCGTCGACGGCGGTGGCGTGGGCGAGCTGGAGTATGAAAACTTCAACGCGGCGTCGGTGACCATAAAAATTGTCGGAAACAACGTTCATCCCGGGTCTGCCAAAGGGGTGATGGTGAACGCGCTGTCGCTGGCGTCGCGTATTCATGCGGAAGTCCCGGCGGAAGAGAGCCCTGAACAGACAGAGGGGTACGAGGGCTTTTATCACCTCACCAGCATCAAAGGCACCGTGGACAGCGCGCAGATGCACTACATCATCCGCGATTTTGACCGTAAAGCTTTTGAGGCGCGCAAGCGCAAAATGATGGAGATCGCCAAGAAGGTTGGGAAGGGATTGCATCCTGACTGCTATATTGAGCTGATCATTGAAGACAGCTATTACAATATGCGCGACAAGGTGATGGCCCATCCGCACATTCTGGATATCGCCCAGCAGGCGATGCGAGACTGCGATATTGAACCGGTCTTAAAACCGATTCGCGGCGGTACTGACGGCTCGCAGCTGTCGTTTATGGGGCTACCGTGCCCAAACCTGTTTACCGGGGGCTATAACTACCACGGCAAGCATGAGTTTGTGACGCTGGAAGGGATGGAAAAGGCGGTGAAGGTGATTGTGCGCATAGCCGAGTTAACCGCTAAACGCTAAAAAAATGCCCGGTGGCGCTGCGCCACCGGGCATTGTCACAACTCAGTCCTCAAAGAACCAGTACCCGCTGTTGACCAGCGCGGCCAGCATCGCGAGGAAGGATGGGTCTTCCAGCGCGTCGCCAAAGGTTTCTGCAGTCAGTATCATATGGCTGGCAATGGCTTCCAGTGCCGGGCGGTGCGGGGAGTCGAGCTTCTCACCGTTGACGAAGACCTCTTCACCAATGCGCAGCACGCGTAATCCGCCCAGACGAACCAGCTTGTCACCCTGCAGCAGCGCATCATAGATCTCATCTGCCTGATACGGCGGCTCCGGCGGTGCAACGTCCAGCTCGTGACGTGACTGGCTAATAAATTCGCCAAACCACTGCCTGAAATGTTCCGGCTCGTTGATCAGGTCCAGCATCATGCCGCGCAGCTTATCCAGCTCTTCTGGCACGATGTCTGCCGGATGCTCGCGCGCAGGCACATCCGGATCGCTGTAGCGATAGCTTCCCAGCTCGCGCTGCAGGACATAGTCGGCAAAGCCGCTGATCATTTCGCGGCCGCTTGGCGCGCGGAACCCGACAGAGTAGTTCAGCGAGTTCTCCAGGGAGTAACCTTCGTGAGAGAATCCTGGCGGAATGTAGAGAATATCGCCTGGCTCCAGCTCTTCGTCGATAATGCCTTCGAACGGATCCACCTGAAGCAGATCCGGGTGCGGGCAGTGCTGCTTCATCGGCACTTTTTCGCCCACGCGCCAGCGGCGGCGGCCCGTGCCCTGAATGATAAACACGTCGTACTGGTCCAGATGCGGACCCACGCCGCCGCCAGGTACGGAGAAGGAGATCATCAGATCGTCCATTCGCCAGTCGGGCAGGGCGCGGAACGGGCGCATTAGCGCGGCAGTCGGCTCGTGCCAGTGGTTAACCGCCTGCACCAGCAGCGACCAGTTGCTTTCGCCGAGATGATCGTAGCTTTCGAAAGGACCGTGGCTGACCTGCCATTTCCCGTCCTGGTGGCTGACCAGACGGCTGTCGACTTCGTTTTCCATGGCCAGACCGGCCAGCTCGTCAGGTGAGATAGGGTCGACAAAGTTGCTGAACCCGCGTTTCAGAACCACCGGGCGCTTTTGCCAGTAACGTTCAATAAACTCGGGCCAGTTAAGTGTTAAGTGATAATCCATATTTTTTTATCCGCAGGCTCTTACTGACTCGGATTATAACGGAAGCTCAGCCCCCCGGCTGCGAGATCCTCGCATTTTTCACATAACGGGTTAACTATCGTCCGATGTGGGCTGCTGACGACCAAAAATCACTTCCATTCTGGCCCCGCCGAGCAAGCTTTCGCTGGTTTCGATTTTTCCGTCATACTGGTCGACAATCTCGCGGGCGACGGCTAAACCCACGCCCTGACCGGGGCGCAGCGTATCCGCTCGCTGACCGCGATCGAACACCACATCACGTTTATTAAGCGGGATCCCGGGGCCATCATCCTCAACGATAATGTGTAACTCGTTATCCGTCTGGCGCGCCGATACTTCAACAAACTCCAGGCAGTATTTACAGGCGTTATCCAGCAGGTTCCCCATCACTTCCATAAAGTCATTTTTTTCGCCTACAAAGCTAATCTCAGGCGAAATGTCGAGACTGATGTTGACCCCTTTACGCTGATACACCTTGTTAAGGGCGGACGTGAGATTATCCAGCAGCGGGGCCACCGGGTGCAGCTCGCGGCTCAGGAGCGCGCTGCCGGAACGCATGCTGGCGCGGTGCAGATAGTAGCCAATTTGCTGCGAGATTCGGCTGATTTGTTCCAGCATCACCGGCTCGGCATCGTCGACGCTCAGCCTTGAGCTGCGCATGGAACGCAGGGTGCTTTGCATTACGGCCAGCGGCGTTTTCAGGCTGTGGGTGAGGTCGGTCAGGGTCGTACGGTACTTATCATAGCGTTCACGCTCGCTTTTCAGCAGGCGATTGAGGTTACGCACCAGACTGGTAAGCTCACGGGTGGTTTCCGGATTGAGCTTTTCACGATGATGTTCCTCAAGCTCGCGCACCTCTCGCGCCAGGGACTCAATAGGGCGCAAGCTCCACCACGCCGCCACCCAAAGCAGCGGGATCACCAGCAGCAGGTTTGCGGCCAGAACATAAACGAACCAGCCCCAGACCTTATAGGAACGTTTTAGCTCAACCGGAATGGTGTCGATCACCACAATGGTTAACTGCGGCATGTTCATGGTCGCCGGGTAGATATTGATCGCCACCGAGTGCGTCATTTCCGTCTCGGCATCGTCAGCCCGGATTTCATTGAGCTTTTGCTGCATCGAGCGATCTTCGCGAATCAGCGTGCTGGTGGTATTGAGATCGGCTTCTATCTCATGAAACCCGTTGGTTTTGAGCCACTCCGGACGAATGCTTTTCGCCAGCCACGGAATATCGCGTTGCGCCCAAAGCAACTTTCCCTTTTCATTGTAAATCAGGGCTAAAGTTGGACTCTGTTGATCCAGGTTCTCTGGCATTTCAACGGTGATGTGGTTGTCTTCCCATTTGGCCAGGGTATAAAAAAGATTACTTTCGCCGCGTAACAGTCGAAAGGTCGTTTTATCGAAGCTGACGCTGTAGCCCACCAGGGCGACCAGACCGTAGGAGAGCGACAGCACCAGCACCACCGCGGCCGTTGCCAGTAAAAAACGAACCCGCAGCGAGAGGGGCAGAATGTGGCGCAAAATCCGTCTCATTTAGCGTAATTCGAACAGGTAGCCCTGGCCGCGGACGGTCGTAATCACGTCCTGCGGATACTGCGCCTGAATTTTCTTACGCAAACGGCCCATCAGCACGTCTATGGTGTGACTCTCGCGCAGCTCAGCGTCAGGGTAGAGCTGGAGCATTAAGGAGTCTTTGCTCACTACTTTTCCGCTGTTACGGATCAGCGTTTCCATAATGGTGTATTCGAACGCGGTGAGCTTGATCACTTCATCGTTAATCGACAGCTCGCGACGGGAGAGATCCACCTGGAAAGGCGGAATGGAGATAACCTGTGAAGCCAGCCCGCTGTTGCGGCGTAACAGCGCCTGCATGCGCGCCGCCACTTCTTCAATGTGAAACGGTTTGGTGACGTAATCATCCGCACCGGCGCTGAGCACTTCAACTTTGTCCTGCCAGCCTTCGCGGGCGGTGAGAACCAGAACCGGCAGGGAAACGTCATGGCTGCGCCAGCGACGAATTAACGACAGGCCGTCTTCATCAGGCAGGCCTAAATCGACAATGGCGATGTCCGGCAGGTGTTCATTGAGATAATAATCGGCTTCTTTTGCATCTTCAGCATCATCCACCTGATGTCCCATCTCCTGAAGCTGAACCTTCAGGTGGTGGCGTAGCAATGCGTTATCCTCAACAACCAGTACGCGCATCATCTTTTCTCCCAGAATAAATAGTATGAATAGTTTAACGCTGATTATGTTGCTGTGGGGATAAACATTCAGTAAACCGGGGAAAAGCAACCCCCTTTCCGGGCGGAAAGGGGGGGAAGGAACGTTACTTCAGCTCATCAACCATGGTGATGGCGCGGCCAATGTAATTCGCCGGAGTCATGGCCTTCAGGCGGGTTTTCTCTTCTTCCGGCAGTGCCAGACCGTCGATAAACTGTTTCATGCCTTCGGCATCGACGCGTTTACCGCGTGTCAGCTCTTTCAGCTTCTCGTACGGTTTTTCGATACCGTAGCGGCGCATCACGGTCTGAATCGGCTCTGCCAATACTTCCCAGTTGTGATCCAGCTCGTCCAGAAGACGGTCACGGTTCACTTCGAGCTTGCTCACGCCCTTCAGGGTGGACTGATACGCGATCAGCGCGTAGCCAATGCCCACGCCCAGGTTACGCAGCACGGTGGAGTCGGTCAGGTCGCGCTGCCAGCGGGAAACCGGCAGCTTGCTCGCCATATGCTGCAGCACGGCATTCGCCAGGCCCAGGTTGCCTTCGGAGTTTTCGAAGTCGATTGGGTTCACTTTGTGCGGCATGGTGGAGGAGCCAATTTCCCCGGCGATGGTCTTCTGCTTGAAGTGGTTCAGCGCGATGTAGCCCCACACGTCGCGATCGAAGTCGATCAGGATGGTGTTGAAGCGCGCGATGCAGTCAAACAGCTCTGCAATGTAGTCGTGCGGCTCAATCTGGGTGGTGTACGGGTTCCACTGGATCCCCAGAGAGGTCACGAACTCTTCGCTGAACTGATGCCAGTCCACTTCCGGGTACGCGGCAATGTGGGCATTGTAGTTACCGACCGCGCCGTTGATTTTACCCAGAATTTCAACCTGCTCCAGCTGACGGTATTGGCGCTCCATACGGTACGCCACGTTCGCCATCTCTTTACCCATCGTGGATGGGGTGGCTGGCTGGCCGTGGGTACGGGAAAGCAGCGGAATGTCGCGGTATTCCACGGACAGCGCTTTCACCGCGTCGATGATTTTACGCCAGTAAGGCAGCACCACTTCTTTACGCGCGGTGGAGAGCATCAGCGCGTGAGACAGGTTGTTGATATCTTCGGACGTACAGGCGAAGTGAATGAACTCGGATACCGCATGCAGAGCCGGGACGCTTTCCACTTTCTCTTTCAGGAAATACTCAACCGCTTTCACGTCGTGGTTGGTGGTGCGTTCAATGGTCTTAATGCGCGCGGCATCTTCTTCGCTAAACTCAGCAACGATTTTATCAAGGTAATCGTTTGCCTTTTCGTCAAAAGCAGGAACTTCCTTGATTGCTGCCTGGGCGGCCAGCTTCTGCAGCCAGCGTACTTCAACCTGAACACGGAACTTCAGCAAACCATATTCGCTGAAGATCCCGCGCAGCGCGCTGACTTTATCGCCGTAGCGTCCATCGACAGGGGATACGGCGGTCAGTGAGGATAATTCCATAATTCGCAACTCCGGGAGGTTAACAATGAGCAAGAATTTGTTTTGCCTGAGTAGTCAGGCGATTACGAGAAAACATTAACTGCAGGCGGCCACCGCCAACCTGATGCCACAGCACGGCGGCGCGGATCCCAGCCAGCAGGGAAGCGCGGACCTTCGCCTGCACCTGCGGGCTTTGCAGTACGGCAGGGGAGCCGGTGACCTGAATGCGCGGGCCCAGCGGGCTGATGACGTCAACGTAAATGCCCGCCATGGCGCTCAGCAGCGTTTCAGATTGCAGGTCAAAATGGTCGAGCTGACGCTGTAGCCCGGCGATGCGATCGCCCAGGGTATTGAGCGCGCCTTTCGCCGCGCTCAGCTTACGCTCAAGCACCATCAGGCTTAAGGTGTAGCGGGTCAGTTCCGCGTTTAACCCCTGACGGCTACTGGCGTTAAGCACGCCAAGCAGGGTTTCAAGACCGAGACGAAGATTGGTTTCGCTGCCGCCGAACACGCCCAGGGTTGAACCGGGGTTGAGGTCGATAACGCTGTTGAGCGAAACGTGCAGGGCATCAGCGTCACAGTGACCCTGATGCGCCAGCTGTTGCACCAGACGAGCAGACTGGCAAATTCCTGCCAGCGCAAGGGTGATGTCATAATAATTCTTCGCCACACGGTCTCCTTTATGTGTGCAATCGGTTAAACAGCGGGCAGCGGCAGGCGCTGTTCAATGATCCCGCCGCCCAGGCAGATTTCGCCGCTGTAGAAGACAGCAGACTGGCCCGGGGTAACGGCGGCGACCGGCTCGTCGAAACGGACGTCAATACGGTCGTCATCAAGCGCGGTGATGGTGCAAGGAATATCGGTCTGGCGGTAGCGCGTTTTCACCGTGCAGCGCAGCGTGCCTTTCAGGGGCTCGCGATCGACCCAGTGCAACTGCTGTGCGATAAGGCCAACGGACATCAGACGCGGGTGGTCGTGACCCTGAGCCACCACCAGAATATTGTTTTCGACGTCTTTGTCGACCACGTACCACGGATCTTCGCTGCCTTCTTTCGTCCCACCAATACCCAGGCCTTTACGCTGGCCTAAGGTGTGGTACATCAGCCCCTGATGCTGACCAATCTCGTCGCCATCAACGGTGACAATTTTACCTGGCTGTGCAGGCAGGTAGCGGCCCAGGAAATCACGGAATTTGCGCTCACCGATAAAGCAGATACCGGTGGAGTCTTTTTTCTTCGCGGTGATCAGGTCCAGCTCTTCGGCAATTTTACGCACTTCCGGCTTTTCCAGTTCGCCGACCGGGAACAGACTTTGCGCAATCTGTTCGTGGCTCAGCGTATAAAGGAAGTAGCTCTGGTCTTTATTGCCGTCGAGGCCGCGCAGCAGCTGGCTTTTGCCATTCACGTCCGCACGACGCACGTAGTGACCGGTCGCAATGTAGTCAGCGCCCAGATCTTCCGCGGCGAATTCCAGGAAGGCTTTAAATTTGATCTCTTTGTTGCACAGAATATCCGGGTTCGGGGTACGGCCCGCTTTGTACTCTTCCAGGAACAGTTCAAAGACGTTGTCCCAGTATTCTGCGGCAAAGTTAACGGTGTGCAGTTCAATGCCGAGCTTGTCGCATACGGCCTGCGCGTCGGCGAGATCCGCTGCGGCAGTGCAGTATTCCTCGCCATCGTCTTCCTCCCAGTTCTTCATGAACAGGCCCTCCACCTTATAGCCCTGTTGCTGCAACAGGTAGGCGGAAACGGAGGAATCGACACCGCCGGACATGCCGACGATCACTTTTTTCTGGCTGTTATCTGACATGGAATACTCACGACATTGAACTTCAAGGCGGCGTATTCTATCACGCCCCCCCACCGTTGACACCCTCTGTAAACGGCCAGTTAAATTCTCCGATGACACCCAGCGGCAGGCGTGCGCCTGACTGCCAGCAGCGGATGCTTTCCGCAACCAGCGGCGAGCGCAGGTTTGGCGCGTTCAGGATCTCCTCGGCGGTGACCCACAGGCAGCGATCGATATCGTCATCATGCGGTTCTGTGGCGCACGTTTCGCTAAGCTCAACGGCGAATAAAAAGCGCAGGAATGGGGTGCTGTCGGGCGCAATCCACTGGTGCATGCGAATGAAGTGCTGAGGCTCAGCGCGAATGCCGGTCTCTTCCCAAAGCTCGCGCTTCGCGGCCTGCAGCAACGTTTCATTGGCTTCAAGATGTCCGGCAGGCTGATTCCACAGCGCCCTGCCGTTGATGCTCTCTTCCACAACGAGGAATTTTCCCTGCGCGTGCACCACGCAGGCGACCGTAACATGAGGTTTAAACATCGTTTCTCCTTAAGGGGCAGCGTCGCGCCATTCGCCGTTTGCCAGCGTATCCAGCGTGTAGCTGCCCATGGCGTAGCGAATCAGACGTAGGGTAGGGAAGCCGACGTGCGCGGTCATTCGCCTCACCTGGCGGTTGCGGCCTTCATACAGGGTGATTTTGAGCCAGCTTGTCGGGATGGATTTACGCTCGCGAATGGGCGGGTTACGCGGCCACAGCCACTCCGGCTCATTCACGCGTTCAATACCGGCGGGCAGGGTGGGACCGTCGTTCAGCGTCACCCCGCTGCGCAGTTTCGCCAGCGTCTCTTCGTCCGGCTCGCCTTCGACCTGCACGAAGTAAATTTTGCCGGTGCGTTTGCCCGGTTGTGTAAGCTTCGCCTGTAGGGCGCCGTCGTTGGTCAGGACCAAAAGTCCTTCGCTGTCCCGGTCCAGGCGACCGGCGGCGTAGACGCCCTGAACGGGGATGTAATCCTTTAGCGTGCTGCGTCCGGCCTCATCGGTAAACTGCGGCAAAACATCGTAGGGTTTATTGAACAGAATAACCCGCTTTGGCTGGGTTTCTTGTGGTCGTCTGGCGGCTTGTCGTGAGCTGAATCGCTCAACCCGGTGTTTTGTAAAAGAAGTTTTCTTCATGGTATTTTCAGGTGTTATCAATTGCCGCATTATAGCCTAATAACGAAGACCTTTCATGGCGCAGGACAATCAGGTACTATCGAAGGGCTCATTACAATTTATTAACATAAGATCAGTAACAACCAGAAGCGCTCGAAGGAGAGGTTAATGGAAAGCAAAGTAGTTGTTCCGGCGGAAGGTAAAAAGATCACCCTGCAAAACGGCAAGATTAACGTTCCTCACAATCCGATTATTCCGTTCATCGAAGGCGACGGTATCGGTGTAGACGTTACCCCGGCAATGCTGAAAGTGGTTGATGCCGCTGTTGAGAAAGCCTACAAAGGCGAGCGTAAAATTTCCTGGATGGAAATTTACACCGGTGAGAAATCAACGCAAGTTTATGGCCAGGACGTATGGCTGCCAGCAGAAACGCTGGACCTGATCCGCGACTACCGCGTTGCTATTAAAGGCCCACTGACCACTCCGGTCGGCGGCGGCATCCGTTCCCTGAACGTGGCGCTGCGTCAGGAGCTGGACCTGTACGTGTGTCTGCGTCCGGTTCGTTACTATCAGGGCACCCCAAGCCCGGTTAAGCACCCTGAACTGACCGACATGGTTATCTTCCGCGAAAACTCAGAAGACATCTACGCGGGTATCGAGTGGAAAGCGGACTCTGCTGATGCAGAAAAAGTGATTAAATTCCTGCGCGAAGAGATGGGCGTGAAGAAAATTCGCTTCCCTGAGCACTGCGGTATCGGCATTAAGCCGTGCTCTGAAGAAGGGACCAAGCGCCTGGTGCGTGCGGCCATCGAATACGCGATCACCAACGACCGTGATTCTGTGACCCTGGTTCACAAGGGCAACATCATGAAGTTCACCGAAGGCGCGTTCAAAGACTGGGGCTACCAGCTGGCGACCGAAGAGTTCGGCGGTGAGCTGATCGACGGCGGCCCGTGGCAGAAGATCAAGAACCCGAACACCGGCAAAGAGATCATCATTAAAGATGTCATCGCCGATGCGTTCCTGCAGCAGATCCTGCTGCGTCCTGCTGAATACGACGTGATCGCCTGTATGAACCTGAACGGTGACTACATTTCTGACGCCCTGGCGGCACAGGTTGGCGGTATCGGTATCGCCCCTGGCGCGAACATAGGCGACGAGTGCGCCCTGTTCGAAGCAACCCACGGTACTGCACCAAAATACGCAGGCCAGGACAAAGTGAACCCAGGCTCTATCATCCTCTCCGCAGAGATGATGCTGCGTCATATGGAATGGTTCGAAGCCGCAGACCTGATTGTCAAAGGTATGGAAGGCGCGATTAACGCGAAAACCGTCACCTATGACTTCGAACGTCTGATGGAAGGTGCTAAGCTGCTGAAATGCTCAGAGTTTGGCGACGCGATTATCGCGAACATGTAATCCAGATTCTGGGTTAAACAAGAGCGGGGGCCTGAGGGTTCCCGTTTTTTTTGCCTCTGCCTACGGGAAATAACACGATGCTCGCTACTGTTCTTATCGCTGTCGTTGCATTCATCCATATCTACATTCTTGTGCTGGAAATGTTCCTGTGGAACACCAGAACGGGGCACAAGGCCTTTAATCTGCGTCCCGATTTTGCGCGCGACACCCGCGTGCTGGCCGCGAATCAGGGGCTGTATAATGGTTTTCTGGCTGCGGGTCTGCTCTGGAGCCTCTGGCTTGGTGAAAAGGGTATATCTGTGGCCATCTTCTTCCTGACCTGCGTGTTGATTGCCGGACTCTTTGGTGCAGCGACCGCCAGCCGAAAGATACTGTACGTTCAGGCCATACCTGCTCTTGCAGCCCTGCTTGCCCTGCTTATCTGACTCAACGCGTTGGTTAACCGTACGTCGTCGGATATACTTGTGGCTTCACCCTCAGAGGTTAACGCTGTTATGAATAACGAAATCCCACTGAAGTATTATGACATCGTCGAAGAATACGCGACGGAAGCCACAAAGCCCGTGAGTGAGTCAGAGCAGGACTCGCTGGCGCATTATTTCCAGCTGCTTCTCACGCGTTTGTCGAATAATGAGGAGATCGATGAGGAAGCTCAGCAGGAGATGGCGCGTGAAGCCGGGGTTCGTGCCGAACGTATTGATGATATTGCAAACTTCCTCAATCAGTGGGGAAACGAGTAACCTACCGGGCGATCCCTGCGAGTCGCTTCGCAAGCTCGCTTCGGGTGACGGATTTTGAGAAATACCATCCCTGAATCAGCGCCTCGGGGTATCTTTCAGCAATAAAGCGATACTGTATTTCGCTCTCTACGCCTTCGAAAACAAGCGTTTTATTCAGTTTTGCGAGGGCGTCGCTAAAGATGACAAAAATGTTCTGCTTGTAATGTTCACTGATGCCATCGACCAGCGACTTGTCGATTTTGATCTCATCATATTCAAGCAGCGAAAGCCTTGCCAGGTTTGAGTTTTGCACCCCGAAGTCATCAATGGATATTCTCACGCCAAGGTTTTTTAAATCCTTGCAGAAATCTTCCAGAATATTCCCCGTTGAAATGGCTTTTTCAGAAAGCTCGATTTTGATCAGAGAGAGCGGAATGTTATTAGCTAAACAGCTACGGCGCAAAATGCTGATAAACTGTCCGTCTTCAATTTCCGTTCGGTCAACATTGAGCGAAACAACCAGATGATATTTAATAATAAGTGGCGCGATATCCGAAAGGGATTTTTGGAGAATATTAATATAGTAATTTTTATACAGGCCAATTTTTTTGATTAATGGAATAAACAGTTCCGGGGAGACGTCTCCGTAACTTGCGTCACGCCACCTCGACAAGACCTCCACGCCTACAATTTTTTTATCCTCAATCCGAACAATGGGCTGGTAATGAACGCCGATGGTATTAGTGATAACTGCTTTGACCAGCGTCCGCTCCAGGGAAAACCGGTCCTCGTTGAGTCGAAAGAAAAAGAGCGTTATCGCAATCCAGATAAAACATAAAATGACCGCGAGAACGATAAATACAACGGGAGATAACGAGGCCAGTCCCGCGTTGTGATGCTTCACAATGACGCACAAATCCCACGTGTTGCTGCACCGGGTGAGGGTCAGGGTAAACAAGGAGGAATTCAGTTCGCTCTGTTGGTTTAATTCAGGCGTAGCCGAAAAAAACGTTCTGCTTAAGTCCCTGGTGGTGGTGCTCAGAGAATAGCTCTCCGTAACCGGGGTGAATTTATCGTAAGCATAGCGGGAGGTGAAGATAGTGTGATTATTATAGATGGCCGCATTGCCGATAAAAAAATCTTTTCGCGAAAATTGCGCGAGGAGAAATCCTCTGGGCGTTTCATGGAGCTCTTCAGGAAGCGGGACAGGATTAACGAGTTTACCCCAAAAAGCGGTACAGACTATTTTTCCCTTTTCAATAAAACCGACGTCAGCGACATAGCGGCTTTCGAGCTTGACCTGTCGGTAGCGATCGAGGCTGTCTCTGTCGCATCCCTGTGTGGTCAGGTTTTTGAGCGTCTGCGCCACGCTCTGGGTCAGACTTTCTGAATGCTGTAAAAGGGTTCGGGAAATCTCAAGCTGTTTGCTTTTCTGCTGGCTCCCGATAACTGCATTAACCGCAAAAAGAGACAGGAAGACCAGAAACGCTGAAACGATAGTAACGGCAATGATCTTTTTCATTTTCCAGATACCCTGTCCGCTCCCTCATCTCTCAAATCTTATCACAGGCAGTGCAAGCTACAAGCCTGATAATAACGGCAGCCGTTATGCTTAAGTGCAATTTGTTTTCCTCTTAACCTGAGCTTTGTTACAGTGACAAGAGTTGTCAGCCAGGGATGCCAGGCGTGATAAGGTGGAAAAGCTCGTGCACGTGAAAAATACTTTTTACACAACAACCATTACCGTCATCATTGTCTCATTGATTGTTTCATTGTCGCTTGCCGTCCAGATTGCCACGTCCCGACAGCAGTCAATCCAGCAAATCAATACCAGCGTTGCCAACCTGAGCCATACCCTTAACGTCTACACGGAAGGGATCATTCGCCAAAGTGAAATGTTGATTACCACCGTTTCCGACACAATTGAAATTTATGGTATGACCCCGCAACAGGCGATCAATATTCAGCGAATGATAAGCAATCAGGATAATCTTCTTACTCAGATTAATAATGTGGTTGTCTACGATGCGCATGGGGATATCTTCACTGCATTGCACAAAAATTTTGCGGGCCCCCATAATGGCGCGGACAGGGCATTTTTTGTCTATCACAAGGAAAATAAAAGTCAGCAGATTTATATTGGTGAGCCGGTGATAAGCAGAACCAATGGTAAATGGGTTATTACTCTTAGCCGACGTCTTGAAACCCACACCGGTGCATTTAACGGTGTTGTGGTGGTGACGCTGGGTATCGAAAATTTTCTGGCGCTTTATGGACAGATTAATATTGGTCACGCGGGCGTTATTGGTTTAACGACGCAAGCAGGTGTTTTACTGATTCGTTATCCCTTTAAAAATAACTATATCGGTACGATTTTTTCTGACTCACCTCTCTTCAGAAAATACCTCAAGGTACAAAATACAGGGATAGCCAGCTCTGTCTCCAGGTTTGATAAAATTGAACGCATTTATGCCTATGAGAAAAACAGGCGCTACGGACTGGTTACGACGGTAGCGGTAAGCATTGATGAAGCCCTTTCACCGTGGCGCAAGCAGGCGATTCAGCTTGCCGCACTTATTTTGGTGTTTACCGCGACGCTCATCGTGGCGTCCTGTTTCCTCTATTCCGACTTATCCAGAAAAGCACGGGATAACAAAGCGCTAAAGATTATTGCCTCGGAGGATGCGCTGACAGGGCTTTATAACAGGCGCATCTTTGATGAAAAAATCCTCTCGGAAATTGCGGCGTGTGCGGCAAAGGACGCGCCGGTTTCGCTGCTCCTTGTGGATGTGGACTACTTCAAAAAGTACAACGATAACTACGGTCATCCGGAAGGGGACAGATGCCTGGCGTTGCTGGGAAACTGCCTCAGGGAAAGTCTCACCCGCGACAACCAGATTGTGGCGCGCTATGGCGGGGAGGAGTTTGCGCTGATTTTGCCTGAAGCGGATATCCAGGAGGCGCTCCGCCTTGCGCAGACGATTATTCGCTATGTTTTCTCTCAGCAAATTGAACACGCGTTTAGCCCCTTCGGGCGGGTCACGGTAAGCGTAGGGGTCTCCAGTGCGCGTGCTGTCAACATCGCGGGTAGCCAGCAGAATATTATTAATGCTGCCGACCAGGCGCTCTATCAGGCAAAACGCGGCGGGCGCAACCGGCACGCTTTCGTTGGGGCTTGATCAAAAAAAAGCCCACTCATGAGTGGGCAAGAAATACTGGAAGCAATGTGAGCAATGTCGTACTGAATACCTGAGTGTTTTTCTCAACTATTCAGTGTTGAGAAAGATAATCTTTCTCAATAAAAGATGCAACCCCACAGTTCTTGTGGAAGGGCATGTTGATGAAGAAATGCGCAGACTCTCTCTGTGAGGCTTATCACAAATTTCCTTTCTCAGATCCTGTGCTATCCTTTTTGTGTCGTTGATTTAATGACAAAAACCATACAGAGAGGAAAGTTATGGGAATTTTATCCTGGATTATCTTTGGGCTTATTGCGGGTATTCTGGCGAAGTGGATCATGCCGGGCAAAGATGGCGGTGGGTTTATCGTCACCATAATACTGGGTATTGTCGGCGCGGTAGTCGGCGGTTGGATCAGTACGCTGTTCGGTTTTGGTAAAGTCGATGGCTTTAACTTCGGCAGTTTCGCGGTCGCGGTGATCGGCGCGCTGGTTGTGCTGTTTATCTACAGAAAGATCAAAAGCTAATACTGAAGCGTTAAAAAGGCTGCCATATGGCGGCCTTTTTACGTAACGGGTTTACCACCAGCCAAATTGCGTGCCGGCAAACGCCACGACGGCAACGATCAACATTATAAGGGTGGTTTTTCTCATTTATGCCCCCGGAGCAGCGTAACCACCGACAAAAAACCACGCCAGAAATACCACCGCCGTTATAAAAATAACGACCGGGAAGAGGATCCCTATTCTCATATCATCACCTGTTTCGGTTTTTATAACGCCGTAGAGTGTACGGGGTTAATCCATCGCGAGAAAGCCTGTTTTGCTTTTTCCTTTTTTATCCTGATACATCGCGATATCCGCGGCACGTAACGCACTGTCCGGATCGGTTACGCCGGGATCCACTTCGATAACGCCGAGGCTGGCGCCAGGATAAATGATGCTGATGCTACCCAGCCAGTATTCCCCCGCAATTCGGGCGCTGAGGCGCGTTCTGAGAAGGTGGATTTGCTCCTCATTCTCGACGTTGCACAGAGTGGCCACCAGAAACTCATCGCCGCCCAGCCGGCCGATGATATCGTCCTGCTGTTTTACTGCAGTCAAACGCTTGCCCACTTCAATCAGGAACTGGTCGCCTGCTTCATGCCCGTATCGATCGTTAATCAGTTTAAAATCATCCAGATCGATAAAGGCAATGATGGCGTTACGTTTCAGATGCCGCGCCAGCGAAAACAGGGTGGTCAGATCCTCAAAAATGGCGCGACGGTTGGGTAACCCTGTAAGAGCATCTGTGTAGGAGTGGGCGATAAGCGCCGCGTTGGCTTCACGGAGCTGGGTCACCAGAGACTCTTTCTGAATGTACTGACTAATCAACCCGGCGAAGAGTTTTAGCATCTGCTCGCCGCGCGCGCTGAGCGGTTTTTTTGCCGTGCTGGTGGCGCAGAGCGTACCGTAAAGCGAGCCATCGGCAAGATGAACGGGGATGCTCATGTAAGTGGTAATGCCGAGTGCTTTCGCCGCTTCACACTCCGGCCAGCGCTCGGGAACATCGTTACTGAATAGCGTGTCGCTATCGAGCGCGCGCTTACACAGCGTTTCATCCCACGGCACGCTTAACCCTTCCGGGATAGTCATCTGCTTGCTGTTTCGGGCATAGAGGATATGCTGCAGCCGGGCTGTTATATCCACCTTCGTCAGATACGTCGACTCCATGTCGGTGACGATTTCCAGCATCTCCAGCAGCTGACGAACGAGGCTTTCAAGGGATTGCTCGGTGGCAAGGGTTTCTGAAACGCGAGCGAGGATAAGATCCGACATGACGTAGAATGACTCCCAGGCAGAAGACGTCTGCATCTGCATGTTATGCTGATTTTTTAGGCTTCCGGCATAGTAAAACATGAATATAGAAAATTTAATATATGCAGAGGTAGGCAGCAGGCGGGAAAAAAAGCCCCGTTGTTGAGAACGGGGCAAAGACATCTTGATTACGGAATGATGTTCTCTGGTCAAAGTGAGAACATGCCAGACTGTAGCGTTGAAAAGTGCAGTTAGAATGGAGAAATCATGGAGAAAGCGGCGACAAGCCGTTACCCTTAGCCAATGATGATGTCAAAAGGATCAACAAGATGAGATTTCTGCTACTGGCGCTGGCGCTTCCCCTGTTTGCCTGCACCGCAAAAACAACCCCGCCCGACGCCCCGAAACCGCCGCACGCCGTGGGCATGGCGAACCCGGCTTCCGTTTACTGCCTGGAAAAGGGCGGGGAACAGGTCCCGATTCAAAGCCCGCAGGGGGTCCGCACCGAGTGCAAGCTGCCCGGTGGCGAAGTGATCGACGAATGGACGCTCTATCGTCGCGATCATCCGCAACCTGCCAGGTGACAGAGGGACAGTAGCTGCGATACACTTCTCTTTAGGATTATTCTTAGCCAGTTTCTGGCTACCGTTACCGCGAGAGAAGTATGTTTCAGCTTAAACCGGGCAGCGTGGCGATGATCGTCGGTGCCCGCACGGCGTCAGGCCGTCGCAATATTGGTAAATCTGTGGAGCTATTTGGTCTCTGCCAGCCCGGCCAGCGTTTCGTTAACCCGGTCAACGGCGTGATGACGCAGTTACCCGCAAGCGCGGACCGCGCGCTCTGGCTGGTGACGGGAGACGTCTACGCCTTTGACAATCAGCACGGCTTTGCGTTTGTTCGCGCCGAACACCTGATGCCGCTCACCCCGGACGAAGCCCCGCAAATTCAGGATGAGCTAACGGTCAGCTGATCACAGATGGCGCAGCCAGTCGGCTAAGACCAGAGCGTGATTCTGCTTCGTGTCCTTCGCGCCGTAGAGCAGGGTTACGGTCTGCTTTTTCGCCAGCGCCGCCAGACGCTCTCCTTCGTCCTTATGCTGCGCCAGCTCTTCCTTGTAGGCTTTAGTGAAGGCCGCGAAATCAATCGCTTCGCTATGAAAGTCCTTGCGTAACGCGCTGGACGGTGTGAGCGTTTTACACCATTCGTCATACGCGAGGTCCGTTTTTTTCACCCCGCGGGGCCAGAGCCTGTCCACCAGAACCCGATAGCCATCGCCCGGGCTCGCCTGTTCATAGACGCGTTTGCACTGAATCATAATTCCACCCTCCCAATTTAAGGTATTGTGATAATTGCAGAAGATCGGTAGTCTGAGGTTCCTTATGTTATCTGATAATACTCTGGCATAAGGAACCTTTCATGGAACACCTCCCGGTTAAAACGACGCTGCGCATTGCGCTGGTTGGCGATTACAATCCTGATGTTATTGCACACAAGGCGATCCCGCTGGCCATTGACGACGCCGCCGCGGTCCTTGACCTCACCGCCGATTACGACTGGCTTGCCACCACGGAATTAACCAGTTCTGAGGATCTGGTGGGCTACGATGCCATCTGGCTGGTTCCCGCAAGCCCCTATAAAAATACCGAGGCGGCCTTTATTGCCGCACGCTACGCGCGTGAAAACAGCATTCCGTTCCTGGGCACCTGCGGTGGGTTCCAGCATGCGTTAATTGAGTATGCCCGTAACGTGCTGGGCTGGAGCGACGCGGCACATGCTGAGACGGATACCGAAGGCACGATGGTGATTGCGCCGCTGACCTGCTCGCTGGTGGAAAAAACCGATGCCATTGAGCTGCGCAATAATACGCTGATCGCGAAGGCCTACGGAAAGCCGGAAATCGTAGAGGGTTATCACTGTAACTATGGCGTATCGGCGGCGTTTGCTCAGGAACTGGAGAGCGGTGATATGCGCGTGACGGGCTGGGACGAGCAGGGGGAAATCCGCGCTGCGGAGCTGGTGACCCATCCGTTCTTTGTGATCACCTTATTCCAGCACGAGCGTGCTGCGCTGGAAGGGCGTCCGGTGGTGCTGGTGCAGGCAATGCTGCGCGCGGCGCGCGGGTAAAAAAGGCAGACCCGATGGTCTGCCACCGTGTTTATCGGGGCGCGATTTCCCGGTCGCGCCCGGCAAGTAGGCCGCAGATGGCCATGACGACAGCGGCCAGCGCGCAGGCGAGAAGCGGGATCCGCCAGTCTCCAGCCGAATCGTGAATTTTACCCATCAGCGGCGGACCGCAGGCGGCGAGCAGATAACCAATAGACTGTGCCATACCGGACAACGCTGCCGCCTGGTGTGCGGAGCTGGCGCGCAGGCCGATGAACGTCAGGCCGAGGATCATCGTTGCCCCGGTACCAAAGCCAAACACCAGCGTCCACATCACCGCCATCTCAGGCATAAACCACAAACCCGCCGCGCTAACCGCGCACATCAGCCCAACCGCTCCGGCAATGGTTCGCTGATCCTTCATACGCTGCAGGACGAGCGGAACGGCAAGCCCCGGCACGGCCGTGGCAAGCTGTAAAAGACCGTGCACCGAGCCGGCCTGCGCTTCGCTAAAGCCATGGCTGAGCAGTATGGCCGGCAGCCAGCCGATGATGACGTAATAAATCAGCGAATTTATCCCCAGAAAGAGCGTCACCTGCCAGGCGAGTGCCGAGCGCCAGATCGCGCGGTTATGCAGCGCGCCTGCGCCCGTTACCGTTGCGACGTGTTTTTGACGCCACTGCGGCAGCCAGAGTAACAGCGCGATCAGAGGAAACGCCATCAGCGTCAGCAGCGCGCCGTGCCAGCCCGCATTACCCTGCGCCAAAGGTACGATCAGCGCCGAGCCTAACGCGGCAGAGACACCCATCGTCAGGGAATAGGCGCCGGTGAGTCGGGCAACCTGGCCCGGGAAATCACGCTTAATTAAGCCGGGCAACAGCACATTCCCCAGCGCGATCCCGCAACCAATCACCGCCGTTCCGATGAAAAGCAGGGTAGCGGAAGGCAGGGAGCGAACCGCAATCCCGATGCAAATCAGCATCAGGGCGATAAACAGGCTGCGCTCCATGCCGATACGCCGGGCAACGCCCGCCGCGAGCGGGGAGACAAGAGCAAAGGCCAGCAGGGGCAGGGTGGTCAGCAGACCGGTTTGCGCCGTGCTTAAGCCATAATCAAGGCGAATGGTATCGAGCAGCGGCGCTGCGCCGGTAAAGGTGACGCGAAGCGTGGTGGCAATCATCAGGATGCCTGCAATCAACAGCGCGCCCTGTTTTCCTGAGGTGCGAAGAGCAGTAGTCATTGTGTTCTCATACGTTCAAGCGAGCGCACACAATACCGATTTTCTCAGCGGTTGAAATCAGGCTAAAATGACAGTTTATCGCTAATATCGGACAACCTGATGATTGGTCTGGGACTGGACGGCTACGATCCTGATAGCCAGCACGATGCGGCCGTCGCGTTTCGCATCCGCGTGGTGACGGAAGAACAATATATTCCGCAGCATCAACACCGTAAGGGGCAGCTGATTCTGGCCCTTGGCGGCGCGATCACCTGCGAAGTGGAAAATGCGATGCTGATGGTACCGCCCCAGTATGCCGTCTGGATCCCAGGCCAAATGCCGCACAGCAACAGGGCCACGCCGGGGGCGCAGCTCTGCTTTTTGTTTATTGAGCCTGGTGCCGCCAGCCTGCCCGACCGCTGCTGCACCCTGAAAATCTCTCCCCTGGTGCGGGAGCTGATTTTATCCCTGGCGGAGAAATCACGTGAACAGCTGCATCTTGCGGCCACATCGCGTCTGGTGGACGTCCTGTTTGATGAGCTGCCGCTCCAGCGTCAGGAGCATCTGCAGCTGCCCGTCTCTCCCCATCCTAAAATCCGGCTGATGAGCGAGAAGATGGCGGAAGAGCCCGCCGCCTGGCAGACGCTGGCACAGTGGGCGAGTCATTTCGCGATGAGTGAACGCAACCTGGCGCGGCTGGTGGTCAAAGAGACCGGTTTAAGCTTTCGCCGCTGGCGTCACCAGCTTCAGCTGATCGTGGCGTTACAGCATTTGATTAGCGGGAAATCGGTGCAGCAGGTGGCACAGTCTCTGGGCTATGACTCAACGACCGCGTTTATCACCATGTTCAAAAAGGGGCTGGGCCAGACGCCGGCGCGTTACATGGCCAGCCTGACTATGACTTCCCGATAAACAGGGACACCAGCCCTGCCGCAATCAGCGGGCCTACCGGCACGCCGCGGAAGAGCGCCACGCCGAGTACCGTGCCCACCAGCAGGCCCGCCACCAGCGAGGGCTGGCTGCTCATCAGCGTCACGCCGCGTCCGCCCAGCCACGAAACAAAAATCCCCACCGCGATCGCCACCAGAGATTTCCAGTTCATAAACGAGTGCAGCAGCGTTGAGGCGGGAAGGGTGCCGCTGGCGATGGGAGCCATCACCCCGATGGTTAAAATGATGATCCCGATGGTGAGGCCTTGTTTTTCTATCCACGGGAAAAAGGTATTTAACGGGGTCACGCGCACAATAATCAGCACCAGAATCGAGATGGCGACGGTGGTGTTATGGCTGATAAAGCCGAGCGCGGCGAGCGCCAGAAGAATGAGCAGAGTAGGGTCAAACATGGGGGATCCTTGCCAGAATAATTATCCTGCTTACTGTACGCGCAAACGCGGCGGAGGACAGCGTTTAAAAGATTTTATCGCTGTCATTACCTTGTCATTTACGCGGATTAAAACGAAGGCAGGTATCGCAAAGGGATCGCCATCATGAACGATCACATGTTTGTTGAAACGCTCATTATCTCCTCATCGTTTTTCGCTATTGCCGTGATTCTCGTCGCCTCCGTGCTGTTTCTGGAAAGAAGAGGCTAGCGCCGTCACGACGACGCTTTATGGAAGTTTACAAGCTCAGGACGGGCGATGCGCAGGTAATCCTGGGTGTCCATGATCACGGATTTCTCCAGTAAACCGGCGTTAAAGGCAATTTCGTCGAAACGCTCGAATAGCAGCGGGTCGGCCACTAGCGCCAAATCAGGATGGAAGCTAAAGGGCGGGATCGCGCCAAAAACGCAGGCGGTAAGGGTATCGACCTCGGCCGGGCTGGCGAGGGAGGCTTTAAGCCCGCCAAAATGGCTGGCAAGCTGGCTCAGATCGGCCTGCAGGTCGGCGGCCAGAATCGCCAGTACGTGTTTTTTAACGCCGTTGCCCTTCACCTTGCAGACCAGGGCTTTTGCCCCCTGGCGCAGATCGGTCCCGCGAATTTCACTCACCGCTTCGCATTTCCCCACCGCCTCGTGCTCCATGACGCGAAAACGCGCGCCCTGCTCGGTGAGTAAGGTAATCAGCTGATGGTGGGTACTTGTCCCCATAACGTCGTCAGTCATCATCATTTTCCCGGTGATAATCCAGTATGCAGCTTGCTACATTAGCACGGGATAAACGGGGTCGAAAGAAAACAGCCAGCGGATTCGCTGGCTGTTGGGTTATGCGTTGCTGGTAGCAGATTGCTTGTGGAACAGCTCCCTGAACACAGGATAAATATCATCCTGATCGCGGATATGCTGCATGGCAAAGTTATCGAACATGGACTGCAGATGTTCATATTCCCGCCACAGGGTCTGGTGGGCGCGACGGGTGATTTCGATATAGCTGTAGTAACGCACCACCGGCAGAATTTTTTTCGCCAGGATCTCGTGACACAGCGGTGAGTCGTCGGCCCAGTTGTCGCCATCCGACGCCTGCGCAGCATAAATGTTCCACTGCGCCGGGTCGTAACGCTCTTTCACTACTTCATCCATCAGCTTCAGGGCGCTTGATACGATGGTCCCCCCGGTCTCCTGGGAGTAGAAGAACTCATGTTCATCCACCTCTTTGGCCTGGGTGTGATGGCGGATATAGACCACTTCCACGTTCTTATAGGTTCTGCTCAGGAACAAGTAGAGCAGGATATAGAAACGCTTCGCCATATCCTTGGTGGCCTGGTCCATCGAGCCGGAGACGTCCATCAGACAGAACATCACCGCCTGGCTGGAGGGTTCAGGACGTTTTTCGTAGTTCTTGTAGCGCAGGTCGAAGGTATCGATAAACGGTACGCGGTCGATCTTCGCTCTTAGCTCGGCAATCTCTTTACGCAGGCGCTCCTCTTCCAGCAGCTGCGCCGGCTCCGTGTTTTCCACGACCTTCAGGCTGCTCTCCAGCTCGCGCAGTTCGCGACGTTTGCCTGCCGTCATGGCCGTGCGGCGCGCCAGAGAATTCTGCAACGAACGCACAACGCTGATATTGGCGGGCACGCCGTTAGCGGTATAGCCCGCGCGATGGGTTTTATACTCGTTAAGCTGACGATGCTGATTCTTTTTAAGATTCGGCAGCGCAAGGTCCTCAAACAGCAGGTCGAGATATTCATCTTTCGAAATCTGGAAAACGAACTCATCCTGGCCTTCACCGTCCTGGCTGGCCTGCCCCTGACCGCTTCCTGAACCACCGCCGCCGCCCTGAGGGCGCTCAATTCTGTCGTTCTGAACGAAGTGGTCGTTACCTGGATGAACGCGATGGCGCAGGCCGCCGCGCCCCTGATGAAACATCGGTTCGCTGATGTCATCGGTAGGGATGGAGACAGACTCGCCGCTGTCGACGTCGGTCACCGAGCGTTTGTTGATGGCCTCGGAGATCGACTGTTTAATTTGCGCTTTATAACGGCGCAAGAAGCGCTGGCGGTTCACCGTGCTCTTGTTTTTGCCGTTAAGACGCCGGTCAATAAACCAGGTCATATACCCCCCGTACTGCATTTGCCAACTTGCGTTTTTGTTGGCCCGGCAGGCGCAGGCGCTACCGGGCACTTGTTTTAGGACGATTTACGCACGCGCAGATACCATTCGCAGAGCAGGCGAACCTGTTTGCGGGTGTAGCCTTTTTCCATCATACGGTCGACAAAATCGTCGTGTTTCTTCTGCTCGTCGGTTGAGGTTTTGGTGTTAAACGAGATCACCGGCAGCAGCTCTTCGGTATTGGAGAACATTTTCTTCTCAATAACCGTGCGCAGCTTCTCGTAGCTGGTCCAGTTCGGATTGCGCCCGTTATTATGCGCTCTGGCGCGCAGGACGAAGTTCACAATCTCATTCCGGAAGTCTTTCGGGTTGCTGATCCCGGCAGGCTTCTCGATTTTTTCCAGCTCCGCGTTCAGGGATTCACGATCAAACAGCTGGCCGGTATCCGGGTCGCGGTACTCCTGATCCTGGATCCAGAAGTCAGCATAGGTGACATAGCGGTCGAAAATGTTCTGCCCGTATTCTGAATAGGATTCCAGATAGGCCGTCTGGATCTCTTTGCCAATGAACTCGGCGTATTTCGGGATCAGATAGCCTTTCAGGAACTCAAGGTAGCGTTCAGCCTGCTCCTGCGGGAACTGCTCGCGCTCGATTTGCTGCTCCAGGACGTAGAACAGATGAACCGGGTTGGCCGCCACTTCCGCGTGGTCGAAGTTAAAGACCCGGGAGAGGATCTTAAACGCGAAACGCGTGGAGAGGCCGTTCATCCCTTCATCAACCCCGGCGTAATCGCGGTATTCCTGGTACGATTTCGCTTTCGGATCGGTATCTTTCAGGCTTTCACCGTCGTAGACGCGCATTTTCGAATAGATGCTGGAGTTTTCAGGCTCTTTCAGACGCGACAGGATGGAGAAGCGCGAGAGCGTTTCCAGCGTGCCCGGAGCGCATGGCGCATGCACCAGCTCACTGTGGTTAAGCAGTTTTTCGTAAATTTTGATCTCTTCGGAGATCCGCAGGCAATAAGGCACCTTGACGATGTACACGCGGTCAAGGAAGGCCTCATTGTTTTTGTTATTACGGAAGGTCACCCATTCCGATTCGTTCGAGTGGGCGAGAATAATCCCGTTAAACGGCAGGGCGGAGATACCTTCCGTCCCGTTGTAGTTCCCTTCCTGGGTCGCCGTCAGCAGAGGATGCAGCACTTTGATCGGTGCTTTAAACATCTCGACGAATTCCATAATCCCCTGGTTGGCGCGGCACAGCGCACCGGAATAGCCATAGGCATCCGGGTCGTTTTGTGCGAAGTTTTCCAGCTTACGGATATCGACTTTACCCACCAGCGCCGAGATATCCTGGTTGTTCTCATCACCCGGTTCGGTTTTGGCGATAGCGATCTGCTCCAGTATGGATGGCCACACTTTCACGACGCGGAATTTAGTGATATCACCGCCAAATTCGTGCAGGCGTTTTGCTGCCCACGGCGACATAATGGTGCCGAGGTAGCGACGCGGGATGCCAAACTCTTTATCCAGAATTTGCGCATCTTCCTGCGGGTTAAACAGGCACAGCGGATGGTCGTTCACCGGGCTGCGTTCGCCGTTGGCGCTTAGCACGTAAATCGGTACGCGCTGCATCAGCGACTTCAGGCGTTCAGCCAGCGAGGATTTACCGCCGCCGACGGGGCCGAGTAAATAGAGGATCTGTTTCTTCTCTTCCAGACCCTGGGCGGCATGCTTCAGATAGGAGACAATCTGTTCAATGGCATCTTCCATACCATAGAACTCTTCGAACGCCGGATATCGGGCGACCACCCGATTCGAAAATAGACGGGAAAGCCGTGGCTCCAGGGCAGTATCAACCATGTTTGGCTCACCGATAGCCATCAATAGCCGTTCTGCCGCATTGGCATAGGCACTGCGATCTTGCCGACAAATGGTAAGAAACTCCTGCAGTGTGAACTCTTCGTCCTTGGCAGCTTCGTAGCGCTGGCGATAGTGATCGAATATATTCATGGCATGCCGTCCTTTCGTTTTTTAGCACAGGATAAGAGCCGTTCGTATGAGTAGTGGAGGCTCCCGGAAGAGAATCTCTCGCACCCCACTGCCAGAGCAGCAACCTGTGTGCCAGGTCAGACGCTAAGAACCGCAGGTGTTCAGGAAAACTCTTCTTAAATTTAAGCGTAGATGGCATTTGCCAAACTTGCATGCTGAGAAAAACTAATTTCAATGACATATCAATAACTCATCCAAAAATTTCCACCCTGGTTATAAGGCTTAAGCACGTTTTTCATGCATCGGTCATATAAATGAAAGCGGGTTGTCATCTGAAAAGTTAAAAATAATGGGTTAATCAGACTGATTAGCAGGCAAAAAATTTTGGGATGTACGGGAATGGCGGTTACACTTCACCCGCTGATTATTTGACTACAGGAAAGAATGGATTGTGACCAAACTCAAACTTCTGGCATTGGGCATCCTTGCCGCGACCGCAGTTAGCACCGCTCAGGCGGAAAGTCAGTGGACGGTGGGTGCGGGCGTTGGCGTCATTAACAGCCCATACAAACAGTATGACCGCGATGTTTATCCTGTACCCGTTATCACCTATGAAGGCGATAACTTCTGGTTCCGCGGTCTCGGCGGCGGCTACTATCTGTGGAACGATACGGCCGATAAGCTCTCTATCATGGCCTACTACGATCCAACGCACTTCAAGCCAGGCGACAGCGACAGCCACGCGCTTCGCCAGCTCGACAAGCGCAAAAGCTCCATGATGGCCGGGCTTTCATACGTGCATAACACCCAGTATGGCTTCCTCCGTACGGCCCTGGCGGGTGATACGCTGGATAACAGCAACGGCTTTATCTGGGATCTGGCGTGGTTGTATCGCTATACCAACGGTGGGCTCACCCTGACGCCGGGTATCGGCGTGCAGTACAACAGTGAAAACTACAACGACTATTACTACGGCGTCTCTAAAAACGAGTCCCGCCGCAGTGGGCTGAAAAGCTACAGCGCCGATGATGGCTGGGATCCTTACCTGGAGCTGACCGCGAGCTATAACTTCCTTGGCGACTGGAACGTCTACGGTACTGGCCGTTACGAGCGTCTGAGCGACGAAGTGAAGGATAGCCCGATGGTTGATAAGTCCTGGGCTGGCATCTTCTCGGTGGGTGTGACCTACAAGTTCTGATTGTGCATTATCGCGGTGCAATCATTGCATCAAAACGGGGCGCTTGCGCCCCGTTTGCTTTGGTGTGGTGCAGCGACCTTATCGCTTAACGATGCGAATTGTTTGCCCTAAACGAGAAGGCTTTTCCTCGCTCGCTTTCTGCGGGGTGGTTACGCAGGCCGTTTCCACGCAGACGAACGTTTTGTAACCGTCATCAGGGATGTCGGCCATGCTGATGGAGAGTGCAGGCCCCGGGTTCCAGCCCACCACGTTGCTGTGATGGTGATGAACCACCTCAATGCCGCGGTTCAGAGCACCGTCGTGGATCACGCTGCACGCTTCCGGATGCAGATAGACGCGGTCAGTACGGTCAGGGAACGCCTGAACGCCGTCGCTCAGCTTACCTTCCTTCGCGTTATCAACTTTGTCGATAAAGGTATCGCCCAGGCCGCTCACCTTCACCGCATTGATGTCACCCACGTTGAAGTAGGTATGCAGGGCAGAGGTGGTCTCGAACTCGCCGTGGGCTTCCAGTTCAATCTCGCAGCTCTGACCCAGTTTGAAGCGGGCATACAGAGTGAAATCATGCGGCCACAGGGCGCGGGTTTCATCATTAGCCTGCAGCTCAAAGGTCAGCACTGCGCCGTTGTCATCTTCGTTATGCGCTTTCAGCGTCCACTGCTGGTTACGGGCGAAACCGTGAGAAGGCAAACCCGGCTGTGCGGACGGGCCAAACCACGGCCAGCAGATCGGTACGCCGCCGCGAATCGCATCCCCTTTTTTGAACGAGGTGGCGTCACTCAGCCACAGCGCTTCCGCTTCGCCTTCCGGTTTCCAGGAGAGCAGGTGTGCGCCGTTCAGCGCCACGGAGGCTTTAACGCGCGGGTGGTCAACGACGATAACGTCGGCACCGTCAATCTGACGGCGGGAGAGCACAGGGGTAAGTTGTTCGACTACCGGAAGTGCAAAAATTTTATTTATCATTAAGCAATCCTCTGTCTAAAAAACAATAAAAAAGGCGACCGAAGTCGCCTTTTTGGATCAATCACTCATCTCAACTTATTTGGAGATGTGAGCGATCAGGTCCAGTACTTTGTTAGAGTAGCCGGTTTCGTTGTCGTACCAGGAAACCAGTTTCACGAAGTTGTCGTTCAGTGCGATACCTGCTTTAGCATCGAACACGGAAGTGCACACTTCGCCGTTGAAATCGGTAGATACAACGTCGTCTTCGGTGTAACCCAGAACGCCTTTCATTGGGCCTTCGGAAGCAGCTTTGATTGCTTTCTTAATTTCTTCATAAGAAGCAGCTTTTTCCAGACGAACGGTCAGGTCAACAACGGATACGTTAGGAGTTGGAACGCGGAACGCCATACCAGTCAGTTTGCCATTCAGTTCTGGCAGTACTTTACCTACAGCTTTAGCAGCACCGGTAGAGGATGGGATGATGTTCTGAGCCGCGCCACGGCCGCCGCGCCAGTCTTTGTGAGACGGGCCGTCAACGGTTTTCTGAGTAGCGGTGGTCGCGTGAACGGTAGTCATCAGACCTTCGATGATGCCGAAGTTGTCGTTGATCACTTTAGCCAGCGGTGCCAGGCAGTTGGTGGTGCAGGATGCGTTAGAAACGATGTCCTGGCCAGCGTAAGTTTCGAAGTTTGCACCGCGAACGAACATTGGGGTGTTGTCTTTGGAAGGACCAGTCAGAACAACTTTTTTCGCACCCGCAGTGATGTGTTTACGTGCAGTTTCGTCGGTCAGGAAGATACCGGTTGCTTCAGCAACAACGTCAACACCGATTTCGTTCCATTTCAGGTTAGCTGGGTCTTTCTCAGCAGTAACGCGGATGGTTTTGCCGTTAACAACCAGGTGGCCGTCTTTCACTTCAACGGTGCCGTCGAAACGACCGTGAGTTGAGTCGTACTTCAGCATGTACGCCATGTATTCAGCGTCCAGGAGATCGTTGATACCAACGATTTCGATGTCAGAACGTTTCTGAGCAGCACGGAAAACAATACGGCCGATACGGCCAAAACCGTTGATACCTACTTTGATAGTCATATATTCCACCAGCTATTTGTTAGTGAATAAAAGGTTGCCTGTAAAATTACAAAAACCTTACGCAGCGTCAAGCGGAATCGTGTCAATCATTGCGACAAATCAATCCTGTGACTAACGTTTGTGCGACTGACTCGCCTCACTTTCCCTTTGAGCTTGCAACCACATGGGGGCTGCGCCCGGAATTTTAAAGTCCTCGCAGGATAAAAATGTGAACGTGATCACAATTGCCTGACCGCCTTTTCGCGACACATAAGTTTAGAACAAAAGTGCACGCAAGGGTGTTAATGTTTTGTTAGAATCCGGGTTAAAAGATGTCTGTTTCTACAGCGAGATGTAAGCATATGTCGAACCAACATAACCCTGACGATCTGAAAAAAAACCTCACCGAAATGCAGTTTTACGTGACCCAGAATCACGGCACGGAGCCGCCATTTACCGGGCGATTACTGCACAACAAGCGAGACGGTGTCTATCACTGTCTGGTCTGCGATGCCCCGCTGTTCAATTCACAAACGAAATACGACTCCGGCTGCGGCTGGCCGAGCTTTTACGAGCCGGTGAGCGATGACGCAATCCGCTATCTGACCGACTCGTCGCACGGTATGGTGCGCACGGAAATTCGCTGCGGTAACTGCGACGCGCACCTGGGGCACGTCTTCCCGGATGGTCCTCAGCCAACGGGTGAGCGTTTCTGCGTGAATTCAGCCTCAATGAGCTTCACCGATGATGAAAACGGCGACCAGATTAAGGGTTGAAAAAACGATTCAGCAAATTATTCCTTTGAAAGGGAGAGATCGTGAATATTGAGGACATGATTAACGGGATGACCCCGGAAGTTTATCAGCGTCTGGTGACCGCCGTTGAGCTGGGAAAATGGCCGGACGGTGTGGCGCTCACGCCTGAGCAAAAAGAGAACAGTTTGCAGTTGGTGATGCTGTGGCAGGCGCGCAATAACACCGTTGCGCAACACATGACTATCGACACTAACGGTCAGATGGTGATGAAGAGCAAGCGCGAACTGAAGGAAGATTTTGGCATCACGCCGAAGCCGATTGCGACGATCAAAATGCAATAACGGTGCGGGTTGATGCCCTCACCAGGCCCTCTCTCTGTGGGAGAGGGCCTGGTGTCTTACTACTTATGCGGGATCCCGAGCGACTCCGCCAGCTGTTTCGCTAACTGATTATTGTCGTCCGCTCCGTACTCCCAGAACATCGCCCCGGCGAGACCTTTCTCTTTGATGTAGTCCGCCTTGATCTCGACAGAACGCGGATTCTCATACGAAATCGCAAACAGCGCGTTGCCATCGGCACCCTTTACCGAGAGCCACGGTACCTGCGCCCGGTCGTCCCAGTGCTCGGTAAAACGTTTCTGCGGATCGTTCAGCAGCTTCTTCACGATATCGTTGTACTTCACGTAGGTATCTTTAGTCAGGTCATAGCCGAGCGACTTAAACAGGGCGATCTCCTGCGGTCCAAAGTAGGGCTGGGTGACCGGATTTTTTTGCGCGTCCGGCTTGCTCCAGTCAATGCCCGGTTCAACCGCACGTTTCGGTACGCGGCCGTAAAAACCGATCCCGAGGTTCATCTGCTTCGGCTTAAGTCCGGCGGCCAGATAGTTGTTCACCACAAAATCGACGCTGTATTTGTCGGCGGCAGCCACCGTTGGCCAGGCGCTGGAGTCATACAGGTTCGCGTTGAAGTACTGTGTCCCGTACGCCATGTCGTAGGTCATCAGGTTGATGTAGTCGAGGAGCGGGGCGATGGCTTTGACATCCACCCAGCTTTTCGGACTTTCCGCATTCGCGCCCACCGCAATGGTCACCAGCTTTTTCTGCCCGAACGCGTCGCGCATCTCTTTCAGCAGGGCGGTGAAGTTATCCCTGTCGGCGGGCTGGCTTGCAACCAGCCCCCACGCGCCGTTGACCGGATATTCCCAGTCGAGATCGATCCCGTCCAGACCGTATTTCTCAACAATTTCCTTCGCGGAGCGGATAAACACCGCGCGACTCTCCTGGGTTGCCGCTGCGCCAGAGAAACCGCGCGCCCCCCAGCCGCCAACGGAGAGCAGGACTTTCAGGTTCGGGTTTTGCTTACGCAGAGTGGGGATTAAGGCCAGATCGGACGCCACTTTTGGCGACAGCCAGATTTGATGCAGCTTCGCCGGATCTTTCAGCGCGGGGTTGGTCTCGTCTTTCTCGTTGTTATAAACAAGCCCAAACGAGTAGTTCAGGTGGGTGATCTGACGAACGTCCAGTTTATTGATATCGCCACCCGGTCCGGCGGTGACATCGCCACCCCCGTTAAAGTAGCCCACGGACATCAGAGGCGCGGCGGAAGCAAGCGACGCGCAAAGCAAGGGTAATGCTGCCAGCAGGGGCAAACGTTTCATACAAGTTCCTCTTTGACTTAATAAAAATAACCACGCCACAGAAAAGGCGTGGCGAAAAAACAGCCTGAAGAGAATAGCATTGCCGCTTCGCTGAGGATGCGAGGGAGTTCACTTTATGGGGATCGGAGGGGGTGTTTTGCCGGGTGGCGGCTGCGCCTTACCCGGCCTACGGGGAAAGGTAGGCCGGGTAAGCATCAGCGCCACCCGGCTTAAAAGGCTACGCCTGCGTTTCCTGCCAGTCTGCCAGCGTATACAGCGTGGCACCTTCGGCGGCCATATCCATAAATGCCTGAGCGCTGTCCTGTGATTGAATGTTCACCCCGCGACAGCCGTCGGTGATGACGCTAACGGTATAACCCAGCTGGAGCGCGTCCAGCACGGTAAACTTCACGCAGTAATCCGTCGCCAGACCCAGCACGATCAGCTCCGTGATTTCATGGTGACGTAACCACGCGTCCAGCGCCGTCTTCTGGCGATGCCCGTTATCGAAAAACGCGCTGTAGCTGTCGATAACCGGGTTTTCACCTTTATGGAACACCGCGTCGATGGCCTTCTGATTCAGAAGCGGGTGCAGCTCCGCTCCTTCGGTCTGCTGCACGCAGTGATCCGGCCAGAAGGTTTGCGCCAGACCGTCGAGTTCACCCTGGGTGAAAGGCTCAACGTTGTGCTGGCTGGCAAAGCTGCCGTGGTTCGCCGGGTGCCAGTCCTGGCTGGCGACAACCGCTTCACCGCGGGCTTTGCACCAGTCAATCAGGGTATTTGCCACGTCAACGGTGCTGTCACCTTCGGCGACGGCCAGCGCGCCGCCCGCGCAGAAATCATTTTGCAAATCGACCAGTAGCATGGCGCGTTGCTTCATGAGAGCTCCTTATTCGTCCGGGGTCAGCTCGCCACGCAGGTTTTGCATCATTGCGCGGCGAATGGACTGAATGTCCAGATCCTGACTCAGTAAATAATGAAGTTTAGTCAGCGTCGCCTCAACGGTCATATCGAAGCCGCTGATCACCCCCGCGTGCGCCAGCGCGTTGCCGGTGGCATAGCCGCCCATATTGACCTTGCCAGACATGCACTGGGTCAGGTTTACCACCACAATTCCGCGCTCGCTGGCTTCCTGAAGCTCCTTCAGAAATTCGCCGTTCTGCGGAGCGTTGCCGACGCCATAGGAACGGAGGATCAGCGCTTTCACCGGCTGGCGCAGGAAGTTGCGCACCACGTCCGCGGAGATGCCCGGATAAATGGTGACCACGCCAATCGGCTGCGGGGTAATCGGATGCACAATCAGCTCGCCGGCGGTGTTCGGTGCCGGAGGCGTTCCCAGACGACGGATATGAATACCCGCTTCCAGCAGCGGCTGCAGGTTAGGGGAGGCAAAGGCATCAAAACCGTCGGCATGGGCTTTGGTGGTGCGGTTGCCGCGATACAGGCGATTGTTAAAGAACAGCGACACTTCGTTGATCGGGTAATTCGCCGCCACGTACAGGGAATTCAGCAGGTTGATCTGCCCGTCCGAGCGCAGCTCCGCCAGCGGTATTTGCGACCCGGTGACGATCACCGGCTTGCTCAGGTTCTCCAGCATGAAGGAGAGCGCCGAAGCGGTGAACGCCATGGTGTCGGTGCCGTGCAGGATCACGAAGCCGTCGTACTGGTCGTAATGGGCTTTAATGTCATCCGCGATGTGCTGCCAGTCTTCCGGCGTCATGTCGGAGGAATCCATCAGCGGCTCGTATTCGTGGATGGTGAAGTCAGGCATTTCCGGACGGTGGAATTCAGGCATCAGCGCAAGCTGACGCTGCAGATGGCCGGAGACGGGGATATAGCCATTTTCAGAGCGCTGCATACCGATGGTACCGCCAGTGTAGGCTACATAAATCGATTTCTTCTGCATGGTAGTGAGTTCTTGTTCTTCAAAAGAAAAAAATCCCCTCTTCACGGGAAGAGGGGACGGTTTTTAACGGACGTTCGCGCAGGTCAGGCAAAACGCGTAACGACTTTGTGGATCGTTAAAGGCCACGAGCTTATCGCTTTCCGCCTTCATCGCTTTCGCAGCCGTGGTCACCGGGGCCGGCAGGTACGCCTGCAGCGCCTCCGGCAGCATGGCGCGTACGGAGACGGACATGCTGTCCATCACCATATCGAAGAACGACGGTTCGTCCTGATAATACTCAACGTGCCACTGCTTGAGCTTCGCCAGTTCGGCGGCTTTCTTCACCGCGTCGTCGAAGTCGCCCAGGCTGTCGACCAGACCGTTACTCTTCGCATCCTGTCCGGTCCAGACGTGGCCCTGTGCAATCTGGTCGATCTGTTCCGGCGTCTTCTTACGCGAGTCGGCAACCAGCGTGATAAAGCGTTTATAGCCGTTCTCAATGCTCAGCTGCATCATCTCTGAAACTTCCGGCGGCAGAGATTTGGTCATCGACACATCCGCCAGCGGCGACGTGGAAACACCATCGGTATGCACACCCAGATAATCCAGGCTGTTTTCCACGGTGTTAATCACCCCGAAGATGCCAATCGAGCCGGTCAGCGTGCTTGGGTTCGCCACAATATAGTTGGCAGGCGTGGAGATCCAGTACCCACCAGACGCGGCCATGCCGCCCATGGATACGACGATCGGCTTGCCAGCGGCACGCGCTGCGGCCAGCTCGGCGCGGATCACTTCGGAAGCGCTAACGCTGCCGCCAGGGCTGTTCACCCGCAGGACAATCGCTTTCACTTTCGGATCAAGGCGTGCATCGCGGATTTGCGACGCGGTAGTATCACCGCCGACGTTCCCCGGGGTTTCCTGACCGTCCATGATAGCGCCGTTAGCAAACACCACGGCTACGCTGTCGCCGCTGTCGTCCGGCTTTTTCGCAGCATAGTCATACATGCTGATGGCGCTGTAGTTTTTGTCCTCTTTGCTCCAGCCAAACTGTTTGGTAAGGGCTTTTTCGATATCTGCACTGGTGCCCAGCGCGTCAACCAGCTTGTTGTCGAGCGCATATTTCGCGGTATCACCGTCGACCTTGCGCAGTCCATCCAGCACGCCGCGAGCGCCAGGGAACACCTGCTCAGCGGTAATTTGACGGTTAGCGGCAACGGTACCCAGATAGTTCTGCCACAGCTCGCCAATCCAGCGGCTGTCCGCTTCACGGGCGGCAGGGGACATATCGTCGCGGATAAACGGCTCCACGGCAGATTTATAGGTGCCGACGCGGAAGACGTGGGTGGTGACCTTCAGCTTGTCGAGCAGCGATTTGTAGTACAGGCCGTTGGTGGCAAAACCGTGCAGATCGACCGTTCCCTGTGGCGAAAGCCAGATCTTATTGGCGAAGCTTGCCAGATAATATTGCCCCTGGCTGTAGCTGTCGCCCACGGCAATCACCGGCTTGCCGCTGTCGCGGAACTCGCGCAGCGCTTTACCGATGTACTGCATAGAAGGCTGGTCGCCGCCGGCAAAATCTTTCAGATCCAGCACGATCCCGGTGATGTTTCGGTCGTCTTTGGCCTGACGGATAGTATCGACGATATCGAACAGGGAGTTCTCCTGCAGGCGGTCTGACGTCGCGCCAAACAGCTGGCGGCCGATCACCCCCAGACGATTGCTGGTGGACGGTTTATCAACGATCACGCCGGTGATATCGAGTAACAGGGCCCCACGAGTCGAATGCTGCGCCTGATTCGCGTTGCTGATATGCATCCAGATGCCCGCGCAAACCAGAACCAGAAGGATGAAGAAGATGTTCATCACCAGGTTGCGGACGAAGTTGAGCAGTCGCCACGTCCATTTAAAGAAACCGGCAAAGATTCGCCAAAGGGTTCGCATGTATTCTCCCTAACCAGAAAATGACTGTTTCCGTCGCCACTGGACGGTAATGTTGGGTTATCGTAATGACCCAACCGCCACTTGTCAGCAGGAATCGCCTGCCAGGCTGTAACAAAATCTGCCGTCGTGTTAATTTTGTGAGTAAATTTCAAGAAAGGAGTTAACCAATGGATGCACTCGAACTGCTTGTTAACCGTCGTAGCGCGTCACGTCTGGCCGAACCCGCCCCTGCGGGCGAGCAGCTGGAAAACATTCTGCGTGCCGGTATGCGTGCGCCGGATCATGGCACGCTGCAGCCGTGGCACTTCTTTGTGATTGAAGGCGAAGGCCGCGATCGCTTCAGTCAGCTGCTGGAGCAGGGGGCAGTTGCCGCCGGGCAGGATGAGAAAGGTATCGACAAGGCGCGTAACGCGCCGTTCCGCGCCCCGATGATTATCGCTGTCGTGGCGAAATGTCAGACCGACCATAAGGTGCCGGTCTGGGAGCAGGAAATGTCTGCCGGCTGTGCGGTGATGGCGATGCAGATGGCCGCCGTTGCGCAGGGTTATAACGGTATCTGGCGCACCGGGCCGCTGACCGAGAGCGCCGCAGTGCGGGCAGGATTCTCCTGCGGTGAGCACGACAAAATTGTCGGTTTCCTTTACCTCGGCACCCCGCAGCTTAAAGCCTCCAGCACCATTAGCGTGCCGGACACCACGCCTTTCGTCAGCCGTTTTTAATTACACGCGCTAAACTGTCTGGATTCTGAGCATCCGCCGCAGAATTCAGACAGTCATACTTACCTCTTTATGGAATGAGCGCTACCATAGCGCGATTGAGATGACAGGAGACGTCCATGAGCGAGCAAACCATTCGTTTAACGCAGTACAGCCACGGAGCCGGTTGCGGTTGTAAAATTTCCCCGAAAGTGCTGGAGACCATTCTGCACAGTGAACAGGCGAAGTTTGTCGACCCGAACCTGCTTGTCGGCAACGAAACGCGTGACGATGCGGCGGTTTATGACTTAGGTAACGGCACCAGCATTATCAGCACCACTGACTTCTTCATGCCGATTGTTGATAACCCGTTCGACTTCGGGCGCATCGCGGCCACCAACGCCATCAGCGATATCTTCGCCATGGGCGGTAAGCCGATCATGGCCATCGCCATTCTGGGCTGGCCGATCAACACCATTCCACCGGAAATCGCCCGCGAGGTGATTGATGGCGGGCGTTTCGCCTGCCAGCAGGCGGGGATTGCGCTGGCCGGCGGCCACTCGATTGATGCGCCAGAGCCTATCTTCGGCCTGGCCGTTACCGGCGTGGTGCCGACCGAGCGCGTGAAGCGCAACAGCACCGCGCAGGCGGGCTGCAAGCTGTTCCTCACAAAGCCGCTGGGCATTGGTGTGCTCACCACCGCAGAGAAAAAATCCCTGCTCAAACCGGAGCACAAAGGTCTGGCGACGGAAGTCATGTGCCAGATGAACCTCGCCGGCGCGGCGTTCGCCAATATCGACGGCGTAAAGGCGATGACCGACGTCACCGGTTTTGGCCTGCTGGGGCACCTCTCTGAAGTCTGTCAGGGCGCGGGCGTGCAGGCGCAGGTCTGGTATCAGGACGTGCCGAAGCTGCCTGGCGTGGAAGAGTACATTGCCCAGGGCGCGGTTCCGGGCGGTACCCAGCGCAACTTCGCCAGCTACGGTCACCTGATGGGCGAAATGCCTGAGGCGTGGCGTAACCTACTGTGCGATCCACAAACCTCCGGCGGCCTGCTGCTGGCCGTCACGCCGGAATCCGAAGCCGAGGTTCAGGCAACCGCCGCCGAGTTTGGCATCACCCTGACGGCGATCGGCGAACTGGTGACCGCCCGCGGCGGCCGACCGATGATTGAGATCCGTTAATTCGATGCGGTTGTTTATTGCCGAAAAGCCGAGCCTGGCCCGTGCCATCGCCGACGTGCTGCCTAAACCGCATCGCAAAGGCGACGGCTTTATCGAATGCGGTAACGGGCAGGTGGTCACCTGGTGTATCGGCCACCTGCTTGAACAGGCGCAGCCGGACGTCTACGACAGCCGCTACGCCCGCTGGAACCTCAACGATCTGCCCATCGTGCCGGAAAAGTGGCGTCTTCAGCCTCGTCCGTCCGTCACCAAACAGCTCAACGTCATTAAGCGCTTCCTGCATGAGGCGACGGAAGTGGTCCACGCAGGTGACCCGGACAGAGAAGGGCAGCTGCTGGTGGACGAAGTGCTGGACTACTTGGAGCTGGCGCCGGAAAAGCGCCAGCAGGTGCAGCGCTGCCTGATAAACGACCTCAACCCGCAGGCCGTTGAGCGGGCGATCTTGCGCCTGCGTTCCAACAGCGAGTTTATTCCGCTGTGCGTCTCTGCTTTAGCGCGCGCCCGCGCCGACTGGCTGTACGGCATCAACATGACCCGCGCCTACACCATCCTCGGGCGCAACGCGGGCTATCAGGGCGTACTCTCCGTGGGCCGCGTGCAGACGCCGGTGCTGGGGCTGGTGGTGCGTCGCGACGAAGAGATCGAGAACTTCGTCGCCAAAGATTTCTTTGAAGTGAAAGCGCATATCGTCACCCCGAAAGACGAGCGCTTTACCGCCGTCTGGCAGCCGAGCGACGCTTGCGAGTCGTACCAGGATGAAGAGGGGCGTTTGCTGCACCGTCCGCTGGCGGAGCATGTGGTTAACCGTATTACCGGCCAGCCGGCCATCGTTACCAGCTATAACGATAAACGGGAATCAGAACCCGCGCCGCTGCCGTTCTCCCTTTCTGCTCTGCAGATTGAGGCCGCGAAGCGCTTTGGCCTCAGCGCGCAGAACGTGCTGGATATCTGCCAGAAACTCTACGAAACCCATAAGCTCATCACCTATCCACGTTCGGACAGCCGCTATCTGCCGGAAGAGCACTTTGCCGGACGCCATTCTGTGATGAATGCCATCGGCGTCCACGCGCCGGATCTGCTCCCGCAGTCCGTCGTTAACCCGGACACCCATAACCGCTGCTGGGACGACAAAAAGGTCGATGCCCACCACGCGATTATCCCGACGGCGCGCGCCAGTAAGGTCAATCTTACCGATAACGAAGCGAAGGTCTATAACCTGATCGCCCGTCAGTACCTGATGCAGTTCTGCCCGGACGCGGTGTTCCGCAAGTGCGTCATCGAGCTGGAAATTGCCAAAGGCAAGTTTATCGCTAAAGCGCGTTTCCTGGCGGAAGCGGGCTGGCGCACGCTCCTAGGCAACAAAGAGCGCGATGAGGAGAACGACGGCACGCCGCTGCCGGTGGTCGCTAAAGACGACGAACTGCTGTGCGAGAAGGGTGAAGTGGTTGAACGTCAGACCCAGCCGCCGCGCCACTTCACCGATGCAACGCTGCTGTCAGCCATGACCGGGATCGCCCGCTTTGTGCAGGATAAAGATCTCAAGAAGATCCTGCGCGCCACCGATGGACTGGGTACGGAAGCAACCCGCGCGGGGATCATCGAGCTGCTCTTTAAGCGAGGTTTTCTTGAGAAAAAGGGGCGCTACATCCACTCAACGGAACCGGGCCGGGCGCTCATACACTCCCTGCCGGAGCTGGCCGCAAGGCCGGACATGACCGCGCACTGGGAATCCGTGCTGACGCAAATCAGCGAAAAGCAGTGCCGCTATCAGGACTTTATGCAGCCGCTGGTGGGGACGCTTTACCAGCTGATCGATCAGGCGCGCAGCACGCCGGTGAAGCGGTTCAGAGGCATGGTTGCACCCGGTGGTGGCGCGAAGAAACCGTTCAAAAAGAAAAAGAGCGCGGCCTGATACGCCCGGTTTTCTCCCTCTCCCTGTGGGAGAGGGCACCCGGCCGCACGATATAAACCTTAAATCACACCCTGCCCAATCATCGCATCCGCCACCTTCACGAACCCGGCGATATTCGCCCCGCGCACGTAGTTGGTTTGCGATGCCTCGCCGCCGTACTCGACGCAGGCATGGTGAATATCCAGCATGATGTGGTGCAGACGGGCATCCACTTTCTCCGCC
Organism: Enterobacter cloacae complex sp. P42RS; assembly: GCF_014930595.1. Taxonomy (NCBI): domain Bacteria; kingdom Pseudomonadati; phylum Pseudomonadota; class Gammaproteobacteria; order Enterobacterales; family Enterobacteriaceae; genus Enterobacter; species Enterobacter cloacae complex sp. P42RS. The sequence goes on from NZ_JADBRK010000002.1 coordinate 411,787, forward strand.
TTCCAGCCGAGCCGCGCCGCATTTTGCGCCATCTCCAGGCCGGAGGTCGCCACGCCCCCAGCGTTCGCCGCCTTGCCTGGCGCAAACAGCACGCCCGCCTCCAGGAACAGATCCGTCGCCTCGATAGTGGTCGGCATATTCGCCCCTTCCGCTACCGCCTTCACGCCGTTGCTAATCAGCGTGCGCGCAGCGTCCGCGTCCAGTTCGTTTTGCGTGGCGCACGGCAGGGCGATATCCACCGGTACGCCCCACGGCTGTTTGCCTTCCAGATACGTCAGGCCAAACTCCGCGGCATAATCAACAAGTCGGCCATCGCGGCTGGCTTTGATTTCGCACAGGCGCGCCAGCTTCTCCGCCGTAAAGCCCGCTTCGTCCACTACCGTGCCTTTAGAGTCGGAGGCCGTTACCACGCGGGCACCAAACTGCATCGCTTTTTCGATAGCGTACTGCGCCACGTTACCGGAGCCGGAGACCGCCACGCGCATCCCCTCGAAACCTAAACCGTGACGCTTGAGCATTGCCTCGGTGAAGTAAACCAGGCCGTAGCCGGTCGCCTCCGGGCGGATCAGGCTGCCGCCAAACGATAATCCTTTGCCGGTAAAGACGCAGGCGCTGTTGTTGGAGAGCTTTTTCATCATCCCGGCCATAAAGCCCACTTCGCGGGCCCCCACGCCGATATCCCCCGCCGGTACGTCGGTGTCCGGGCCGAGGTGGCGGTAGAGCTCGGTCATTAGCGCCTGACAAAAACGCATCACTTCGCCTTCGCTTTTGCCTTTCGGGTCGAAATCGCTCCCGCCTTTACCGCCGCCCATTGGCAGGGTGGTGAGCGCGTTTTTAAACGTCTGTTCAAAGCCAAGGAATTTCAGAATCGACAGGTTCACGGAATGGTGGAAGCGCATGCCGCCCTTAAACGGACCGATGGCGGAGTTAAACTGCACGCGCCAGGCGCGGTTGACCTGTACCTGGTTGCGGTCATCCACCCAGGTCACGCGGAACTGGATCACACGCTCAGGTTCAACCAGACGTTCCAGCAGCGACAGTTGACGATAGCGCGGGTTTACTTCAAGGAACGGCCAGAGGGTAGTCATTACTTCACGAACGGCCTGAGCAAATTCGCTTTGATGCGGGTCGCGCTGCTGAACATAGGCAAGGAAACTTTCCAGAGAGCGTGTCTGATCCATAGATATAAGAACCTCTTATAGTCATTAATGTATGTTGCTTATGCGATTTGTGTTGTTTTTTGACTATACCACCCGTACCGCTTTGTGAAGCAAGCAGAAATGTGGACCGAAAGGGAAATTAATGACCCGGGCCGCGTCATAACAAAAAGCGATGGCGCGCTAAATTAAAGATTCTGCCCGATTTACCGTTATAGTCATTATCAGGACACAACAGGAAGAGAAGTCTATGAACCGTTACGTGATGGCCGCGTTATCATTGATGTTGACCGCAGGCGCGCAGGCTGACCGCATTGGCCCGGATGTAGAAGTGAACGTGCCGCCGGAGGTGTTTAGCTCCAGCGGCCAGCGCGCGCAGCCATGTAACCAGTGCTGCATCTACCAGGATCAAAACTATTCTGAAGGGGCCGTCGTGAAGGCGGATGGCGTGCTGCTGCAGTGCCAGCGCGATGAACGTACCATCAGCACGAATCCGCTGGTCTGGCGTCGCGTAAAAGAATAAACGCCTCCAGCAGCGGAATATCCGCCGGAGCTAACTCATAACTGAAAGCCTCTTCCGGCGTACACCACGCCAGCGCGCTGTGGTAGTGCGCCGTTAACTCTCCGCTGAAGCGGGGTACGTGCCAGGCGTGCAGGTTGATTAACCGCTGTGATACCTCGCGCTGATGGCTCGCCACGTACTGCTCAGGCTGTGCCTCGATACCCAGCTCTTCACGCAGCTCGCGGATAAGCGCCTCAGGCTGGGTTTCTCCGGCCTCCACTTTGCCGCCAGCGAACTCCCACATTCCCGGCTGGTCGGCGTCAGCAGGGCGCTGTGCCAGTAAAATTTTGTCGTCTTTTTCGATGATGGCCGCAACGACATCGACTGTTTTTAGCATGGTCGTCAATACTTGATAGCGAAAAACGCCATATTATCGTGCCCTTTCAAAGAGTCCAGCCATCAGGAGAATCAGGTGAAAGAGACGTCCACCTGGGTAGAGCCCATCCCAACCCTTCCGGCGAGCGTAAAACCTATTGCCGCCATGCAGCAAAAACACTTCGGCGCCGTGCTGAACCCCACGCGCTGGTGGGGACGCATGCCGCGTCTGTTCTGGCTGGTCGCTTTGTTTGTGGGGTTTCTGGAGCGCAGAAAAGCGCGCCTGACGCCAGTGCTGCGCTCGCTGCTTATGACGCGCGTATCGCAGCTGTGCCACTGTGCGTTCTGTATTGACGCCAACAGCCTGCGCCTGGCCGAGCGCTGCGGCGCGCTGGATAAAGTCCAGGCCGTAAGCGGCTGGGCTGATTCTGACGTGTTCAGTGAACAGGAACGCGCGGCGCTGGCCTATGCGGAGGCGGTGACCGCCACGCCGCCCCGGGTGGATGAAGCAATCAAAACGGCGATGAAACGCCACTTTACGGATGATGCCATCACTGAAATGACGGCGCTCATTGCCTTTCAGAATCTCTCGGCCCGGTTTAATGCCGCGCTGGATATACCGGCACAGGGGCTGTGCGCCACGTTTAAAGGGAGGCCTGATGCTTGACCGTCACCTGCACCCGCGGGTAAAACCCGCTCTGGACCGTCTGGTATCCGTGCTGGATAAGCCGGGCGTTACGCCCGACGGATTAACGCTTGCCGGGTTTGCCATCGGCCTGCTGGCGTTGCCGTTCCTGGCCCTCGGCTGGTATCCGGCGGCGCTGGCCGCCATCGTCCTGAACCGCCTGCTGGATGGTCTGGACGGCGCGCTGGCGCGTCGGAGAGGGCTGACGGATGCGGGAGGGTTTCTCGATATCGCCCTCGATTTTCTGTTCTATGCGCTGGTGCCGTTTGGCTTTGCGCTGGCTGCACCCGCAGCGAATGCGCTGGCGGCGGCCTGGCTGTTGTTTGCATTTATCGGCACCGGCAGCAGTTTTCTCGCCTTTGCCGCGCTGGCGGCGAAGCACGATATCGACAACCCCGGCTATGCGCATAAGTCGTTTTACTATATCGGCGGGTTAACGGAAGGGACGGAGACCATCGCGCTGTTCGTGCTGTGCTGCCTGTTTCCGGCACAGTTTACGCTGTTCGCGTGGATATTCGGCGCGCTGTGCTGGTTGACCACCACAACGCGCATCTGGAGCGGCTACGTGACGCTGAAGTCACTCACCCGTTAGAGAGCACTCTTTGGTCCGCGCTCTCCGGCGGTGACCGGGTTCTGCGGGTGGCTGCTCCATTCGTACCAGCCGCCGTCATAGACGGCGATATTTTTCCAGCCCATCGCCCGGGCGTACATAAAGGTTTCGGACGCCCGCCAGCCGGTGCCGCAGTAAAACGCGACCTGCTGTTCCGGCAGAATATTCCAGCGCTTCCACTGGGCGGCGATGTCGTCAGCGCTGCGCATGGTGCCATCCGGGTTATGGAAGTCTTCCATATGGGTGGCATCGCTGCCCGCGTGACCCCAGCGGGCACCGGCAATTTCACCTTTTGGCTTGATGTAGCTGTAGCCGCTGGTTTCGCCGATAAACTCCGGCCATGAACGAATGCTGACCAGGGAGGCATCCTGACGGTGCAGCATGCCGCGCGCCTGTTCCATATCCACCATCAGCTGCGGCTGGCCGGGGATCGGCGCGCCAAAATCAGGGGCAGGAGCCACTTTGCCGGGCGTACCGCGCTCAACCGGCAGACCGGCATCTGACCACGCCTTCCAGCCGCCATCGAGAAGGCGCACATCCTTCACGCCCGCGTAGAGCATGATCTGCGCCACGCGCGCGGCGGCGTAAACGTCGCGCCCGTACAGAATGACGGTGGTATCGTGACGGATCCCGTGCTTTGCCAGCATTGCTTTCAGCCTGTCGTCGGAGACTTTGTTCCACAGCGGCTCGCTTTCCACCTCGTTGGTGTCAATGTAGCCCGCGCCGGGAATGTGGTTAAGCAGGTAAAACTTCGGCGCGCCCCAGGCCGCCTCTATGACTTTCCATTCGCCCGCCGGTGCGGCGGTCACCGGTTTGCTCTGCTGAAGCCGGTGGATCCACTGCGGGTAGACCAGCTGTTCAAAGTGGGGCAGGCGCTGCAGGCGGTCGGGCGTCTGCAGAGCATCGCTGAGCAGCGAAACGTGGCGGTAACCAGCTTTCTCCAGACGGGCTTTCACCGCCTGGTTATCGTTCTCCTCGCCATACAGCGCGATGGACGTCGCAGGGGTAAGCTGATGCTGTTTTGCCCAAAGTGCAATCTGCTCGTCGCTCATGGCGCTAAGCCAGGCGGCTGCCAGGTTGAGCGCAGCGGGTTCGTGCCCGGAAGGACCGCTGAGGGTCTGCGGCCAGCCGTTATAGAAGGCGCTGGGGCGGGTGTCGATTGCCGCGCCGTGCTGCGCCTGAAGCTGAGACAGCGTCATCGCGTTGGCCATATCAGCAGCCTGAGAGGAAAAAGAGGCGAGGCCGCAGATCAGGGCCAGCGCGGTCAGTTGAGAAACACGTTTCATCGAATAACCTGACGTCAGTAAAAGAGGGGGGCATTGTCGTCTCTCCCGAAACGGAAAACATTGCGTTAGCACATTATTGCCAGCGAGAAATCTCCATCACCTCGCCGCCGGGCGGAATATCGTCCTCGTCATGGGTGACCAGCACCACCGGAATATTGCGCGCGCGGACGGCGTCAAATACCCATGTCCGGAACGTCGTGCGTAACGCTTTATCAAGGCGGCTGAACGGTTCGTCCAGCAGCAGCGCCTGCGGCTCTGCGAGCAGGGCGCGCAGCAGGCTCACCCGGGCGCGCTCTCCGCCGGAAAGGGTGGCCGGATCGCTGTCGTAATGACCGCCAAGCCCGGCGGAATCCAGCGCCTGCTCGACCGCTTCTCGCCGTGCGCGTCCCGCGATCCGCTCAGGCAAGGCCAGCAGCAAATTTTGCCCAACGCTGAAAGGGTCAAACAGCAGCGCGTCCTGAAAAAGAATCCCCAGACCGCGGGATTTGACGGGCAAACCGTCGCAGCGGCGTTCGCCGATCCACAGTTCGCCCTGCGCCTGAAAATCCTCTGACAGCGCGCCGACCATCCAGGCAAAGAGGGTCGATTTGCCGCTGCCGGATGGCCCCATCAGGGTGACAATCTTCCCGCGGGGTACGCAAAAATTGACCTCGCGGAAAAGCGGTTCGATGGTGAGATCGTTGACCTTGAGCATTAGCGTAATCCTTGACGGTAGCGGCCCGCGAGCCGGGATAACAGCGCAGCAAGACCGAATACGACGCCCGTGACCAGCAGTAATCCCAGGGCACGGTTAGCGAGAAGCGGGATGCTGCCTCCGCTGCTGAGCGCGACGGTCTCGGTGGTCAGCGTGGCGAAACGTCCCGCGCCCAGCCACAGGGTCGGCATATATTGGGCCATGCTGACGGAAAAGCCGGTGGCAAAGGCCAGCAGCGCAGGACGCACCAGCAGGGGACATTTCAGCAGGCAGAAAATTTTTGCCCGCCGCCAGCCGAGCGTTCTGGCGGTAAGGATAAGCCGGGGATCGATCCGCCGCCAGGCGGGCTGCAGCACCAGCAGCATCCACGGTAGCACCCACAGCAGATGGCTCCAGAGGACGGCGATAAAGTCTCCGTCGAGACCCAGATGCAAAGCAATCGCGTATTGCCCGGTGACGAGCGGCAGTGCCGGAAGGGCGAGCGGTAGCCACACCCACGCCGCGCCGCGCTGCGGCCCCCATTCCAGCCAGAGAAAAATGACGATCAGGGCGATAAGGCTCGAAAGCAGTCCGAAGGAGAGGCTGGTTCCCACGGGACCTACGTCGTCCCGCTGCGCCAGCATCAACAGCACGGCGGCGCAAAGGAGGCCGCATGCGGGCAAAAAGCCGCTGAATGCGCGTTCAGGCAGGACGAGATGCAACCTGCGGCGCGTTCCGCTCAGGTCCGGAATCGCGCGACGCCAGACTTTCCACAGGCCGTACCCCAGCGCGGCAAGCGCGGCCAGCAAAAGAAGGAGCACCAGGCACAGCAGTGTCCCTTTCACCTGCTGCTGCGCGTCGCCCTGGCTCAGCCACTGCCAGGCCAGCACGGCCAGCGTGGGCGGGTTGCCGGGCCCGAGAACGATCGCTACGTCCACAACCGACAGCGACCACGCCAGCACCGCCAGCATCACCGCCCCGAGGACGGGCGCGATCGCCGGAAGGATCAGCCAGCTGAGCGTCTGAAAGCGCCCGTAGCCAAAGGTTTGCAGGACGATCTTCTGCTGCGCGAGCCCTTTTTCCGGCAGCACGGCGTAAATGGCCCACAGCACGAATGCGCTCTCTTTGACCGCGAGCGTCAGGCCCAGCCCTACGCCGTAGCGGTCAAACGGCGGCGAACAGACGGTACAAACCTGATAAAACAGTCCGCCCTCGGCAAACAGCAGTAGCGCGCTGGTGGCGAAGGCCTCGTGGGGGATCGCCAGCAGCCAAGGCAGGCGCGTGCTGAGGCGCCGCCAGCGGGTGCCGGGCCAGAAAAGAGCCACGAGGGAAAGGGCGATAAACAAGGCCCCCAGCGTAGCGATAAGCGTTGAGACCAGCGTGGCAACGGCTGCCTGCGGCAGTTGAGGATCGTTTAGCAGCCGCTGCCAGTTCGTCACGGAAAAGGCCGGTGCGAACAGCACGGTGCCAGCGGGCAGGATCGGCAGATAAATCACCGCCATCGCCAGCCAGACAAGCCAGCCTAACGGGTGCCGTAACGACGCAGCCATTCCTGCTCCAGCGCGTTCACCCACGCGGACTGCGGCTCCGGGATCACCTTCGGTAGCCCCTGAGGCGTGTGGGCCTGCAGCTGTTTCGCTTCACCTTCGGGCAGCGTTTTCGCATCCAGCACGCTCGGATCCCCGCAAATGGCCGGGTCGGCCTTGCGGATCTGCGCCTGCGGCGACAGCAGGAAATTGGCGACCATTTTCGCCCCCGCGCTCGCGCTGGCATTAGCCGGAATAGCCACAAAATGCACGTTGCCGAGCATCCCGTCGCGAAAACCAAAGCTGTAGCTGTCGGCAGGCAGTTCGCCGCTCGCCACTTTTTGCTGCGCATGCGCCGGGTTAAAGGTCAGCGACAGGTTCAGACTTCCGCTGGCGAGCAGGGCATCCATCCGGGCGGGTGAGGGAGGGAAGTCTTTTCCTTCACGCCACAGTAGCGGGTGCAGTTTATCGAGGTAGGCCCAGAGCGGCGCCGTAACCTGGGCAAACGTATCATCAGGCGCTTTTTGTAACGCCTCGGGATGCGCCGTAAGCGTCAGCAGCAACTGCTCAAGAAAGGCCGTGCCGGTAAAATCGGGTGGGCGAGGATAGCTCACCTTGCCCGGGTGCTGCTGCGCGTACGCCAGCAACGCCTGCGGATCCTCCGGCGGCATTGGCATGCTGGCTTTGCGGGCAATAAAAGTCAGCTGCGCGCCGCCCCACGGCGATTCCGCCCCGTCGGTGGGAATCGCAAAATCTTCCGTAACGGGTTTACGGGTATCGACATAGCGCCAGTTGGGCAGACTCTGCGCCCACCCGGTTTGTAGCAGGTTCGCCTCTTTTAGCGTGCGGAAGTTCTCGCCGTTCACCCACAGGAGGTCGACCGAGCCGTTGGTCTTACGCCCTGCGGCGGCTTCCGTCTGAATACGTTTGACCGCATCGGCGGCATCCGCCAGCGGGACGATTTTTAGGGTGATGGCATAGTGCGTTTGCATCTCACCGCTGACCCACTCAAGGTAGCGGTTAACCGCCGGATCGCCGCCCCAGGCGTTAAACCAGACGGTCTGTCCTTTGGCCTGCTGTTGAATAGCTTGCCAGCCGTCGGCGGCATAGAGGGGGGCTGCCAGCAGCAGACCGGTCAGAAACGTGCAAAAACGCACACGGCGCATAATGCCTCACTTTTTATCAGCAGGGAGATAGCGGGAAAACAGCCGGCGCGTAACCAGCGGTAATAACCCCAGTAGTGTAAAGGCGAATACCACGCCCGGCGACAAAATATCGCGCAGCGATGCCACTTTTCCCAGTTCCCGCCCGGCGTTCAGAAAGATAACCGTCGCGGGCAGCATGGCGAGCTGGCTGACCCACCAGTAGCGCCGGACCGTGATGCGGGTCAGCCCCATCAGTAAATTCACCAGGAAAAACGGGAACAGCGGCATCAGGCGCAGGGCAAAAAGATAGCCCGCGCCGTCGCGCGCCATGCCCGCATTTACCGTTGCCATCTGTCGGGCAAACCGCCGCTGCACCCAGTCGCGCAGCAGGTAACGGCTGGCGAGCATCGCCAGCGTGGCCCCGAGCGTGGAGGCAAACGAAACCAGCACGGTGCCTTCCCACAGCGTAAATAACGCCCCGCCCAGCAGGGTCAGAACCGCCGCGCCGGGTATCGAGAGAGCGGAAACCGCCACGTAAAGCGCAAAGAAGATCAGCGCGCTACGCAGCGGCGCGTGGTCGACATGGGAGAGTAGCGTCTGCTGGTGGGTTTTAATTCCTGCCAGAGAGAGCGTGTCAGGCGGCAGAATGACAAGTGTCATAAGAAATGCGCCCATAAGGGCGCACAGGAAGAGTGTTTTTCGTATGTTCACGCGCGATTACAGCTTGAATTTAGCCCATACCGGCGCGTGGTCCGACGGTTTTTCCATGCTGCGGATGTCGTAGTCGATCCCGGTTTCAATGCAGCGCTCCGCCAGCGGCGTACTCGCCAGCAGCAGATCGATACGCAGGCCGCGGTTGTCGTCAAAGCCCTTCGAGCGGTAGTCAAACCACGAGAAGCGATCCTGCGTTTCCGGGTTGGCATTGCGGAAGGTATCCACCAGGCCCCAGCCCAGCAGGCGCTCCATCCACTCACGCTCTTCCGGCAGGAAGGAGCATTTGCCGGTGCGCAGCCAGCGCTTGCGGTTCTCTTCGCCGATGCCGATATCCAGATCCGTTGGGCTGATGTTCATGTCGCCCATGATCAGCACCGGATTCTCTTTTTTCAGTTCGGTCGTCAGATAGTTCTGCAGATCCTGATAAAACTTCGCTTTGGCCGGGAATTTTGTCTCGTGATCGCGGCTCTCACCCTGCGGGAAATAGCCGTTAATGACCGTAATATTCCCGAGCGCGGAAGGCACTTCCGCCATGATGATGCGGCGCTGGGCTTCTTCACCGTCGCCGGGGAAGCCGCGGCGCACGGAAACCGGCGTGTCTTTAGTGAGCAGCGCGACGCCATAGTGACCTTTCTGACCGTGGTAAAAGACGTTGTAGCCGAGTTTCGCCACCTCTTCGAGGGGGAACATGTCGTCGTGTACCTTGGTCTCCTGCAGGCCGATCACATCTGGCTGATGTTGCTCAACAATGGCTTCTAGCTGATGAGGGCGGGCGCGCAGGCCGTTGATATTAAAAGAGACAAATTTCATAGTCGCTGCCAGTGCAAGGTGAATAGTGCATGGATGGTAGCAGAATTTGCGTCAACTGTTACCGGGTTCGACCAATAACTGCGACAGATAATGCCGGTGGTGCAATATTTGCACCATTCTGACGCGCTTCGCCCTCAAACAGGGCGTAAAGGGCCGATAAATTTCGCGAGCGATCACAATTCCAGAATTATATTTGGCCTGTGCATACTCTTTCTGATTTTCATGCGGCAAAGCGCCGCTTGTCGTAAAAATATTCACTTTTTATGCACTAACAGTGAATAACTCCATATTGTAACCTATTGATATTCTGTTACCTCACCCCGTTTATGCATTTTTATCGCTGGCTGGCACGAAGGCTGCAATCTACATTCACAGTGCAAACACTCAATTATTTAACATTCAAATAACTTTTTATTTACCGGATGAGGTCGCTATGTCTCTGTCAATTACGCGTGAAAATTTCGATGAATGGATGATGCCGGTTTACGCTCCGGCGGCTTTTATTCCGGTTCGCGGGGAAGGCTCACGCCTGTGGGATCAGCAGGGTAAAGAGTATATCGACTTTGCCGGGGGGATTGCGGTGAATGCGTTGGGTCATGCCCATCCGGCGCTGCGTCAGGCGCTGAATGACCAGGCGGCGAAGTTCTGGCATACCGGCAACGGCTTTACCAACGAGCCCGCACTGCGCCTGGCGAAAAAGCTGATTGACGCGACCTTCGCTGAAAAAGTCTTTTTCTGTAACTCCGGCGCGGAAGCCAACGAAGCGGCGCTGAAGCTGGCGCGCAAATATGCCCACGACAAATTTGGGACGCACAAGAGCGGGATTGTGGCGTTTAAAAATGCGTTCCACGGGCGCACGCTCTTTACCGTGAGCGCGGGTGGCCAGCCTTCTTATTCGCAGGATTTCGCTCCGCTGCCGCCGGATATCCGCCACGGCATTTATAACGATCTTCAGTCCGCCAGCGAGCTGATTAACGACACCACCTGCGCGGTGATTGTCGAACCGATGCAGGGGGAGGGCGGCGTGCTTCCGGCGCAAAAGGCATTCCTGCAGGGGCTGCGCGAGCTGTGCGATCGTCATGACGCGGTCCTGATTTTCGACGAAGTGCAGACCGGCGTGGGCCGCACCGGCGAGCTGTATGCCTATATGCACTACGGCGTGACGCCGGACGTTCTCTCTACCGCCAAAGCGCTGGGCGGCGGCTTCCCGATTGGCGCGACGCTGACCACCGATAAATTCGCCAGCGTAATGACCGTGGGCACCCACGGCACCACCTACGGCGGTAACCCGCTGGCGACCGCCGTCGCCGGACAGGTTCTCGACATCATTAACACCCCTGAGGTGCTGAAGGGCGTTAAGCAGCGTCACGAGTGGTTCGTTGAGCGCCTGAACGCCATCAACGGCAAGCTTGGCCTGTTTAAAGAAATTCGCGGCCTGGGGCTGTTGATCGGCTGCGAGCTCACGGCTGAGTTTGCCGGAAAAGCGAAGCTTATTTCACAGGAAGCGGCAAAAGCGGGCGTGATGGTGCTGATTGCCGGTGCCAACGTGGTGCGTTTTGCCCCTGCGCTGATTGTCAGCGAGGAAGAGGTGCAAACCGGTCTGGATCGTTTTGCGCTGGCGTGTGAGAAGGTGAAATCCGGGGTGTCATCATGATGGTCATCCGTCCCGTTGAGCGCGGCGATATTGCCGGGCTCATGCAGCTTGCCGGTAAGACGGGAGGTGGGCTGACCTCGCTTCCTGCCGATGAAAAAACGCTGTCGGCGCGCATTGAGCGCGCCCTGCAAACCTGGCAGGGGACGTTGCCAAAAAGCGAACAGGGTTACGTGTTCGTGCTGGAAGACACCGAAACGGGGAGCGTGGCCGGGATCTGCGCCATTGAAGTGGCCGTCGGGCTTAACGACCCGTGGTATAACTACCGCGTCGGCACGATGGTTCACGCCTCGAAAGAGCTGAACGTCTATAACGCGCTGCCCACGCTGTTTCTCTGCAATGACCACACGGGCGCCAGCGAGCTCTGTACGCTGTTCCTCGACCCGGCGTGGCGCAAAGAGGGCAACGGCTATCTGCTCTCCAAATCGCGCTTTATGTTTATGGCCGCTTTCCGCGATCGCTTTAACGAAAAAGTGGTGGCAGAGATGCGCGGCGTGATCGACGACAAAGGCTACTCGCCCTTCTGGGAGAGCCTGGGCGAGCGCTTCTTCTCGATGGAGTTCAGCCGGGCGGACTATCTCTGCGGCACCGGCCAGAAGGCGTTTATCGCGGAGCTGATGCCTAAACATCCTATCTATACCCATTTCTTAACGCCTGAAGCGCAGGCGGTAATTGGCGAAGTGCATCCGCAAACCGCGCCTGCCCGCGCGGTGCTGGAGAAAGAGGGCTTCCGCTACCGTAACTATGTCGACATCTTTGACGGCGGGCCAACGCTTGAGTGCGATATCGACCGCGTGCGCGCCATCCGCAAAAGCCGACTGGTTGAGGTATCCGAAGGCCAGCCCGCGCCGGGTGACTGGCCGGCATGCCTGGTGGCGAACGAAAATTACGCCAACTTCCGCGCCATGCTGGTGCGGACCAACCCGAAATGTGAACGTCTGGTGCTGACAGCTGCAGAGCTGGATGCCCTGAAATGTAACGCCGGCGATACGGTTCGCCTGGTGCGTCTCTGCCCTGAGGAGAAAACAGCATGACATTATGGATTAACGGTGACTGGGTAACGGGCGAAGGCGAACAGCGCGTAAAAACCAATCCAGTTGGAAAAGAGGTGCTGTGGAAGGGAAATGACGCCAGCGTCGCGCAGGTCGAGCAGGCCTGCCGTTCCGCACGACACGCGTTTCCCGCGTGGGCAAAACGGCCATTCGCCGAGCGCCAGGCGCTTATTGAAAAATTTGCCGGACTGCTGGAGGCCAACAAGGCCGAGCTGACGCGCATCATCGCGTCCGAAACCAGCAAACCGCGCTGGGAAGCGGCGACCGAAGTGACGGCGATGATCAATAAAATCGCTATTTCGGTTAAGGCGTACCACACCCGCACCGGCGAGCAGCATACTGAGATGCCGGACGGCGCGGCCACGCTGCGCCACCGTCCGCACGGCGTGCTGGCGGTGTTTGGCCCGTATAACTTCCCGGGGCATCTGCCGAATGGTCACATTGTGCCCGCGCTGCTGGCGGGCAATACCGTCATCTTTAAACCGAGCGAGCTCACGCCGTTAACCGGCGAGGCGGTGGTGAAGCTGTGGGAGCAGGCCGGTCTGCCGCCGGGCGTGCTGAACCTCGTGCAGGGCGGGAGGGAAACCGGCCAGGCGCTGAGCGCGCTGAGCGATATCGACGGCCTGCTGTTTACCGGCAGCGCCGGAACGGGCTATCAGCTGCACCGCCAGCTGGCGGGGCAGCCGGAGAAAATTCTGGCGCTGGAGATGGGCGGCAACAACCCGCTGATTGTCGAAGATCCTGACGATATCGATGCCGCGGTGCACCTGACGATCCAGTCCGCCTTTATTACCGCCGGACAGCGCTGCACCTGCGCCCGCCGCCTGCTGGTCAAGCGCGGCGCGCAGGGGGATACCTTCCTGAAGCGTCTGGTAGAGGTGAGCGCGCGGCTGGTGCCTGCCGCGTGGGATGCCGATCCGCAGCCGTTTATCGGCGGGCTGATCTCCGAACAGGCCGCGATAAATGTGCTCAACGCCTGGCAGGACCACGTAGCGCGCGGGGCGAAAACCCTGCTGGAGCCGAAGCAGGTTCAGCCGGGTACCTCGCTGCTGACGCCGGGCATCGTAGAGATGAGCGGTGCGAGCAGCGTGCCGGATGAAGAGGTGTTTGGCCCGCTGCTGTGCGTCTGGCGTTACGACGATTTTGATGCGGCCATTGCGATGGCGAATAACACCCGCTACGGCCTGTCGAGCGGGCTGATATCGCCGCATCGCGAGAAGTTTGAACAACTGCTGCTGGAAGCGCGTGCCGGGATCGTGAACTGGAATAAACCGCTGACCGGGGCGGCGAGCACCGCGCCGTTCGGCGGCGTGGGCGCCTCGGGCAACCATCGCGCCAGCGCCTGGTATGCCGCCGATTACTGCGCGTGGCCGATGGCGAGTCTGGAAACCCCGGCGCTGACGCTGCCGGAGACGCTTAATCCGGGGCTCGATTTTACGAAGGGAGAAGGCCATGAAAGCGCGTGAAGTCAACTTTGACGGGCTGGTGGGGCTGACGCACCACTATGCCGGTCTCTCCTTTGGTAATGAAGCCTCGACGAAGCACCGCTTTCAGGTCTCCAACCCGAAGCTGGCGGCGAAGCAGGGGCTGCTAAAAATGAAGGCGCTGGCGGATGCCGGCTTCCCGCAGGCGGTGATCCCGCCGCAGGAACGCCCTAACGTGGCGGTGCTGCGCCAGCTAGGATTTAGCGGTACGGATGAGCAGGTCGTCGAAAAAGCAGGTACGCAGACGCCGCATTTGCTCTCTGCGGCAAGCTCTGCCTCTTCAATGTGGGTGGCCAACGCGGCCACTGTCGCGCCGTCAGCCGATACGCTGGATGGTAAAGTCCATCTGACGGTGGCGAACCTGAATAATAAGTTTCATCGCGCCACCGAAGCGGACACCACCGAGCGCGTGCTGCGCGCTATTTTCAAGCATGACGCCCATTTTGAGATCCATCAGGCCCTGCCGCAGGTGGCAATGTTTGGCGACGAAGGCGCGGCCAACCATAACCGGCTGGGTGGCGATTACGGCGATCCCGCCGTGCAGCTGTTTATCTACGGGCGGGAAGAGGGCGGCCACGCCGCGCCAACCCGTTATCCAGCGCGTCAGACGCTCGCGGCCAGCCAGGCGGTTGCGCGCCTGAACCAGGTCAATCCTTCCCAGGTGATTTTTGCCCAGCAGAACCCGCACGTGATCGACCAGGGCGTGTTCCATAACGACGTGATTGCCGTGTCCAACCGCCAAGTGCTGTTCTGCCATGAGCAGGCCTTTGCCCATCAGGATAAGCTGCTCGCCACGCTGCGCGAACGCGTGCCGGGCTTTATGCCGATCCAGGTGCCAACGCAGGCGGTCAGCGTGCAGGACGCGGTCGAAACCTATCTGTTCAATAGCCAGCTGCTGAGCCGCGATGACGGCAGCATGATGCTGGTGCTGCCGCAGGAGTCCCGGGATCATCGGGGCGTGTGGCGCTACCTCACCGAACTGGTGAAGGCCGATAACCCGATTGACGAGCTGCGCGTGTTTGACCTGCGTGAAAGCATGGCTAACGGCGGTGGCCCCGCCTGTCTGCGCCTGCGGGTCGTGTTAACGCCAAATGAAATACAGGCCGTTAACCCGGCAGTCATGATGAATGAGACGCTCTTTAACACCCTGAACGACTGGGTGGACCGCTACTATCGCGACCGGTTAACGCAGGCCGATCTGGTTGACCCGCAGCTGCTGCGCGAAGGGCGCGAGGCGCTGGACGCATTATCGTCAATCCTGCAGCTGGGCTCGGTTTACCCGTTCCAGCGCTAAAGGAGTGGATATGGAAAATTTACTGGCGCTGACCCTGGCCGATGAAACGCCGGACCAGAGTGAGGGGGAGGGCCCCTCATTCCGCTGGCGGTGGCTGGGGCGCGGGGTGCTTGAGCTGACGCCGAAGGCCGGCAGCGCGTTATCGCTGCTGCTTTCCACGGGGATCCACGGGAATGAAACTGCACCCGTTGAGATCGTTGATGGGCTGCTGCGCGCGCTGTATCGCGGCGAGCTCGCCCTTGCGTGCCGCGTGCTGGTGGTGCTTGGCAATCCGCCTGCGCTGGCGCAAAACAAACGGTACCTGGTTAGCGACATTAACCGCATGTTCGGCGGTCGCTGGTCGCAGTTTCCGCAGAGTGACGAAACGGCGCGCGCGCAGTGGCTGGAGAACGTCGTGACAACGTTTTTTGCCGCGGCGGGACCGGCGCGCTGGCATCTGGATCTGCATACGGCGATCCGCGCCTCTTACCATGTCAGATTCGGCGTTCTGCCGCAGCGCAATCAGCCGTGGGATGAAGCGTTTCTGAGCTGGCTGGGGGATGCCGGGCTGGAGGCGCTGGTGTTTCATCAGTCGCCGGGCGGGACCTTTACTCACTTCACTTGCGAACGGTTTGGCGCGCTGTCCTGTACGCTGGAGCTGGGAAAAGCGCTACCGTTCGGACAGAACGATCTCACGCGCTTTGCGCCTACGGAGCTCGCGCTTCGGGCGCTGCTCGGTGGGACGGCTACCGAGCACGCACATCAGCCCGTTGAGCGGTACCGGGTCGTTCAGCAGATCACCCGCCGCAGCGAGGCTTTCCAGCTTCACATGGCCGCGCACACTCTGAACTTCACGCCGTTTCGCAAAGGGGCTCTGCTGGCGGAAGATGGCGAAGAGCGTTACGAGGTGCAGAAAACCACCGAATATGTGCTGTTTCCCAACCCCTCCGTGGCGTTTGGCCTGCGGGCTGGTCTGATGCTGGAAAAACTCACCTGAACCTTTCCCCTCTCACCATCCGGGAGGGGAAGTAAAAATGTTTTCTTAGCGATTAAAGCGCTCTGATTTCTTTTACGGAATATTCCTGGTGAATTGCTTTATTATTCACCGTCACTTCGTTATACTTCTGCTAAATAGCTTTAAAATCATCATATTGAATATTTCTTGTTGCAACTCTCCACGCTTTATCCTTATTTCCTCCACATTTGGCGAAAAAATGTTTTTTACACTTTCATTGTTTTACCGTTGCTCTGATTAATTGACGATAAACCCCGTAAAGTTAATCTCGTCAACACGGCATAGCGCCGAAGAATAACTGAAAGAAAGGAAATAAATTATGCGTAAGTTTACTGCACTGTTTGTTGCTTCTACCCTGGCTCTGGGCGCTACCAGCATGGCGTTCGCCGCAGATACCGCAACCACCACCGCCGCGCCAGCTGAAGGCAAAATGATGATGCATCATAAAGGCAAGCCGGGTATGCACCACGAGATGATGATGTTCAAAGATTTGAACCTGACGGACGCGCAGAAGCAGCAGATCCGCGACATCATGAAAAGCCAGCGTGACCAGATGAAGCGTCCTCCGCTGGAAGAGCGCCGCGCAATGCATGACATCATTGCCAGCGACAGCTTCGATAAGGCGAAAGCCGAAGCGCAGATCGACAAAATGGCCGAGCAGCACAAAGCCCGCATGCTGGCCCACATGGAAACCCAGAACAAGATCTACAACATTCTGACCCCGGAACAGAAAAAACAGTTTAATGCCAATTTTGAGAAGCGTCTGACAGAACGTCCGGCGATGGAAGGTAAAATGCCAGCACCAACCGAATAATCGGTTCACTCTCTTAAGACCGCCGGGATCCTGTCCACAAAAGCGAAATCGCTGTGGACAGGACCGGCGGTTTTTCTATTCTGCCCTCTTGCCTGCCGCCGCCAGCGCGGTATTCTCCTGTAGTCGCTTCAGAGAATGTCTGTAGAGTCATGGCGTTAGCATTTTTATTAACGTTCCGCTAAGGCCTGCCCGCTCTGCTGCCGATACTGTGTCTGTGAATACCTAACGATAACAAACAAGACTGCAGGGGTAGCGATATCCTTGCCCTGGCACGGGTTGTGCCATTCAGGAGTGGTGATGGAGTTCTTTGATATTCGTAAGATGCCGGTCAGCCTCTGGCGCAATGGTGCTGGCGAAACGCGAGAAATTTGCTGTATCCCTCCCGCGACGCGCGATTTTTTCTGGCGTGCCAGTATCGCGACCATCGCCAGCAACGGCGAATTCTCCTCGTTTCCCGGTGTCGACCGGGTCATTACCCTGCTGGAAGGCGGGGAGGTGATGCTGGATGCCGGTCAGGCGTTCTGCCATACCCTTAAACAGCATCAGCCTTACAGTTTTGCCGGCGATTTGCCGGTGAAGGCGCTGCTTTCCGATGGCAGGATGGCGATGGATTTCAACATCATGACCCGGCGCGACTGCTGTCAGGCGAAGGTGCGGGTTGCCGATCGTACTTTTACCACCTTTGGCTCGCGCGGGGGCGTGGTGTTTGTATTAAGCGGGGCGTGGCAATTGGGTGATAAATTGCTCACGGCCGATCAGGGCGCCAGCTGGCAGGAGGGGACCCATACTCTGCGTCTGCTGGAGTCTCAGGGCACCCTGCTGTTCAGTGAAATTAACTGGCTGCCGGGTCACTGAGTGCGATGATCTCGAACTTGCCCGCTAATACGGGCTTGCAGAGGATTTTGTAGCCGTCGTGGTCGAATCCAGCGGGGGTGCGCAGCAGGGTTGCTGCGTCGCTTAAATCATCGACAGCCCCCAGCCAGAGCCAGTTATTGACGATGTGATACTGCGTCATGGTTTCACCCACTTCTTTTAGCGCAACGGCGCCGTCCCACGGCCAGCAGTTGACGCTGATCCCGGCCAGTCCCGCGAGGAGCCGGGCGTGATGCGCCTCAACGCTCTCTTTTCCGCAGCAGGCTCCCGCGCAGCGCTTCAGAGCGGAGCGGAAACAGGCGCGGCCCCGCGTGGTGCCCTCTAGCCCTAAAAGGCTATAGCAAAGCTGCAGCTCGTCCGCGAGCGCCTGCAGAGACTGTAGGGCGGCACGCTTGTTTGCGAACAGCCCGAAGAGATTCGGGGCGTGGGAGAAATCGACCTCGCGGGCGTAGACGACCTGCGGCTTGCCGTCGGCGATCTGCAGGGAGCAGAGCTGGCGGTTGCGGCGCAGGCGCTTATTGAAGAGCGGCTGCTGCTCCTTTATCAGCCGGGCTTCCAGCAACAGCGCGCCCATTTCTCCCGCCGTCTGGAACCAGGTAATGCGTCGCGACTGGCGCAGCATGGCGGCCTCGTCCGGGGTGCGCAGGTGGGATAACACCCGGCTGCGAATGTTAACGCTTTTGCCGATGTAGAGCGGCAGGGTCTCGCTTTCACCGTGAAAGATGTACACGCCCGGCTGTTTGGGCAGCGCCTCAAGCCAGGGGCGAAGATGTTCGGGATATTCATAGATAGCCGCCGCTTCAAACTCAAGACGCGGGGCTGATTGACGCCTGCTCACATACTGCTCCATATACTGTTCAGGTATACAGTGTAGCAGGTGTGCTGTGGTTAAAAAAGAGCCGGGTGGCCTGATGCCCTCTCCCTAAAGGGGAGAGGGAGCAAAGATTAACGTTTTGCGTTTATTTCCAGAAATCGTCAAACACCGTAATTGGCGTGTGGCGCTTGTGCTCGGTTTTCAGGTACCAGCCCTCGATAATTTTCGCGGTACCTTCATCCAGCGTTTTGCCTTCCAGATAATCATCAATGTTGTCATAAGTAACGCCAAGGGCCGCTTCATCCGGCAGGGAAGGGCGATCGTCTTCCAGATCCGCTGTTGGCGCTTTCTTGTACAGGTGCTCAGGGCAGCCCAGCGCGGCGAGCAGCTGCTTGCCCTGACGCTTGTTGAGACGGAAAATCGGGTTGATGTCGGTGCCGCCATCGCCGTATTTGGTGAAGAAACCGGTGATCGCTTCTGCCGCATGGTCGGTGCCTACCACAACGCCTTTGGTCATCCCGGCGATGCTGTACTGCGCTTTCATGCGCTCGCGCGCTTTCTCGTTGCCGCGCACAAAATCACTCAATTCAATGCCCGCTTCGCGCAGCGCCTGCTCGCTTGCCAGCACCGAGGCTTTGATATTGACGGTAAGCACGCGATCGGGCTGGATGAACGCGATGGCGTCCTGGCAATCCTGTTCGTCCGCCTGAACCCCGTAAGGCAGACGCACGGCGATAAACTGCAGCGCTTCGTCGCCCGTCTCTTCACGAAGCTCTGAAATCGCCATCTGGCAGAGTTTACCCGTCAGGGTAGAGTCCTGCCCGCCGCTGATGCCCAGCACCAGGGATTTCAGGAAAGCGTTCTTTTTTAAGTACGACTTTAAAAAATCCACGCTGCGGCGGATCTCTTCCTGTGCATCTATCGCAGGCTTAGCGCCCAGCGCCTGAATAATCTCTTGTTGCAGAGCCATCATGCCCTCCGTATGCAGAACATAAACAGAATGTGTTAACTGTTAAAACTAACCCTTTGGGCGGAAAACGACAAGGATCACAGTTTCGAGTGCGTTAATTTGCGGCGATTTAGCAGCTTATCGTTGTTTTATTAGAATTTTCCGAAATTCGTCTGGCGTAAATCACAAAGTTGAACAATAGTACTTTTTATCCCATGCTTAGATAACACGCTGATAAACAAGAGGACGGAATATGAACAAGAACGTAGCAGGAATTCTTAGCGCAGCGGCGGTACTGACGATGCTGGCAGGGTGTACAGCTTACGATCGCACCAAGGATCAGTTTACCCAGCCCGTGGTTAAAGACGTTAAAAAAGGGATGACACGTTCGCAGGTGGCTGCGATCGCCGGCAAGCCTTCTTCTGAAGTGACCATGATTCACGCGCGCGGTACGTGTCAGACTTATATCCTGGGTCAACGTGATGGTAAGGCAGAAACCTACTTCGTCGCGCTGGATGATACCGGACATGTGATTAACTCCGGCTATCAGACCTGTGCTGAATACGACACCGATCCGCAGGCACCTAAGGCGCAGTAACCCTGCTTGCCTGAAGATGTTATCAAACCGGCCTCTGGGCCGGTTTTTTTATTCATACGTTAATCTTATTTCTTTGCGCGAATTATTTGCCTGAAATGTGAAGGTAGTCAACAAGCCAGGTCAATGAGAGACAATTTTGGCCTATCCAGAATTATCTCCCCTCTAGTACCATTGCGTATACTCACTTCAACGATAAACAACAGTACGCAAGCTACCTGTCTGCCGGGACAGCGAGTCGAGTGATAGCGCGACGGCAGGTAGTCATACAAGAGGGAAATTATGATGGAAAAGAAACATATCTACCTGTTCTGCTCTGCGGGCATGTCAACCTCGCTTCTGGTGTCAAAGATGCGCGCGCAGGCTGAAAAGTATGAAGTTCCTGTGGTGATTGAAGCGTTTCCGGAAACGCTGGCGGGCGAAAAAGGCCAGAAAGCCGATGTGGTGTTACTGGGGCCGCAAATTGCCTATATGTTGCCCGAAATTCAACGACTGCTACCGAATAAACCGGTCGAAGTGATCGACTCGGGGCTGTACGGCAAGATCGATGGTTTAGGTGTACTTAAAGCTGCTGTGGCAGCCATTAAAAAAGCTGCTAATTAATTTTTATTTTTCCCGTCAAAGAGTTATTTCACACACAATTACGCCGTAACATGCGTTACGGCATTTAAGGGTATTTCCTATGAGTAAAGTCATCGCTTCACTTGAAAAGGTACTCCTTCCTTTTGCTGTTAAAATAGGAAAGCAGCCTCACGTTAATGCCATCAAAAACGGTTTTATTAAATTAATGCCGTTGACGCTGGCCGGGGCCATGTTCGTTTTAATTAACAACGTTTTTCTGAGCTTTGGTGAAGGTTCCTTCTTTTATTCATTAGGAATTCGGTTAGACGCTTCCACTATTGAAACCCTTAATGGTTTTAAAGCCATCGGCGGCAACGTATATAACGGTACGTTGGGTATTATGTCGCTGATGGCGCCTTTCTTTATTGGGATGGCGCTGGCTGAAGAGCGGAAAGTGGATCCGCTGGCCGCCGGATTATTATCCGTTGCCGCGTTTATGACCGTCACGCCTTACAGCGTGGGTGAAGCCTACGCCGTTGGCGCAAACTGGCTGGGCGGAGCCAACATCATCTCCGGTATTGTTATCGGCCTGGTGGTGGCAGAAATGTTCACCTTTATTATCCGTCGCAACTGGGTTATCCGCCTGCCGGATAGCGTGCCAGCCTCCGTTTCTCGTTCATTTTCCGCGTTGATCCCAGGCTTCATTATCCTCTCCATCATGGGGATTATCGCCTGGGCGCTCTCTCACTGGGGCACGAACTTCCACCAGATCATCATGGACTCTATCTCTACGCCGCTGGCGTCGATGGGTGGCGTGGTCGGTTGGGCGTATGTGATTTTCACCTCTCTGCTGTGGTTCTTCGGCGTGCATGGTTCACTGGCACTGGCCGCGCTGGACAGCGGAATTATGACCCCATGGGCACTGGAAAACGTTGCGCTTTACCAGCAGTACGGCTCCGTTGACGCGGCGCTGGCGGCAGGTAAAACCTTCCATGTGTGGGCGAAGCCGATGCTTGACTCCTATATCTTCCTGGGTGGTACCGGGGCGACCCTGGGTCTGATCATCGCGGTCTTTATTGTCTCTCGTCGCGCTGACTATCGTCAGGTGGCGAAACTGGCCCTGCCATCAGGCATCTTCCAGATTAACGAGCCGATTCTGTTCGGTCTGCCAATCATCATGAACCCGGTAATGTTTATCCCGTTCATCCTGGTGCAGCCGCTGCTGGCAGCGATCACCCTGACGGCCTACTACATGGGTATTATTCCACCGATCACCAACATTGCTCCGTGGACCATGCCGGCAGGTCTGGGTGCCTTCTTTAACACCAACGGTAGCGTCGCGGCCTTCCTGCTGGCGATATTCAACCTCGGGATTGCCACCCTGCTGTACATGCCGTTCGTGGCGATTGCGAACAAAGCTGCCACCATCATTGATGAAGAAGAGAGCGAAGAGGAAATTGCCCTCTCACTGAAATTCTAATATTGACCGGCGCGGGGAAGCCCGCGCCAGCCACAAGGAGCTAAAAAATGTTAGATTTGGATAGTATCGTCGCAGACGAAGCCGCAGAGAACGATCTCGAAGAAGTGGTGATGGGCCTCATCATCAACTCCGGGCAGGCGCGCAGCCTGGCGTATGCCGCACTGAAGCAGGCCAAGCAGGGCGATTTCGCTGCCGCGAAAACCATGATGGAGCAGTCCCGCACGGCGCTGAACGAAGCGCACCTGGTGCAGACAAAGCTGATTGAAAGCGACCAGGGCGAAGGGAAGATGAAGGTCAGCCTGGTGCTGGTACACGCTCAGGATCACCTGATGACGTCCATGCTGGCGCGTGAGCTGGTGGCGGAGTTGATTGAGCTTCACGAGAAAATGCACTAGGTCGGATTGAGCAGCAGGAGGTCAGCACGATGGAAATCAAAACCGCATTTGAACAGCAACTGTTTAATGGCAAAAATTTTCACGTGGTTATCTACAACAAGACGGAGAGCGCCAGCGGTCTGCACCAGCATGACTACTATGAGTTCACGATTGTTCTGACCGGCCGCTACTACCAGGAGATCAACGGTAAGCGCGTCCTGCTGGAGCGAGGGGATTTTGTCTTCCTGCCGATGGGTTCCTATCACCAGAGCTTTTACGAATTTGGCGCGACCCGCATTCTGAACGTGGGCGTCAGCAGACGCTTCTTTGAGAAGCACTATCTGCCGCTGGTGCCGTTCTGCTTTGTGGCGTCCCAGGTATATCGTGTGAAAAACGAGTTCATGACCTGGATTGAAACGGTCATCGCCTCGCTTAACTTCCGCGACAATGAGTTTGATGAATTTATTGAAACGGTGACCTTCTACGTGATGAACCGGTTGCGGCATCACCGTGAAGAGCAGCAGGTGACGGATGACGTTCCACAGTGGCTGCGCAGCACCGTGGAACTGATGCACGATAAAGGCCAGTTCAGCGAAAATGCGCTGGAAAATATGGTATCCCTCTCGGGGAAATCCCAGGAATATCTGACCCGCGCGACGCAGCGTTATTATCGTAAAACGCCGGTGCAAATAATTAATGAAATCCGCATTAATTTTGCCAAAAAACAGCTGGAGATTACCAACTATTCTGTCACCGATATTGCCTATGAGTCAGGATATAGCAGTCCCAGCCTGTTTATTAAAACTTTTAAGAAGTTGACCTCATTCACACCGAACAGCTACCGGAAGAATTTAACGGTAATTAATTAACTTTCGGCGGATTACCCGCCATAAATATTGCTTTAATGGCTTGCCCAAATAGCGGGAAGAGTACGCTATACCTTGCAGGCGATTAACCTGATACGCTAAGGGAGATATTATGCAAAAGAAATTAAAAGTCGTAACCATTGGTGGCGGCAGCAGCTATACCCCGGAATTACTCGAAGGTTTTCTGAAACGTTATCATGAATTACCGGTCAGCGAATTATGGCTGGTGGACGTTGAGGAAGGTCAGGAGAAGCTGGATATTATTTTCGACCTGTGCAAGCGCATGGTTGAGAAAGCGGGCGTGCCTATGACCGTGCATAAATCCCTCGATCGTCGCCTGGCGCTGAAAGATGCGGATTTCGTTACCACTCAGCTGCGCGTCGGCCAGCTAAAAGCGCGCGAGCTGGACGAGCGTATTCCGCTGAGCCACGGCTACCTGGGGCAGGAGACCAACGGCGCGGGCGGCCTGTTCAAAGGCCTGCGTACCATTCCGGTGATTTTCGACATCGTCAAAGATGTGCAAGAGATCTGCCCGAACGCGTGGGTGATTAACTTCACTAACCCGGCCGGAATGGTGACCGAGGCGGTATATCGTCATACCAATTTCAAACGCTTTATCGGCGTCTGTAATATCCCGATCGGCATGAAGATGTTTATCCGCGACGTGCTGGAGCTGACCGACAGTGACGATCTCTCAATCGATCTGTTCGGCCTGAACCACATGGTGTTCATTAAAGACGTCATCGTGAACGGAAAATCGCGCTTTGCCGAACTGCTCGACGGCGTGGCTTCCGGTCGCCTGACCGCGGCCTCCGTGAAGAACATCTTTGACCTGCCGTTCAGCGAAGGGCTGATCCGCTCGCTGAATCTGCTGCCGTGCTCATACCTGCTTTACTACTTCAAGCAGAAAGAGATGCTGGCTATCGAAATGGGCGAGTACTATAAGGGCGGCGCGCGTGCGCAAATCGTTCAGAAAGTTGAGAAGCAGCTGTTCGATTTATATAAAGATCCGAACCTGAACGTCAAACCGAAAGCGCTTGAGCAGCGCGGTGGGGCCTATTACTCCGATGCAGCGTGTGAGGTGATCAACGCCATCTACAACGACAAGCAGGCGGAGCACTATGTTAACGTGCCGCATCACGGCCATATCGACAATATCCCGGCGGACTGGGCCGTCGAGATGACCTGCATTCTGGGGCGCGAGGGGGCTAAACCGCATCCACGTATCACCCACTTCGACGACAAAGTTATGGGCTTGATCCACACCATCAAAGGCTTTGAAGTGGCGGCGAGCAACGCGGCGCTGAGCGGTGAACTCAATGACGTGCTTCTGGCGCTGAACCTCAGCCCGCTGGTGCATTCCGACCGCGATGCGGAGCAGCTGGCCAGCGAGATGATCCTGGCGCATGAAAAATGGTTGCCGAACTTTGCCGCCACGATTGAGAAGCTGAAGTTCAAACAACACTGAGAGGACGCACAATGGAAAACCTGCTGATCGTTAATGCTGATGACTTTGGCCTTTCGAAAGGCCAGAACTACGGCATTATTGAAGCCTGTCGCCGCGGGGTAGTGACCTCTACAACGGCACTGGTGAACGGTGAAGCGGTTGAACACGCGGCGCAGCTGAGCCGCGAGGTGCCAGAGCTGGGTGTCGGCATGCATTTTGTGCTGACGCTCGGGATGCCGCTTTCGCCTATGCCGGGCCTGACGCGTGACGGTCTGCTGGGCAAATGGATTTGGGCGCTGGCGGAGCAGGACGCTCTGCCGCTCGAGGAGATTGCCCGTGAGCTGGACTGCCAGTACAACCGCTTTGTTGATCTTTTTGGCAAGGCGCCGACGCATATCGACAGCCACCATCATGTGCACATGATCCCGGCGATTTTCCCGATTGTTGCGGCGTTTGCCCAACGCAAAGGCGTGGCGATGCGCGTGGATCGAGAGGCGCAGGGCGTGCCGGATTTTGCCGTGACAACAACAGAGGGGTTCAGCAGTGCCTTTTACGGTGACGAGATCGACGAAGCGCTGTTCCTGAAGGTGCTGGAGGATTCCGCCGCGCGGGGGGAACGGTCGCTGGAGGTTATGGCGCATCCTGCCTTTGTCGATAACACCGTGCGTAAGAGCGCCTACTGCTGGCCGCGCCTGGCGGAGCTGGATGTCCTGACGTCGCCGTCGCTGAAATACGCCATTGCCGAGCGTGGGTATCGGTTGGGGACGTTTGGGGATCTGTAAGAAGTGCCGGGTGGCGAGGTAAAAGCAAAACGGTAACCTGGGTTACCGTTTTTATTGTTTTCTCCCTCTCCCGTGGGAGAGGGGCGGGGTGAGGGCATCAGGCCGCACAACCGGGAATGGTTTTTACGCCGGAATCTGATCGATCTTACTGCTGCGCGACCAGACGCGGTGCGCGGCGAGCAAATCAAACAGCTTCGTCATAAAGGCATCGTCAACGTTATCGCCCTCGACAATGCCGTCCTCACCCTGATCGGCCACCTTCAGCTGTGCTTTAAACTGTCGTGCGTCGCCGGATAGCGCAATGGGCTTCAGGTGCTTATAAGCTTCCAGCAGATAATAGATGGCATCACCGTTGTTGAGCAGGCTGGCAATATCTCCGCACGGCACAATCACCGCATCGACGGTCAGCGACGGCGCGCCGGCAAAGGTCGCCGCCACCGGCAGCACGGAGCCGTCATCGGCGGTCACTTCACCCATGCGGGAATAGAGCAGTTTGGCGTGTACGCCCTGCGTTTTTAGCGCCTGCATAATCCCCAGCACGTCGCTGGCGCGAGTTTTGTCGTTCAGCAGGATGGCGACCACGCGGCCTTTAATCGAGCCTCCAGGCACCGCATACAGGCTCAGCGATGGATCTTTCTTCACGCCGTTAACCTCTTTCGGTGGCGCAAGGTTGCGCTGTTCGTCCGTTAGCGTGATACCAAGGTTATCCGCCACGCTCTGGGCAAGCTGAATATCAATGTGCGCCAGCTGATCGACCACGCGCTCGCGGATGTAGGTGCGCACCACTTTGCTCAGTTCGAAGCTAAAGCCGCCGATGATGTGCTGTTGCTCAATCGGCGTCTGGCTGTTCCAGAACAGGCGAGGGTGGGCGTAATACTCACCGAACGAGGGGCTGCGCTCGCGAATTTTGTTGCCGTCGATACGCTCCTGGTACGATTCGAATCCGCCGCGTTTCGGCCCCGGCGGGGTTTCTCGCGGCCAGTTGTCGTTGATGGAGTTCGGCTCATAGTTTGCCGGGTTGGTATCAATATCCTGACGGTGCATCCCGTCGCGCTGGAAGTTATGGTACGGGCAGGTTGGGCGGTTAATCGGGATCTCGTGGAAGTTCGGCCCGCCAAGACGGCTAATCTGCGTATCGGTATACGAGAACAGGCGTCCCTGTAAGAGCGGATCGTTGGTGAAATCCAGTCCGGGGACGATGTGGCCCGGATGGAACGCGGCCTGCTCGTTTTCGGCAAAGAAATTATCCGGGTTGCGGTTAAGCACCATTTTGCCCACCAGCTGAACGGGCACCAGCTCCTCAGGGATGAGTTTTGTCGGGTCAAGCAGGTCGAAATCGAACTTAAACTCGTCTTCTTCCGGGATCAGCTGTAAGCCCAGTTCATATTCCGGGAAGTCACCCGCTTCAATGGATTCCCACAGTTCGCGGCGATGGAAGTCCGGATCGCGCCCGGTGAGCTTCTGCGCCTCATCCCATACCAGCGAGGCTTTGCCCGCTACCGGCTTCCAGTGGAAGCGCACAAACGTGGCTTTTCCTTCCGCGTTGATCATGCGGAAGGTGTGAATACCGAACCCTTCCATCGTGCGATAGTTGCGCGGGATCCCACGGTCGGACATCGCCCACATCACGTTGTGTAAGGTTTCAGGCTGCAGGGAGACATAGTCCCAGAAGGTATCGTGCGCACTTTGTCCCTGGGGTATGGCCCAGTGGGGCTCCGGTTTTACCGCATGGACAAAGTCAGGAAATTTATGCGCATCCTGAATGAAAAACACCGGGGTGTTATTGCCCACCAGATCGAAAATACCCTCTTCGGTATAAAACTTGGTGGCAAAGCCGCGGATATCACGCACCGTATCTGCCGAACCTGCGCCACCCTGCACGGTGGAGAAACGCACAAAGACCGGCGTGATTTTATCCGGGTCGGAGAGGAAATCCGCTTTGGTGATCGCTTTCAGGCTTTTATAGGGCTGGAAGTAGCCGTGCGCCGCAGAACCGCGCGCGTGAACGATGCGTTCCGGAATTCGCTCGTGGTCAAAATGGGTAATTTTTTCCCGCAGGATGAAATCTTCCAGCAGGGTCGGCCCGCGCGCGCCTGCGCGAAGGGAGTTTTGATCGTCAGCAATGCGCACGCCCTGATTGGTGGTGAGTGCAAAACCTTCGCCGCCTTTACGGTGTGGCTCAAGCGATTTCAGCTTCTCGTTTCCGGTGTCCGGTGATTTCATGCTTCCCGGCGCGGTTGGTTGTTCGCCAGGGGCTGATGGGCCCGGCGAGGGGCGGTGAGAGCCGTCAGCAGGGGCGAGAGAGTCCATACCCGGTTGAGATTCTTCAGTGCCATGAATCGGTGATTGATGTGATTTATCTTTGTTCGACATTGCACGCTTCTCCTTTATCCATTGCTAAAAACCCTATTAAGGATAGAACAATGTCGTGAGATAGCTCGCTAACTAAGAGTTTTCACATGACGTTATTAACGAAAGGAGCCATCTCACCCACTCGGAGCGCGACGTAAGGCGGCAGGATCGGCTATCATAGAATTTTCCTGCATCAAGAATTTGCTTTAGTGAATCCGTCGCTTATGAAACCTCTTCGTCAACAAAACCGCCAGGTTATTAGCTATGTGCCCCGCGTTGAGCCCGCGCCGCCTGACCATGCCCTGAAAGTGGATGGTTTTCGTGATGTCTGGCTGCTTCGCGGTAAATATGTGGCTTTTGTCCTGATGGGGGAACATTTCCGCCGGTCGCCGGCGTTTTCCGTGCCGGAGTCAGCCCAGCGATGGGCGACGCAAATCCGCCAGGATGAAGAGGTTGAAGAATAACAGCCATAAAAAAACCGCCATCAGGCGGTTTTTTTATTTCTATCGAGATTAACGGTGCGCCAGCTCGGCGTCGTCTTCACTTTCCAGAATGGCTTTGTCGGTCTGCTTCAGCCACTGGCTGGTCAGCGTACCGGCAGTCATGGAGCCGCTCACGTTCAGCGCGGTACGGCCCATGTCGATCAGCGGTTCAACGGAGATCAGCAGAGCGACCAGCGTGACGGGCAGGCCCAGCGCGGGCAGCACAATCAGCGCGGCGAAGGTTGCACCGCCGCCGACACCTGCAACGCCGGCGGAGCTGATGGTAACAATCCCGACCAGCGTGGCGATCCAGACCGGATCCAGCGGGTTGATACCCACGGTTGGGGCAACCATCACTGCCAGCATCGCCGGGTAGAGCCCCGCACAGCCGTTCTGACCGATGGTAGCACCAAAGGAGGCAGAGAAGCTGGCGATAGATTCCGGTACGCCCAGACGACGGGTCTGTGCTTCAACGTTCAGCGGAATAGATGCTGCGCTGGAACGGCTGGTGAAGGCAAAGGTCAGTACCGGCCATACTTTGCGGAAGTATTTCAGCGGGCTGACGCCGTTCACGCCCAGCAGGATACCGTGCACCACGAACATAATGCCCAGGCCCAGATAAGAGGCGACAACGAAGCTGCCCAGCTTAATGATGTCCTGCAGGTTAGAGCCGGCTACCACTTTGGTCATCAATGCCAGAACACCGTATGGCGTCAGCTGCATGACCAGACGGACCAGCTTCATCACCCAGCTTTGCAGGGTATCAATCGCCGTCAGCACGCGTTCGCCTTTCGGCGCGTCGTCTTTCAGCAGCTTAAGCGCAGCCACGCCCAGGAACGCCGCGAAGATCACCACGCTGATGATAGAGGTTGGGCTTGCACCGGTCAGGTCAGCAAACGGGTTCTTCGGAATGAAGGAGAGGACCATCTGCGGAACCGTCAGATCAGCCACTTTACCCACGTAGTTGGTTTGAATTGCGGTCAGACGTGCCGTTTCAGCGGTACCCTGAACCAGACCTTCGGCCGTCAGGCCAAACAGGTTGGTAACCAGCACCCCCACCAGCGCGGCAATCAACGTGGTAAAGAGCAGCGTACCAATGGTCAGAAAGCTGATTTTACCCAGCTGAGTTGCGTTGTGCAGACGGGCTACGGCGCTCAGAATAGAGGCGAACACCAGCGGCATAACGATCATCTGCAGCAGTTGGACGTAGCCGTTACCGACAATGTTGAACCACTGAATGGACTCTTTCAGTACCGGACTATCGGAGCCGTAGACGGCGTGTAAGGACAGACCAAACGCCACACCCATGACCAGACCGACCAGTACTTTTTTCGCCAGGCTCCACTGTTTGTGGCGCGCCTGCGCGAGAAGCAATAGTAATACGACGAACACGACTATGTTCGCGATGAGTGGAAAATTCATCCCCGTTCTCCTGATTTATTATGTGGGATCGGTTTTTCCCGATCCTGTTGGCGGAAGGTTAGCAGAAGTGTGATGTGGCGCTTATATCCAAATGGAATGGTTTATGACAAATGGAATGATTTTGTTGGTTTACTGTTCAATCTGGTGATGAATAAAACGATTGAACTGAAATTGCAGCGAATTGATCATCTGGGAAGACCAGCGCACTGCACTGTTTTCGGGCAAGGTTTGCGGCATCCAGACGGCGTAGGCGAACAGCGCCATGCACAGCACGCGTTCAAGCTGATTCCCTTTCTGCGGCGCAAGGATTGGAAAACGGAAACGCCAGCGGCAGGGCCACAGCAGCGGCACGCCCGCGGGTGTCAGCATATCGGCGAGGATATGGCTTAAATAACCCAGCACCATGCCCTGAATGGCATCGCCCGGCACAATCCAGCTTTCAGGGACTTTTAAATAGAAAAGCGTGAGCAGGCCAAAAACGGCCAGCAGGCTGTGGGTAAACCCGCGGTGGCCGAACGCGCGGGCGATGGGCTTCGACACCCACTTCAGGCGCTGTCCGAGGAAGGATTTTGGGTGGTCAATATCGGGCAGCAGACAGGTTAAAACGGCGGAAGGGACAATATGCCACCAGTCTCCCTGTGCAAGCACGGGAGTAAGTTCTGCGTTTTTGGCAAATACTGCGCACGCAATTGAAAAAAGCAGGTGGCCTTCCGCCGTCATGATAAAACCCACGAAACTGTCAATTTATACAGTATAGGGTTTTTATACAGTGGGCGAAAGAGGTGACGGTGTAACTGTTTGTCACAAACGCGCCTCAGCGCGCCAGCCAGCCGCCGTCAACGGCTAAGGTGTGACCATTCACGTAATCTGATGCGGGGGAGGCTAAAAAGACGACCGGCCCCTGAAGGTCATCCGGTACTCCCCATCGACCCGCCGGGATGCGGTCAAGGATCTCCGCGTTACGCTGTTCGTTATCGCGAAGCTGCTGCGTGTTGTTCGTCGCCATGTAGCCCGGCGCGATGGCATTCACGTTGATGCCATGTAGCGCCCACTCATTTGCCAGCAGGCGCGTGATCCCCAGCACGCCGCTTTTCGAGGCGGTATACGACGGCACGCGAATGCCGCCCTGAAAGGAGAGCATAGAGGCGATATTGATAATTTTGCCGCCCTGGCCCTGGGTGATAAATCGCTTAGCGACCGCTTGAGAGAGGAAAAAGAGCGACTTGAGATTCAGGTTCATAACGTCATCCCAATCTTTTTCGCTGAAAGTCAGAGCCTCCTCCCGGCGAATCGTCCCGGCATTGTTCACCAGAATATCAATTCGTCCCATCTCCGCCACGGCGGTGTCCACGACGTACTGAAGATTTTCCTGCTGGCTCAGATCGGCCCGAATAGCCACAAAACGTCTTCCCAGGGCGGTGACGGCGCTGGCCGTTTTCTCTGGAGCTTTGCGATTTACCCCAACGATATCGCAACCTGCCTGCGCCAGCGCAATAGCCATGCCTTGCCCCAGCCCGGTATCGCACCCGGTGATGAGGGCTACTTTGCCTGAAAGAGTAAAGGTGTCCAGTATCATACGCGCCTCAGAAGCTGGTTATCGTCGTGTTGACGTTAAAGATAGGAGGCAGGGATGAGAAAAGCAAACAAAATGAAACTGTGTTTTGTTTTTATCAGGCAGCATGACGCTGCCTGTAGGAGGGGCTATTCGCCGCGCAGGTGTTGTACCGTCAGTTCAGCCAGCGAATTCAGCTTAACGTCGGCAAGAGCATACCGCGGATCGTGGCGATTTTCTTCATCGGGAACCACAATGGAGCGCATACGCGCGGCTTTGGAGGCCACCATGCCGTTTACTGAATCTTCCAGCGCGACGCAGGTAAGCGGATCAAGACCCAGCTTCGCGGCGCAGTCCATATAGACCTGCGGATGCGGCTTGCTGTAGGGCAGTTTTTCCGCAGACGCCAGGGCGTCAAAACTGTCGCGCAGCTCAAACATGATCAGCACTTTTTCCAGCATATGCAGCGGTGAAGCGGAAGCCAGGCCAACCTTCAGCCCCTGAGATTTGCACAGCGCGACAGCCTCATGTACGCCCGGCAAGAGCGGCTTGTTCTCCTCCACCAGCGCGATGGCGCGGCTGATAATACGCGAGGTGACTTCGTCGCGATCGGGCCCAACCCACGGCTGTTGGGCGTACCACAGGTCAACGACCATATCAATACGCAGGCCCAGCGTGTCGGGAAGTTCATTACGGCGACTGATATCAACGCCCAGGCTGGCCATCACGTCCAGCTCGGCGCGATCCCACAACGGCTCGGAATCAATCAGTAATCCATCCATGTCAAAAATAGCGGCAAGTATCTGGCGCGGTGTCGACATCACAACGTCTCCTTATCCAGGTGTTCGACAGACGATAAGTGCTAAGCACAGTCTGCAATTTAGCATATTGCTTTTAAAGAGCGGGCGAAATTGATGTCCAGCAGGTAGACTTAGGCTCAAATCACGCGTCTTTATGAAGAGGAACTGATGACGTATCAACAAGCTGGACGCATTGCTGTCTTAAAACGTATTGCAGGCTGGGTGATTTTTATTCCCGCCGTCATTTCTACGCTGATATCCGTGCTGAAGTTTATGTACGATCACAGCGAAAAACAGCCGGGCATTAATGCGGTAATGCTTGATTTTGCGCATGTCATGATTGAGATGGTGCGGTTTAACACCCCGTTCCTGAACGTCTTCTGGTTCAACTCGCCAACGCCGGACTTTCACCAGCAGCTGAATGTTGGGTTCTGGATTATCTATGCGCTGATTTTTATTGCGATGGCGCTGCAGGCATCGGGCGCACGAATGAGTCGCCAGACCCGTTTTTTACGCGAAGGGGTGGAAGATCAGCTTATCCTTGAGAAGGCGAAAGGTTCTGAAGGAATGAGCCGGGAGCAGATTGAATCCCGCATTGTGGTGCCTCGTCACACCATTTTCCTGCAAATTTTCCCGCTCTATATCCTGCCGGTTATCATCATCGTGGCGGGATATTTCTTCTTCTCACTGCTCGGTTTTCTGTAACGAATTAGGGTGGCGGCAAGGCCACCCGTTTTGTCTTTAAGCCGCAAGCACGCGTTCAAGCGCGCGCTGGGCGTTGACCAGATGTTGCCCGCCAAAAAGAATGGCTCGGTTCATCAGCGTATAGAGCTGATACACGGGCTGGCGCTCAAGGAAGTCCGGCGGCAGGGGGGAGACAGACTGATAGCCATCGTATATTTGCGGCGGTTGTTCAGGATGCAGGGGCAACATGGCCAAATCGCACTCTCTGTCGCCCCAGTAGCAGGCCGGGTCGAAGATATACGGGCCGTTGGGGCCCAGCGCGCAGTTATCGGACCATAAATCACCGTGCAGCAAAGACGCCTGAGGCTGGTGGGAGGCCAGGCGCTGTTGCACATGCTCGACGATGGCATCAATGTTGCCAAATTCCAGCCCTTTCTCTGCGGCCAGTTCAAGCTGCCATCCGATGCGCTGCTCGGCAAAGAACGTCGACCAGCGGCGCTGCCAGGCATTGGGCTGCGGCGTGGTGGAAAGGTCGTTGTCGAAGTCGAGACCAAACTGGGGCTGGTCGCTCCACTGGTGCAGGCGCGCTAACTGTTGCCCGAGAATAAAGGCATT
The DNA here is from genome assembly GCF_014930595.1 of Enterobacter cloacae complex sp. P42RS. Classification (NCBI taxonomy): domain Bacteria; kingdom Pseudomonadati; phylum Pseudomonadota; class Gammaproteobacteria; order Enterobacterales; family Enterobacteriaceae; genus Enterobacter; species Enterobacter cloacae complex sp. P42RS. Next base: position 445,207 of record NZ_JADBRK010000002.1, read on the forward strand.
ATGGGCGTCCAACGGGCGGGCAGGGAGATAGTCCATCACCAGAAAGCTGTAGTCCCGGTCACTGCCCACGGCCAGCACCTCTGGTACCGTCACCGTTTTACTACGGGACAACAGTTCAAGCTGATCGGCTTCAGCGGTAAAAATCGGGAGCAGCTCTCGCTCGTCGCATTTAACGAACAAATCGCGTCCTGCGTAGCGTAAATGCCACGCGGCGTGAATTTCCCCGCCCGGCAGCTCGTTACGCAGTTCAATTTCACCTTCACCCAATTGCTCATGTAAAAGATGACTGATTGCCTGCCACATGTTGACTCTCCCATGTTGTCTGCCAGATCATAAAGTTAGCGCATAACTGCGGTAAAAAAATACGAACTAACGCACACCTGAGCGGATTAATTTCATGCAGGGCACTTATTGTTCTTTTTTCTGCCAGCGTTCCCACGTCTCCACGGTGATGTCGGCAGGCTTGTCGGTCACGCTTTCCACCAGGCTGGCGGCCAGCGCATGCACCTCTTCTTCACTCAGGGCTGCGATCAGGCCAAACGCCAGGGTGCCTAAATCATGAATATGACCTTCGTCATCCGTTAGCGTGAGCAGGAAATTCGCCCGTGTAAAGGCATTGTTGAGCTCGTTAAGCTCGGTCAGCGATGCTTCATGAAGGCTGATGGTCACGACGTAGCGGGTGATATCACCACTGCTCATAATTCACCTCGTTGTTATCCTGAAAGTTTTTTTAGCATAGTCGATACGCCATATTTGGCGACTTCCACAGATATTCCCCCTCCGCCAGGAGGGGGATATATCGGTTAGCTTCGTGACAGGTAATCGACGATTTTCTGCGTATCGGCAAGCGAACACAGGCGCGTTCCCTGATTGATGGTGGCGGCACTCCCCGCCGCGACGCCATAGCGCGTCATCTCCAGAAGTGATGCGCCCTGCGCCAGCTTCAGCGCCATCGCGCCGACCATACTGTCGCCTGCGCCGACGGTGCTCTGGCTCTTCATTGGGGGCGGAACAACCTGCACAAAGCCCGTCTTGTCGACGGCCAGCGCACCCTGAGGACCGAGAGAGACGACAACGCGGTGCGCTTTGCCGCTGCGAACCAGTTCTTCTGCGGCAGTACGCACGTCATCCGGCTGGCTAAGTTCGCGATTAACAAGCGCACTCAGCTCTTTCTGGTTAGGCTTAACCAGCTCAAGCTGTCCGGGTTCTAATGCCGCCTGCAGGGCTTCGCCTGAACTGTCGACAATGCAGCGAATTCCGCGCTGAAGTACGGCATCAACCAGTGCTGTCAGCTTTTCTGTTTTGACACCTGGCGGCAGGCTACCGCTGATGACCAGCAGCGAGCCGCTTTCAATGGTTAGCACCTTTTCTTCCAGCTGACGAAACTCATCATCGCTCAGCCTGGCGCCTGGCATAACGAAACGATACTGTTCCCCGCTGGACTCAACGTGGACATGCAGGTTCTGCCGGGTCCAGTCTTTGGCGTCAACGGTATCCACGGCAACCTGTTCATCGGCCAGCAAGGCAACAAGATGCTCCCCCGTGGCACCACCGGCCGGAAATATGGCAGTCGCTTTACCGCCGAGGTGGGTAATCGCGCGCGCAACGTTAATCCCGCCACCGCCCGGCTCAAATACGGGTGCGCTACAGCGTAGTTTACCTTCCGGGTAAATCTGCGGCGTTATGGTCGCGGAGTCGAGGGAAGGGGAGAGCGTCAGCGTATAAATAGAAGCCATCATAACCTCCTTTTAGCATGGGTTCTTTTAAGCCTGGCACCGATCGACAGGAAGGCAATGTAAATAACAGTATGATTTTAAAAATGAATGCTGACATAAATGCGATGAGGGATATATAAAATAAAATGCGTTTTGAGATCGTTCTTATTCAAAAAATGAAATAAGAAAATATTGCTATGTTATTTGCGCCTTTTTATAATTTGTTACCTTTCTCTGGACGCCTTGTCATTGATCCTCAAGAAAGTTTCCGAGACCGTGGTGGTCTCTTTTTTTGTTGTACGGACTCCTTAAATAAAATGAAGCTTTTGAAGACAGTACCCGCAGCACTGATGCTGGCGGGTGGCGTTTTTGCATCACTGAATGCAGCCGCCGATGACACCGTTTTTACTGTCATGGACGATCCCTCCACTGCCAAAAAACCGTTTGAAGGTAACCTGAACGCCGGGTATCTCGCGCAATCGGGTAATACGAAAAGCTCTTCTCTGACGGCGGACAGCACCCTGACCTGGTACGGCAATACCACTGCATGGTCGCTGTGGGGGAATGCCAGCAACACGTCCGCTAACGATGAACGCTCATCCGAGAAATACGCGGTCGGTGGACGTAGCCGTTACAACATGACCGACTATGACTACATCTTTGGTCAGGCAAGTTGGTTAACCGACCGCTTCAACGGCTATCGCCAGCGCGATGTGTTCACCGCCGGTTATGGTCGTCAGTTCCTGAATGGTCCGGTACACAGCCTCCGTTTCGAATTCGGTCCTGGTGTCCGCTATGACGAGTACACCAATGGCGAAAATGAAACCCAGCCGCTGGGCTATGCTTCCGGCACGTATGCCTGGCAGATGACCGACAACACCAAATTTACGCAGGGTGTTTCTGTGTTTGGTGCCGAGGATACGACGCTGAACTCCGAAAGCGCTTTGAACGTGGCTATCAATGAACACTTCGGTTTGAAATTGGCCTACAACGTGACCTGGAACTCTTCACCGCCAGAAACGGCACCGGATCATACCGATCGCAGAACCACGATTTCGCTGGGCTATAAAATGTAATCATAGCGGGCCGATGAAAGTGTCGGCCCGTTTTCATTATTATGGTTAACCCGCGCCAATAAATTCTCATCACGCGCAACGGCATTTATTTTTATTTGTACTTAGCCCCAAATCATTGCCGCCCACCGTAATAACAGCATTGCACCGCAGATGGCAACCAGCACCAGCACCATTTTCCAGTGTTTTACGGCAAATCGTTTTGTTGGCATAACCTAATCCTTGTTCGTTGATACGCATAGTCTATCAAACGGGGCCAAAAGATGCGCCTTCCCGGGAGCGATCGAGTTATGCCAACAAGGGGTCGGCTCAGAACCAGTGGAATCGTTCGGCGAGGATCAACACTAGACCTGTTGCGGAAAGGATGTTCAAAATCACAACCGTTCTACTGGATACATTCATGGTATGCACCTGTTGATATAAAAGGCATGTTCAAGAGTAGCCCAGCATGTCTGAAATGCGAGCGCCGGAGAGATGCAATCTGCAAATTTACGCTACGTGCCAGCCCATCATTCTGGCTGCAGAGGGTGCAATCTCCTTGCTGATAGTGTTAACATTACGTCGCTTGCCGTAAATCCGCATTAATCTGAATTCGGCAGGTGCATGATGACGAACCAATTTGACGATTGTTGGTCAGATGGTGTCGTAATCTATTGTCAAATCACGATTATTTTCTTTGTATATGCTCTTATGTGTGGGGCATCACTGCAAATAAGGATATAAAATGCCTGTAATTACTCTTCCTGATGGCAGCCAACGCCATTTCGACCACGCTGTTAGCCCTATGGATGTCGCCCTGGACATCGGTCCTGGCCTCGCGAAAGCGACCATCGCCGGCCGTGTGAACGGTGAGCTGGTTGATGCGTCCGATCTGATTGAAAACGATGCGACGCTTGCAATCATCACCGCGAAAGACGAAGAAGGTCTGGAGATCATTCGTCACTCCTGCGCACACCTGTTGGGTCATGCTATCAAGCAGCTGTGGCCAAACACCAAAATGGCGATCGGTCCGGTTATCGACAACGGTTTCTACTACGACGTTGATCTTGACCACACCCTGACCCAGGAAGATATCGACGCGCTCGAAAAACGTATGCACGAGCTCGCCGAGACCAACTATGACGTCATCAAGAAGAAAGTCAGCTGGCACGAAGCGCGTGAAACCTTCGTCAAGCGTGGCGAGAGCTATAAAGTCTCTATTCTCGATGAAAACATTGCTCATGATGACAAGCCTGGCTTGTACCATCACGAAGAATACGTCGACATGTGCCGTGGACCGCACGTGCCGAACATGCGCTTCTGTCATCATTTCAAACTGATGAAGATCGCTGGCGCCTACTGGCGTGGCGACAGCAACAACAAGATGTTGCAGCGTATCTATGGTACCGCGTGGGCGGATAAGAAAGCCCTGAACGCGTACCTGCAGCGCCTGGAAGAGGCCGCGAAGCGTGACCACCGTAAAATCGGTAAGCAGCTTGACCTGTACCACATGCAGGAAGAAGCGCCGGGTATGGTGTTCTGGCATAACGATGGCTGGACTATCTTCCGTGAACTGGAAACGTTCGTACGTTCCAAGCTGAAAGAGTACCAGTATCAGGAAGTGAAAGGCCCGTTCATGATGGACCGTGTGCTGTGGGAAAAAACCGGCCACTGGGACAACTACAAAGATGCGATGTTCACCACCTCGTCCGAGAACCGTGAATACTGCATCAAGCCAATGAACTGCCCGGGGCACGTTCAGATCTTCAACCAGGGTCTGAAATCCTACCGCGACCTGCCGCTGCGTATGGCGGAGTTCGGTAGCTGCCATCGCAACGAGCCATCGGGTGCGCTGCACGGTCTGATGCGCGTGCGTGGCTTTACGCAGGATGATGCGCATATCTTCTGTACTGAAGATCAGGTTCGTGATGAAGTTAACGCCTGTATTCGTATGGTCTACGATATGTACAGCACCTTTGGCTTCGAGAAGATCGTGGTCAAACTCTCAACGCGTCCGGAAAAACGTATCGGTAGCGATGAGACCTGGGATCGCGCAGAAGCGGATCTCGCCGTAGCGCTGGAAGAGAACGGTATTCCGTTCGAATACCAGCTGGGCGAGGGCGCATTCTACGGTCCGAAAATTGAATTTACCCTGTATGACTGCCTCGATCGCGCATGGCAGTGCGGTACTGTACAGCTGGACTTCTCCCTGCCGCAGCGTTTAAGCGCCTCTTATGTTGGCGAAGACAACGAGCGTCAGGTACCGGTCATGATTCACCGTGCTATTCTCGGTTCTCTGGAGCGCTTCATCGGCATCCTGACCGAAGAGTTCGCGGGCTTCTTCCCAACCTGGCTTGCGCCAGTGCAGGTCGTGGTGATGAACATTACCGATTCTCAGGCAGATTACGTTAAAGAATTGACGCAGAAACTACAAAATGCGGGCATTCGCGTAAAAGCAGACTTGAGAAATGAGAAGATTGGCTTTAAAATCCGCGAGCACACTTTACGTCGTGTCCCGTATATGTTGGTCTGTGGTGATAAAGAGGTGGAAGCAGGCAAAGTTGCCGTTCGCACCCGCCGTGGTAAAGACCTGGGCAGCCTGGACGTAAGTGAAGTGATTGAGAAGCTGCAACAAGAGATTCGCAGCCGCAGTCTTCAACAACTGGAGGAATAAGGTATTAAAGGCGGAAAACGAGTTCAAACGGCACGTCCGAATCGTATCAATGGCGAGATTCGCGCCCAGGAAGTTCGCTTAACAGGTCTGGAAGGCGAGCAGCTGGGGATTGTGAGTCTGAGAGAAGCGATCGAAAAGGCTGAAGAAGCTGGAGTAGATTTAGTTGAAATCAGCCCTAACGCCGAACCGCCAGTTTGTCGTATCATGGACTACGGCAAGTTCCTTTATGAAAAGAGTAAGTCTTCTAAGGAACAGAAGAAGAAGCAAAAAGTTATCCAGGTTAAGGAAATCAAATTCCGTCCTGGTACCGACGATGGCGATTATCAGGTAAAACTCCGCAGCCTGATTCGCTTTCTGGAAGATGGCGATAAGGCCAAGATCACGCTGCGTTTCCGCGGTCGTGAGATGGCCCACCAACAGATTGGTATGGAAGTGCTTAACCGCGTCCGTGACGATCTGAGTGAACTGGCAGTAGTCGAATCCTTCCCTACGAAGATCGAAGGCCGCCAGATGATCATGGTGCTCGCTCCTAAGAAGAAACAGTAAGGCCTTCAAGCAGCAAAATCTGTGGAGCCTTCGGGTTTCATAGGTTTTGTTCGCCTATGTTTCGTTTATTTAACAATGCGAAGTGGAAGTTATTAAGATGCCAAAAATTAAGACCGTACGCGGTGCTGCTAAGCGCTTCAAAAAAACCGGTGGTGGTGGATTTAAGCGTAAGCACGCAAACCTGCGTCATATTCTGACCAAAAAATCTACTAAGCGTAAACGTCACCTGCGTCCAAAAGGCCTTGTTTCTAAAGGCGATCTGGGTCTGGTTATCGCGTGCCTGCCGTACGCATAAGCCGTTAACGTTTAATTTTTTACTAAGAATATAGATACAGGAGAGCACATATGGCTCGCGTAAAACGTGGTGTAATTGCACGTGCACGTCACAAGAAAATTTTGAAACAAGCTAAAGGCTACTACGGTGCGCGTTCACGCGTATACCGCGTTGCCTTCCAGGCTGTTATCAAAGCAGGTCAGTACGCTTACCGTGACCGTCGTCAGCGTAAGCGTCAGTTCCGTCAACTGTGGATTGCGCGTATCAACGCAGCAGCACGTCAGAACGGTATTTCTTACAGCAAATTCATCAACGGCCTGAAAAAAGCCTCTGTTGAAATCGACCGTAAGATCCTGGCTGACATCGCAGTATTCGACAAAGTAGCGTTCACCGCTCTGGTCGAAAAAGCGAAAGCAGCACTGGCATAAGCCAGTTGAGAGAGGGGGCCTGGCTCCCTCTTTTCATTTAACACCATCAGAAGATTGACATTTATCCGTGCAGGCTTTTCAATAAGGTCTTACCGGTTTTTACCCAACAAGGTAACGCAAGCATGAATGCTGCTATTTTCCGCTTCTTCTTTTACTTTAGCACCTGACTCCAGGAGGCTAGCGCGTGAAAGATGAAACGAAAAACAGCGCCAGATAAGCCTCCCGATGGAGGCTTTTTTTGTGCCTGAATTTGAGAGAATAACTCCACCAAATCGGTGTCTGCACCGACATAATGAGGAAAATCATGTCACATCTCGCAGAGCTGGTTGCCAGTGCAACAGCCGCCATTAATCAGGCCTCAGATGTTGCCGCGTTAGACAATGTCCGCGTCGAATATCTTGGGAAGAAAGGGCACCTGACCCTTCAAATGACAACCCTGCGTGAACTGCCGCCAGAAGAACGCCCGGCAGCGGGTGCGGTGATTAACGAAGCCAAAGAGCAGGTTCAGCAGGCGCTGAACGCGCGTAAGGCCGAGCTGGAGAGCGCGGTACTAAACGCGCGTCTTGCGGCAGAAACCATCGACGTTTCTCTGCCGGGTCGCCGTATTGAAAACGGTGGTCTGCATCCGGTTACTCGTACTATCGATCGTATTGAAAGTTTCTTCGGTGAGCTCGGCTTTACCGTGGCGACTGGCCCGGAAATCGAAGATGATTACCACAACTTCGACGCCCTGAACATTCCTGGCCATCATCCGGCACGCGCTGACCACGACACTTTCTGGTTTGACGCGACGCGTCTGCTGCGTACCCAGACCTCTGGCGTTCAGATCCGTACCATGAAGGATCAGGAACCACCAATCCGCATCATCGCGCCGGGCCGCGTGTATCGTAACGACTACGATCAGACCCACACCCCAATGTTCCACCAGATGGAAGGTCTGATTGTTGATAAAAACATCAGCTTCACCAACCTGAAGGGCACGCTGCACGATTTCCTGAACAACTTCTTTGAGGAAGATTTGCAGGTTCGTTTCCGTCCGTCCTACTTCCCGTTCACCGAACCGTCTGCGGAAGTTGACGTGATGGGTAAAAACGGCAAATGGCTGGAAGTGCTGGGCTGCGGCATGGTGCATCCAAACGTGCTGCGCAACGTGGGTATCGATCCGGAAGTATACTCCGGCTTTGCCTTCGGCATGGGCATGGAGCGTTTGACCATGCTGCGCTACGGCGTGACCGACTTACGTGCATTCTTCGAAAACGATCTGCGTTTCCTCAAACAGTTTAAATAAGGGCAGGACAGAACAATGAAATTCAGTGAACTGTGGTTACGCGAATGGGTTAACACCACGCTGGACAGCGAAGCGCTTTCCAACCAGATCACCATGGCGGGCCTGGAAGTTGACGGCGTTGAGCCGGTTTCCGGTGCCTTCAACGGCGTCGTGGTGGGTGAAGTGGTCGAGTGCGGCCAGCACCCTAACGCTGACAAACTGCGCGTGACAAAAGTGAACGTAGGCGGCGACCGTCTGCTGGACATCGTCTGCGGTGCGCCAAACTGCCGTCAGGGCCTGAAGGTGGCCGTGGCGACCGTCGGTGCCGTACTGCCGGGTGATTTCAAAATCAAAGCGGCCAAGCTGCGCGGTGAGCCGTCTGAAGGCATGCTGTGCTCCTTCTCCGAGCTGGGTATTTCCGACGACCACAACGGCATCATCGAGCTGCCGCTGGATGCGCCAGTTGGCACCGATATCCGTGAATACCTGAAGCTTGATGACAATACTATCGAAATCAGCGTCACGCCAAACCGTGCCGACTGCTTAGGTATCATCGGCGTGGCGCGCGACGTGGCCGTACTGAACCAGACCGAACTCAACGCGCCGGAGATTGTGCCGGTTGAAGCGACCATCAGTGACGTGCTGCCGATTCAGGTTGACGCTGCTGATGCCTGCCCGCGCTACCTCGGTCGCGTGGTAAAAGGCATTAATGTTAAAGCGCCAACCCCGCTTTGGATGAAAGAGAAGCTGCGCCGCTGCGGTATCCGCTCAATCGACGCCGTGGTTGACGTCACTAACTACGTTCTGCTGGAACTGGGCCAGCCGATGCACGCGTTCGATAAAGATCGTATCGACGGCGGCATCGTTGTGCGCATGGCGAAAGAGGGGGAAACCCTGGTGCTGCTGGACGGCACAGAAGCCAAACTGAACGCCGACACCCTGGTGATTGCTGACCACAGCAAAGCGCTGGCGATGGGCGGCATCTTTGGTGGCGAACATTCTGGCGTCAACGACGAAACGCAAAACGTCCTGCTGGAATGCGCGTTCTTCAGCCCGCTCTCCATCACCGGCCGCGCGCGCCGTCACGGCCTGCACACCGACGCGTCTCACCGCTACGAGCGCGGCGTTGACCCGGCGCTGCAGTACAAAGCGATGGAGCGTGCAACCCGCCTGCTAATCGACATCTGCGGCGGCGAAGCGGGCCCGGTTATTGACGTCACCAACGAAGCGACCCTGCCGAAGCGTGCGACCATTACCCTGCGCCGCAGCAAGCTGGATCGCCTGATTGGTCACCACGTTGCCGACGCGCAGGTGACCGACATCCTGACGCGCCTGGGCTGCGAAGTGACCGAAGGTCAGGACGAGTGGAAGGCCGTTGCGCCATCCTGGCGTTTCGACATGGAAATTGAAGAAGATCTGGTGGAAGAAGTGGCCCGTGTTTACGGCTACAACAACATCCCTGACGAGCCTGTGCAGGCGGGTCTGGTGATGGGCGCCCACCGTGAAGCCGACCTGTCCCTGAAGCGTGTGAAAACCATGCTGAACGACAAAGGCTACCAGGAAGTGATCACCTACAGTTTCGTTGATCCTAAGCTGCAGCAGCTGATCCACCCGGGTCAGGAAGCGCTGATCCTGCCAAGCCCAATCTCCAGCGAAATGTCCGCGATGCGTCTGTCCCTGTGGACGGGCCTGCTGGGGACTATCGTTTACAACCAGAACCGCCAGCAAAACCGCGTGCGCATTTTCGAAAGCGGTTTGCGCTTTGTGCCGGATAATCAGGCAAATTTAGGCATCCGTCAGGATCTCATGCTGGCTGGTGCCATCAGCGGTAACCGCTACGAAGAGCACTGGGACCTGGCAAAAGGCACGGTTGATTTCTACGATATGAAGGGCGATCTGGAAGCGATTCTGGATCTGACCGGTAAATTATCTGAAATTGAATTCCGCGCGGAAGCGATTCCTGCGCTCCATCCGGGCCAGAGCGCGGCGATTTATTTAGACGGCAAACGCGTTGGTTTCATTGGCGTTGTCCACCCGGAGCTGGAGCGTAAGCTGGACCTGAACGGCCGTACCATCGTGTTCGAGCTGGAGTGGAGCCCGGTTGCAGACCGCGTCATTCCTCAGGCGCAGGACGTCTCCCGCTTCCCGGCGAACCGCCGTGATATCGCGGTTGTGGTCGCTGAAAACGTGCCCGCAGCAGATATTTTGGCCGAATGTAAGAAAGTTGGCGTAAATCAGGTAGTTGGCGTAAACTTATTTGACGTGTACCGCGGCAAGGGCGTAGCAGAAGGTTTCAAGAGCCTCGCTATCAGCCTTATCCTTCAGGATACCAGCCGTACACTCGAAGAAGAGGAGATTGCCGCTACCGTCGCCAAATGTGTAGAGGCATTAAAAGAGCGATTCCAGGCATCATTGAGGGATTGAACCTATGGCGCTTACAAAAGCTGAAATGTCAGAATATCTGTTTGATAAGCTTGGGCTTAGCAAACGGGATGCCAAAGAGCTGGTAGAGCTGTTTTTCGAAGAGATCCGTCGTGCTCTGGAAAATGGTGAGCAGGTAAAACTCTCCGGTTTTGGCAATTTTGATTTGCGAGACAAAAACCAACGTCCGGGCCGTAACCCGAAGACGGGGGAAGATATTCCCATTACAGCCCGCCGCGTGGTGACCTTCAGACCCGGCCAGAAGTTAAAGAGCCGCGTCGAAAACGCAACGCCTAAAGCAGAGTAATATGAACTAACCAAAAAGGCCGCTCACGCGGCCTTTTTTCTTTGCGCTCTCCGGCAAACACGCCGTAAAATCAATTACATCACTCGCTAACAAACCGTACACATGCTTGATTATGCTCATCGCCAGCACCGTTCCGATCGGCGTCGCCTGCTTCTGCTGGCGCTGCTGCTTATTCTTGCCGCGGGTATTAGCCTCTGCGCAGGCGACAGCTGGATCGGGCCTGAAAGCTGGCTGGGGCCTGACGGGCAGCTCTTCGTCTGGCAAATTCGCCTGCCGCGCACCGTCGCGGTGATCCTGGTCGGCGCCGCGCTGGCGCTGTCTGGCACCATTATGCAGGCGCTGTTCGAAAACCCACTGGCGGAGCCCGGCCTGCTGGGGGTGTCGAACGGTGCAGGCGTCGGGCTGATTGCGGCGGTGATGCTGGGCGGGGGAGAACTCTCCGGCTGGAGCATTAGCCTGAGCGCCATTCTCGGCGCACTGCTAATCACAGTCATTCTTCTTCGCTTTGCCAGACGGCACCTGTCGACCAGCCGGCTGCTGCTTGCCGGCGTGGCGCTGGGGATCATCTGTAGCGCGCTGATGACCTGGGCGGTCTACTTCTCGACCTCCTTTGACCTGCGTCAGCTCATGTACTGGATGATGGGCGGCTTTGGCGGCGTCGACTGGCACCAGGGCTGGCTAATGGCGCTGCTGGTGCCGGTCATCGCGTGGGCTGCGCTGCAGGCCCAGCCGCTGAATATGCTCGCGCTGGGTGAAACCTCAGCCCGCCAGCTCGGCATGCCGATTGGTTTCTGGCGTAACGTACTGGTCATTGCCATTGGCTGGCTGGTAGGCGTGAGCGTGGCCCTGGCGGGGGCGATTGGCTTTATTGGGCTGGTCATTCCGCACATGCTGCGTCTTTGCGGCTTCACGGATCATCGAACCTTGCTTCCGGCCTCGGCGGTTGCCGGGGCAGCCACGCTGCTGGTGGCCGACATCATCGCCCGTCTCGCCCTGACGGCCGCAGAATTGCCTGTTGGCGTGGTGACCGCAACGCTGGGCGCGCCAGTCTTTATCTGGCTACTATTAAAAGCTGGACGTTAAATCGACAACCTGAGGAAATGCTATGCAGTCAGATATCCTGAATACCGAAGTGACCACCATTGATGGGGATAACACCACGCTGGAAAGCTACAAAGGCAAGGTGTTGCTCATCGTCAACGTGGCATCGAAATGCGGCCTGACGCCGCAGTACGAGCAGCTGGAGAATATTCAGAAGGCCTGGGAGAAAGACGGTTTTACCGTGCTGGGCTTCCCGTGCAACCAGTTCCTGGGCCAGGAGCCGGGCAGCGAAGAAGAGATCAAAACCTTCTGCAGTACCACTTATGGCGTGACGTTCCCGATGTTCAGCAAAATTGACGTCAACGGTGAAGACCGCCATCCGCTGTATGCGAAGCTGATTGCCGCCGCGCCGAAGGCCGTTGCGCCGGAAGAGAGCGGTTTTTACGAGCGCATGGCCACCAAAGGCCGCGCGCCGCTCTATCCGGACGATATTCTGTGGAACTTCGAAAAATTCCTGATTGGCCGTGACGGCCAGGTCGTTCAGCGTTTTTCGCCGGATATGACGCCTGAGGACCCGATCGTCATGGAATCTATTAAGCTGGCGCTGGCGAAATAATGTCGCTGCTGATGCAGCTCACGGACGTCGCCGAGAAGGGGCGTCTGGAGCCGGTGACCTGCGACATCAATTCGGGTGAAATCCTGCATCTCGTCGGGCCAAACGGCGCGGGTAAAAGCACGCTGCTGGCGCGGATGGCGGGGCTGACCACCGGGCCAGGGCAGATTACGCTGCTGGAACATGCTTTGGTCGACTGGTCACCCGCCTCGCTGGCCCACCGGCGCAGCTACCTGGTGCAGCAGCAGGTACCGCCTTTTGCGATGCCGGTCTGGCATTATCTGATGCTGCATCTGCACGACAAACAGCATACGGCACTGCTGGAGGAAGTGGCTGCGGCGTTAGGGCTGGAAGATAAACTGTCCCGGCATGCCAGCCAGCTTTCCGGGGGGGAATGGCAGCGGGTGCGTCTGGCGGCGGTCATTCTGCAGATCCATCCCGCGGGCAATCCTCACGGGAGGATGCTGCTGCTGGATGAACCGATGAGCGGTCTGGATGTTGCCCAGCAGGCGGCGCTGGATAACCTGCTAAGCGCTCTGAGCAGAAAAGGTATCGCCGTAGTGATGAGCAGCCACGATCTTAACCATACGTTACGTCACGCCCATCGCGTGTGGCTTCTGTCGCGCGGCAGGATGATCGCCAGCGGTACGCGGGATCGGGTCCTTACGCCGCCAAATCTTGCCCGCGCCTACAACATGTCGTTCCGCAGGCTGGATATAGAGGGACATAAGATGCTGATTTCTACCGGGCAGGAGTAACCGTTTCTTGCCTGTGAACACAATTGCACGCTAAATTACCAAAAGAACAATAAAAGCAGAGGATTCGTCTGAAAATGCGATTCTGGTTTCTCTTCGTGGCGGCACTCTTTCTTGCGGGATGCAGCAGCCATCGTGCACCGCCGCCTAATCCGCGGCTATCGGATTCTATCACCGTTATTGCCAGCCTTAACGATCAGCTGAGCAACTGGCGCGGCACGCCTTATCGCTACGGCGGCATGAGCCGCGGTGGGGTGGACTGCTCAGGCTTTGTCCTGATGACGTTTCGTGACAAGTTTGATTTACAGCTTCCGCGAGACACGCGCAAGCAGGCGGAAATAGGCACTGAAATTGATAAAGACGATCTCCTTCCCGGTGATCTGGTCTTTTTCAAAACCGGATCGGGAGAAAGCGGCCTGCATGTTGGGATATATGATACAGACAATCAGTTTATTCATGCCTCTACCAGCCGCGGCGTGATGCGCTCTTCTCTCGATAACGTGTACTGGCGTAAAAATTTCTGGCAGGCGCGACGTATTTAGACTGCCCGAACACGTTTCTTATGTCGGCATGGTAACTATTAAACCATGCCGTTTTTCTCAAATAAGCTGATTAAAGTTAAATTTACCTAAATTAGCAACATCCTTATGTGTCTGTTTTATCTAAAACTGGCTATTATTCAGTAACCAGGATAAGATTATTTTAGATTCAGGGATAAATCTGAAAATTAATACGGAACTAATGAAATTAAACTTATTAAAATCAAGACAGTGGAATTGTGTCAGCAATTGCTCCAGGATGTCCTCTCTCATCTTTAATGCGGGGCGAGTGCAATGATTATTACGCTAGATAATGCTTACCAGTCTGAACTGATGCTTCTGCCTGCCCGTAATAGCGCAGGTGAGCTAAAAGGTTTAGAAATACTGGTTAACTTTACTGGCGTCGGCACCGATGTGAGGATCCCCACTGAGCTCGTTATCCCTCGGCTTTCAGCGGCAGAGGAGTTAGTGCTGTTTAACGAAAAACTGCAATTGCTTGATACCTGTAAACTGTTTTTTATTCAGCATCAGTTAATTGCATGGATCAATATTACACCAGCAATTGTTGAGTTTTTATTAAGTAATGGGAATGCTGTTTCAATTCTTGAGCGTTATCCGTTTCTTGAGTTTACTGTTAATGAGAACTATCCAGGTTTAAATAACGGAAAGGACGATCTGCAGCTGGCAAGAATGGCGATCCATTTTCCGCTGGTGCTGGCAAACTTTGGAGCCGGTGCTGCATCGCTCAAGGCTGTCTATGATGGATTATTTAAACGGGTTATTCTTGATAAAGGATTCATCCAGCAGCGTGCTTCTGAGCTTTCTTTCGAGCCTTTTATGCGCGCGATCCTCTGGCAAATAACGCCGCACTGCCAGTCGGTGATCGTCTCCGGCATTGACGACCACGGTTTGCTGCAGCGCGTTCTGTCCTTCAATTTTGGTGCCATGCAGGGTGCGCTCTGGCCAGCCGTCTCGGCGGAGCATGTCACGACGCTCGTTCAGCAGCGATAACCCTGCCTTTCGCCCGTGTTTAAGTCCGGGTAAACCCTCTACACTAAAGGCAGGAGGACTTATGACCCTGTCTTTTACTGCTCACTGGCATGACGAGTTGCCTGGCTTTTACACCGCACTCAAACCAACACCGTTACATAATTCACGTCTTATCTGGCATAACGATCGGCTGGCCGATGAGCTGGCCATTCCGCCCGATCTGTTTCAGCGTTCAGACAGTGCTGGCGTCTGGGGAGGCGAGACGCTTCTCCCCGGTATGCAGCCTCTGGCTCAGGTCTATAGCGGACACCAGTTTGGCGTCTGGGCGGGGCAGCTGGGTGACGGCAGGGGGATCCTGCTCGGCGAACAACGGCTTCCCAACGGGGAGACGGTTGACTGGCATCTGAAAGGCGCAGGTCTTACCCCTTACTCACGAATGGGCGACGGGCGCGCGGTATTGCGGTCAACGATACGCGAAAGTCTGGCATCCGAAGCGATGCATGCGCTGGGGATTCCCACCACCCGCGCGCTGTCGATCGTCACCAGCGACACGCCGGTGACGCGCGAAACGGTGGAAAAGGGGGCGATGCTGATGCGCATAGCGCAAAGCCATCTCCGCTTTGGTCATTTTGAGCACTTTTACTATCGCCGCGAGCCGGACAAGGTTCGCCAGCTCGCGGACTTCGCCATTTGCCACCACTGGGCGCATCTGCAGGATGAGGCGGATAAATACGTTCTCTGGTTCCGGGACGTGGTTGCCCGTACCGCCACGATGATTGCGCGCTGGCAAACGGTGGGCTTTGCTCACGGGGTCATGAACACGGACAATATGTCGATTCACGGCCTGACCTTTGATTACGGTCCGTTTGGTTTCCTGGACGATTATCAGCCGGGGTATATCTGCAACCATTCCGACTATCAGGGGCGTTACAGCTTTGATAATCAGCCGGCGGTTGGGCTGTGGAACCTCCAGCGGCTTGCACAAACCTTATCGCCGTTTATCGACGTTGATGCCCTGAACGATGCGCTCGACAGCTATCAGGACCTTTTGCTGCGGGAATACGGCACGCTGATGCGTAACAAGCTGGGGCTGATGACCCAGGAGAAGGGCGACAACGACATCCTCAACGGCCTGTTTGCCCTGATGGCGCGTGAAGGGAGCGATTACACCCGCACCTTCCGAATGCTGAGCCAGACGGAGCAGCACAGCGCCGCCTCGCCGCTGCGCGACGAGTTTATTGACCGTCAGGCGTTTGACGACTGGTTTGCACAGTACCGCACGCGGCTGCAGCAGGAGCAGGTAGACGACGCTACCCGTCAGGCGCAGATGAACGCAGCGAATCCCGCGATGGTATTACGCAACTGGCTGGCGCAGCGGGCGATTGAGCAGGCAGAGCAGGGTGAGTACGACGAGTTACACCGGCTGCATCTGGCGTTGCGCACGCCGTTTGCCGACCGGGATGATGATTACGTCAGCCGCCCGCCCGACTGGGGCAAGCGGCTGGAGGTCAGCTGCTCAAGCTAGCGATTTTAGCCGGGCGGCGACGTTGCCTTACCCGGCCTGTTCATCACTGAGCAACCCAGCCGCCATCCATATTCCACGCAGCGCCGCGAACGTTCACGGCGCCGTCGCTGCACAAAAACAGCGCCAGCTCGCCCAGCTGTTCCGGGGTAACAAACTCCCCTGAAGGCTGTTTCTCCGCCAGAAGCTGTTCGCGAGCCTGCCCCGGCGGTACGCCGTCCGCGATACGTTTGTCGATTTGCTGCTGCACCAGCGGGGTCAGTACCCAGCCGGGGCAAATAGTATTGGCGGTAATACCCGTGCGGGCGGTTTCCAGCGCCAGGGATTTGGTAAAGCCCACCACGCCGTGCTTGGCCGCAACGTAGGCCGATTTCTCTTTCGAGGCGACCAGCCCGTGAACGGAGGCGATATTGATGACGCGCCCCCAGTTTTTATCCCGCATGGCCGGCAGCGCCAGCCGGCTGGTGTGAAACACCGCGGAAAGATTAATGGCGATAATGTCGTTCCATTTCTCTACCGGGAAGGCGTCAACCGGGGCCACGTGCTGGATCCCGGCGTTGTTCACAAGAATGTCCACGCCGCCAAACTGCGATTCGGCGTAGCGCATCATGGCCTCAATCTGCAATACGTCCCGCAGATCCGCATCGTGATAGCCCGGCTTTTTGCCCAGTTGCGCAATCTCTTCCCGTGCCGATGCGCTGTCGCCGAAGCCGTTGAGGATCAGCTGCGCGCCCGCCTTCGCCAGCACGCGGGCGATCCCCAGACCAATGCCGCTGGTTGAGCCGGTTACCAGGGCGGTTTTACCGTTCAGATTCATTTTTCTCTCCTTACACAATGCCGGTCAGATAGAACACGGCAACGACAAAAAGTACTGCCAGACTTTTAATGATGGTGATAGCGAAAATGCCGCCGTAGGCCTGGCGATGGCTCAGGCCGGTGATAGCCAGCAGGGTAATCACCGCGCCGTTATGGGGAAGGGTATCCATCCCGCCGCTCGCCATCGAGGCCACGCGGTGCAGCACCTCAAGCGGGATATTGGCCGCATGGGCGGCGGCGACAAACGAGTCGGACATGGCGGCAAGGGCGATGCTCATCCCGCCGGACGCCGAACCGGTGATCCCCGCGAGCACGGTCACGCTGATGGCCTCATTTAGCAGCGGATTCGGAATGGCCGCCAGCGCTTTGGATAACACCAGGAACCCAGGCAGCGCCGCGATAACCGCGCCGAAACCGTATTCCGAGGCGGTATTCATCGCCGCCAGAATGGCTCCGCTCACCGCCGTTCGGCTGCCTTCAGCCAGACGCCCCCGGATATTGCGAAAGCCAAAAATCAGCACCAGCACGATACCGGCGATCAGCGCCGCCTCCACGGCCCAGATGGCGGTGATCTTGCCCACCTCGGTCACAATCGGTTTCGCCAGGCCGGGCAGGGTAAGCTCGTGACTCACGCCGTACCAGCCGGGGATCCAGCGGGTAAACAGCAGGTTCAGTATGCCCACCACCAGCAGCGGGGAGATAGCAATCAGCGGATGCGGGAGATTAATGTTATCCGGCGTCTCGGGTTCATTTTTCAGATCCGTGCCGTAACCCTCGTTGTTGCTGAGCGCCTTACGCCGCTGGCGCTCCAGCCAGAGCAGGCCAAAGACGATAATAAACAGAGAGCCGATAAGCCCCAGCCACGGGGCCGCCCAGGCGTTCGTGCCGAAGAAGCTGGTGGGGATGATATTCTGGATCTGCGGCGTGCCGGGCAGGGCGTCCATGGTAAACGAGAATGCCCCCAGCGCCACGGTGGCCGGGATCAGCCGCTTAGGGATGCCGCTCTGGCGAAACAGCTCGGCGGCAAACGGGTACACCGCAAACGCCACCACGAACAGCGAAACGCCGCCGTAGGTTAACAGCGCGCACACCAGGACAATCACCGGGATGGCGTGTCGACGCCCGAGGATCTGGATTGCGGCGGCGACGATGGAGCGTGAGAAGCCGGAAAGCTCAATCAGCTTGCCAAACACCGCACCCAGCAGGAACACCGGGAAGTAGAGCTTGACGAAGCCCACCATCTTTTCCATAAACAGGCCGGTAAACGTCGGGCCGACGGCACCCGGATCGGTCAGCAGCACGGCACCGAGCGCCGCGATCGGCGCAAACAAAATAACGCTGTATCCGCGGTAGGCCGCCAGCATCAGCAGTGCCAGCGCCGCCAGGGCTATTAACACACTCATTATGACTCCTCACTTTACTTATTATTCGGGTACCAACGAGAGGTTTAACGCTCGACGGTCAGGGCAATGCCTTGTCCGCCGCCTACGCACAGGGTGACGAGCCCTTTTTTGACGTCACGGCGCTGCATTTCGTACAGCAGGGTCACGAGGATTCGGCAGCCGGAAGCACCAATCGGATGGCCCAGGGCGATGGCACCGCCGTTAACGTTGACCTTGCGCTCATCCCAGCCGAGCTGCTGGCCCACCGCCAGCGCCTGGGCGGCAAAGGCTTCATTGGCTTCAATGAGATCCACCTCGTCGAGCGTCCAGCCCGCCCGCGCCAGCGCCGTCCGGCAGGCGCTGACCGGGCCCATGCCCATTACTGACGGGTCAACGCCCGTCACGGCGTAACTCACGATGCGGCCAAGGACAGGCAATCCGCTCTCCCGCGCCTTTTCCTCGCTCATCAGCAGCACCGCGGCGGCACCGTCGTTGAGCGTGGAGGCATTCCCCGCCGTGACGGTGCCTTCCTCGTGCAAAAAGGCGGGGCGCAACTGCGCAAGCTGCTCTGCAGTAGTGCCTGGTCGGGGCTGTTCGTCACGATCAATAACCAGCGGCGGCTTTTTACCCTGTTTCACCGTCACCGGCGCTATCTCGGCGTCAAGCCGGCCGGACTCAATGGCGGACGCTGCTTTTTGCTGCGAGCGGGCGGCGAAGGCGTCCTGCTGCTCGCGGGAAATGTCATACTCGCGGGCGACGTTTTCAGCGGTGATCCCCATGTGGTAATCGTTGAATGCGTCCCACAGGCCGTCGGTAATCATGCTATCCTTGAGGCCCGCATGCCCGAAACGCAGCCCGGCACGTGCGCCGTCCAGCAGATACGGGGCGTTGCTCATGCTCTCCTGACCGCCGGCGATAACCACCTCTGCGTCGCCGCAGCGGATCGCCTGGGCGGCGAGCTGGACCGCTTTTAAGCCCGCGCCGCACACCAGGTTGACGGTGGTCGCCGGCGTGCTGACGGGCAACCCGGCGCCGATGGCCGTCTGGCGGGCGGGGTTTTGCCCGCATCCGGCCGTCAGCACCTGGCCGAAAATCATTTCATCTACCTGTTCGGCGCTGAGACCACTGTTCTCCAGCAGGTGCCGTACCGTGACGGCCCCAAGCTCAACCGCAGAAAGGGACGAGAGCGATCCGCGAAAACTGCCAATGGGGGTTCGCGTTGCCCCGACAATCATGACCTTTTTCATGCTGACCCCTCAGGTGAAGCGCATCTCGCGCACGTCGTCCGCCACAATGATTTTCCCTGCCGTTTTACGCACGATCTCGTCAATACTGACGCCCGGGGCGTATTCCCGCAGGATGAACGCGCCGTCCTGAATTTCCAGCAGCGCGAGATCGGTCAGGACCCGACGGATACAGCCCGCGCCCGTGAGCGGCAGCGTGCAGCGCGGCAGCAGCTTCGACTCACCGCTCTTTGAGGCGTGGGTCATCACCACGATGATGTTCTGCGCCCCGGCAACGAGATCCATCGCGCCGCCCATGCCCTTCACCATCTTCCCGGGGATCATCCACGAGGCAATGTTGCCCTCCACGTCCACTTCAAATGCGCCCAGCACGGTCAGGTCCACGTGGCCGCCGCGGATCATGGCAAACGACTGGGCCGAGTCGAAAATGGCCGCGCCGGTCCGCGCGGTCACGGTCTGTTTACCGGCGTTGATCATGTCAGGATCAAGGGTCTGCTCGTCGGGAAAAGCCCCCATCCCCAGCAGGCCGTTTTCCGACTGCAGCATCACGTCCATCCCGTCCGGAATGTAGTTCGCCACCAGGGTAGGGATGCCGATCCCCAGGTTGACGTAATAACCGTCGCGCAGTTCGCGGGCGACGCGCATGGCCATCTGTTCACGGGTTAACATCGTCACACTCCTTGCGCGCGCAGGGTGCGCTGCTCAATGCGTTTTTCAAACTGGCCGACAATCAGCCTGTCGACGTAAATTCCCGGGGTGTGAATGGCCGACGGGGGCAGTTCACCCGGCGGAACAATCTCTTCCACCTCCACCACCGTGATCCGGCCCGCCGTTGCCATCAGCGGATTAAAGTTTTGCGCGGTATGGCGATAGATGACGTTGCCGTACCAGTCCGCTTTCCAGCCCTTGATCAGCGCGAAGTCGCCGACGATCGCCTCCTCGAGGATGTAGTGCTTCCCCGCGAACTGGCGCACGTCCTTGCCGGTCGCCACGGGCGTGCCGTAGCCGGTGGCCGTATAAAACGCCGGAATACCGGCCCCGCCCGCGCGCACCTTTTCCGCCAGCGTGCCCTGCGGCGTAAGCTCAATTTCCAGCTCGCCACTCAGCACCTGCTGCTCAAACAGCGCGTTCTCGCCGACGTAAGAGGCCACCACTTTGCGAACCTGCCGCGTTTCGAGCAGTATCCCCAGGCCGAATCCATCCACGCCGCAGTTGTTTGACACCACGGTCAAATCTCTCACCTGACGGCGTCTGACCTCCGCAATCAGGTTCTCCGGAATGCCGCACAGGCCGAAGCCGCCCGCCAGCAAGGTCATTCCGTCCGTCAGCCCGTCCAGCGCCTGCGCATAGCTGCCGACGCGCTTATCCAGTCCTGCCATAGTCATCCCTCCCGTTAACCGTGCCGGTATCATTAGGGGCGGCGACTCATTTGTTAATTTTGAATTTGTGACCCACTCATTTGGTTTTCTTATTAATTTCCTGTTAACTAATTCTTTTCAATTAGTTAACAGGATGAAAAATGAGAATGAGTGTCAAACAGTTACGCGCGTTTTTAGCGGTAGCTCACACTCTCAATTTCGCGCACGCCAGCGAACGCTTAAATCTCTCCCAGCCGGCCCTGAGCCTGACGATTAAAAGTCTGGAAGACGCGCTCGGCGGCCCGCTGCTGCAGCGGAGCACGCGCAAGGTTGCCCTCACGCAGGAAGGGGAGACGTTTCTGCCGATGGCGCGGCAGCTGCTTGCCGACTGGGATAACGTGGAGGAGGCGATGCACCAGTGCTTTACCCTGCAGCGCGGCAAAATCTCGGTCGCGGCGATGCCGTCATTTGCCGCCAACGTTTTACCGGAGGTGCTCAAGGCGTTTCGCGATCGCCACGCCGGGATCAACGTCACCGTGCATGACGTCATTAACGAGCAGGTGATTGAGATGGTGCGGGAAGGGCGGGTTGAGATGGGGATCGCCTTTGAGCCGGCCCCCACGCACAACCTGCTGTTTACGCCGCTGGGGCTCGACAGGTTTGTCGCCATTGTGCCGAAGGACTCCGCGCTGGCGGGCAAAAAGCGGCTGGCCTGGGAAGAGCTACTGACGCTGGATTTTATTACCCTGCAGCGCCCGTCGGCGGTACGTCTGATGATGGAGGAGGAGCTGGCCCGAAGCGGCAGAAAGCTGGACGTGGCGCTGGAGAGTCATCAGCTGGTGACGGTAGGTCGCATGGTCGCCAGCGGGCTGGGCGGCAGTGCCGTACCGGCGCTCTGCGAAGCGCAGATGACGGCGCTGGGCGCGGTCTGTATACCGCTGGATAACCCGCCCATTGAAAAGTGCATCGGAGCAATCCATCCGGGGCACACGCAGCTCTCTAAAGCGGCGCATGCCCTGCTGGAAACGCTGAAGGATTTTTACCAGCCCGCTCACGGGGCGAGAAATACCTGCGGTACGGGGTGATCCGGATGGCTGCCGACGCGCACCTGCGCGCCGTACCAGCGCGCCAGCGTCCCGGCCTGCAGCACGTCCTCCGGTGTGCCACTGGAGACCAGCCTGCCGTTGTGCAACAGCAGAATGCGATCCGCCCACAGCGCCGCCAGATTGAGATCGTGCAGCACCACGCACACGTGGAGATGACCCCGACGGGTCAGGGATTTCATCAGGCGCAGCAGATGCTGCTGGTGGTAGAGATCCAGCGCGGAGGTGGGCTCATCAAGAAACAGCCAGCCGCGCGGGGCTCCGTCGCACCAGAGCTGGGCCAGCGCGCGGGCGAGCTGGATCCGCTGCTGCTCGCCGCCGGAGAGCGTCGAATAGCGTCTGCCCGCCAGCGGTAGACAGCCCGTTATCGCCATCACTTCCTCAACTACCGACGCTTCAGGGGAGCGAGTCCAGGGCGCGCGTCCCATACCGACCACCGCGTCCACCGGCCAGTCGAATCCGGGCTGAGTATTCTGGCGCATCACCGCCCGGTAGCGCGCGAGGGTATCCGGCGGCCAGTCCGCAAGCGGCGTTCCGGCCAGAGTGCAGCGTCCGCTTGCGGGCTTGAGATAGCCGGTAAGCAGCCGCAATAACGTCGATTTCCCGGCACCGTTGGGGCCAATCAGGGCGACCAGCTCACCCTGAGAGAGGGTAAGCGACACATCGTCGATCAGCGTCCGCTGCCCGGCGTGAAAGAAAATCTTCTCTGCACAATAGCGTTCAGCCATGCGTACCTCCGCGACGAAAGATAAGCCACAGGAACCACGGCGCGCCGAGAAGGCTGGTCAATAACCCGACGGGCATCTCCGCCGGAGAGACCAGGGTGCGCGCCAGCGTGTCGGCAACCAGCAGCAGCAGCGCACCGGCCAGCACCGAGCCGGGTACGACGGCCCGGTGGTCGGCCCCCAGCCACATGCGCATCAGGTGCGGCACCACAAGGCCAAGAAAGCCGATCACGCCGCTGACGGCTACCGCCGCGGCAACCAGCAGGGCGCTGCACAGCAGCAGGATCCGCTGTACCATCGCAACATCCACCCCGAGATAGTGCGCCTCTTCATCGCCCAGCTGCAGCAGGTTGAGCGGGGCGGCCAGCCGCCAGATAATCAGCACCGCGGGCACCATCAGCGACGTTACCGCCAGCAGGGTGGACCACTGCGCCTGCCCGAGGCTGCCCATTCCCCAGAGGGAAAGCTGGCGAAGCTGGGCATCGTTGCTGAGCCATGAGAGCACCCCGACGGCCGCGCCGCACAGGGCGTTGATGGCGATCCCCACCAGCAGCAGGCGGGACAGAGAGCCGTGACGCTGCTGGCTGAGCAGGAAGATAATAACGGTTGCGGCCAGCGCGCCGAGGAACGCCGCGAGCATCGGGGCATACAGCATCAGCAGGGCAGGTAACGCGGCGGGAATGACCACCCACAGCGCCACCGCCAGCGCCGCGCCGCTGCTGATCCCCAGCAGACCCGGGTCTGCCAGCGGGTTGCGGAACAGCCCCTGCATCACACAGCCGGCCAGCGCCAGCGCTCCGCCAATCACCAGCGCCAGCAGTACGCGGGGCAGGCGAATGGTAAGCCAGATCTGACGCATGGCCTCATCGCTGCCGCTCCACAGCAGGCTGACCGGCAGGTGCAGTGCCCCAAACACGGTCGCGGTGAGCGTCATGATGCTCAGGATCGCGGCCAGCATCCACAACGACAAGGCGATCCGCCGGGACATCAGGGCAGTTGCTCCGCTTTGGCGCGCAGCTGCTGGATGGCATCCGGCGTTCGCACGCTGAAGCCCAGCAGCGCCATATCATCAATCGCCAGCACCTGCCTGTTCCGTCCCGCCGGGGTTTGCGCCAGACCGGGCAGCTTCCACAGGTTTTCTTCGCCGCCCAGCGCGTTCACGCCGTCCTGCGAAATCACCACCAGGTCGGGCTGGCTGGCAATAACCCCTTCCTGAGACAGCGGCTGATAGCGGGTGAATCCCTGCATCGCGTTCTGCAGCCCGGCGGCACGGATGGCGGCGTCTGCACCGGTCTGCTGCCCGGCGGCCATTGCGGTCATTCCCCCGTGGTTGAGGATAAACAGCACCCGCTTGTTGAGGGGCGCGGAGGGCAGGGCCGCCAGCGCCTGACGCAGCGTGTGGCGCAGGGCTTCACCCTCGGCTTCACGGTGCGTAGCGTTGGCAATCACCCGAACCTTTTCGTCAATGACGCTCAGGTCGTTGCGGCCGGGAACGGTTACTACCCTGACGTGACTTTGTTCGACCTGCTTCAACGCCAGAGACGGCTGCGCCTGGTCGCTGGCCAGCACCAGCGTGGGGCGCATGGACAAAATGCCTTCGGCGTTAAGCTGGCGTAAATATCCCACGTCAGGCAGATCGTTTGCCGCCTGCGGCCACTGGCTGGTACTGTCGCGCGCGACCAGCGAAGACTGCGCGCCAAGCGCGTAGACAATCTCCGTCACGTCGCCGCCAAGGGCGACAATTTTCTCCTGCGCGGCGGCAAACGCCACCAGAGGCAGGGCGCTCAGCAGGGCTAACCACGTTTTCATGCGGCCAGCCCTTTTGGCGTCAGGGCGTCAATCTGGCTGCGCCACTGGCTCTGCTCCGGCTCACCTTCGGTACGCTGGCCGTAAAGCTGGGCGATTTGCGTGCCGTCGGCGGCAAACAGCTCCAGGCTGGTGACGTGGCCGTCAGCCGTGGGCTTGCGCGTCACCCAGCTCTCTGCAATCGTCTCCTCCAGCAGATGCAGGGTAAAGGCAGGGTTAAAGACGTTCAGCCAGCCTTTCATCGGCACGACTTTTTCCACCGCGCCGGTGAAGATCTGCACGCAGCCGCGGTTGCCGACGAAGACCATGATTTCGTTGCCGTCCCGGCGTGCCGCTTCCAGCAGCTGTGCCAGCGCGCTGTTCTCCACCTTACAGGCCAGGTCGTCGCCCACCAGGCGAAACGCCTGCTGACGGCTGAGATTGTGGCGCTTGAGCAGGCTGAAGAACTGATGCACGTCGGTCATGGCGCGCCACTCCTTGTCCACGAGCGCGGCATCCGCGTTTTCGGCGTGAGCCGGGACATCCCCAGCGCTCAGCTCAAGCGGCGGGTTATCGGCAAAGATAAAGCGGGTCAGCACGTCGCCCCAGGCGGCGAGGTCGGTGTTGTCCGTGGTGTAGACCTTCAGCACCGCATCGCCCTGACGATCGAAGAATTGAATGCTCTGTCGCTCGCCGCGTGCGGTGGTTTCGCTGAGGTGAAACGCGCTCGCCCACTGGTTGAGGAACAGGCGCAGATCCAGCGCGCGCGGGTTCAGCACCAGCCCGGCGTGGCCGTTCAGGTGTTGGTTGGTGAAGCTGCCCACCTGCTCGTGAACGGCATACTCGTTGCGGCAGATGCACTTGGTTTCACCCACGGCTTCCAGCGCGCCCAGGATATCGCGGATTTCGCCGCGCAGTCGCCAGGCGTCATGGCCCACGCGGGAAAAGGTCAGCTCCGCTTCGCTGATGTTCATTAACCCTGCGATGTCTCGCGCATACTTACCCGGATTTTCTTCTTTTAGCTCAAGCCAGCGTGCGTAGTGATGCATTGTCTTATCCTTCTGAAGAGTGGCCCCGAAGGGAATTACCACTGATAGCTTACGAAAATCTTGCCGTTACGACCGTCCTGCGGAATACCCTGTGGAGACCAGTACTCCTTATCAAAGGCGTTGCCGAGCACCAGCGTGGTGGTGACGCCCTTGAGCTGCTCCTGGCCCTTATAGCTGACGTAGAAATCGTTAACCGCATAGCCCGGCTGCTTGCTGTAGCTGCTGCTGACGTGGGTTGAGCGATCGGCAAAGGTGCCGATCCAGCCCACGGAGAAACCGTTTTGCGCCACCGGAACGTCCAGCTTGCTGGTGACGGTGTCCGGGTTGATGCTGGAGATGTACTCCCCGGTATCGGTATCTTTCCCGCGGGTGCGGTTATAGGCCACGTCGAGGCTAAACAGATCGGCCGAGTATTTTGCCATCATGTCCCAGCCCCAGATTTTGGCGTTCGGAACGTTGTACGACATGGTGGTCGCGGCGGCAAAATCGACGGTTGTGGAGATGTAGTCTTTGGCTTTGGTATCGAAATAGCTGGCCTTAAACTCCAGCGCGTCGTTGGCGAGCATCAGATCGTCAAAGCGCAGGCCGAAACCAAACTCCTGCGTTTCGTTGGTTTCCGGGCGCAGATTCGGGTTCGGCACCCAGTAGTTGGTGTAGAAGCGGCCAATGGAGAAGTGTTTGGCGTCGTTATACATTTCGCCCATGGTCGGTGCGCGGAAGGCCTGCGCGTAAGATCCGAACAGCATCAGCCAGTCGGTGGGGCTGACGGTTAACCCGGCGCGGGAGGACCATTTATCGGCATCGACATCGTCGTAGCCATTGCTGCTGCCACGGTAGTTGTCATACCGCGTGCCGCCCAGAAGGGTGACGGGCAGATCGCGCAGGGTGATTTCATCCTGCAGCCAGCCGGAGCTGAAGTCGATTTTCGCCTCCGGGAAGCCGGTCGTGGACCCGCCCGGACGCTGCTCCTGACGATAATATTCTCCGCCGTAGGTCAGCAGGTGAGAGGCAAAAGAGTCGCTGAACAGGCGGGTTCGGTTTTCCACCTTGCCGCCTTTGGTGGTCTGCTTGCGGAACTCGCCGGTGCTGTCGATGTTCTGGGCATTAATGCGCGCTTCGGACCAGTAAACCTTCGCATCGGCGTTCAGCCAGTCGTATCCTTCCGGCGCAATGTGGTAGCCAACCTGCGCATCGCGCTGGATGGTGGAGCGGTCGGTCATCGGGTTGCTGCTATTGGCATCAGAGGTTTGCGGGTTTTTCGGCTCCTGCGCGGCGTTGTTGTAGTAGCGCAGGGCGCCGCTGAGCGTCTGGGCCTGGTCGATTTTCCAGCTGCCTTTCGCCAGCATGTTATTGATGGATTCGTCGTTCGGCGCCGTCGCACCGTCGCTCTGGCGGATATCGCCGCGGTCGCGGCTGGACCACGATACCAGGCCGTCCAGGGTATCGGTACGACCATAGGCGCTGGCCCCCAGGCCGAGGCTGTGGTCCCCCGTTGCGCCGGTACCAAACACGCGATAACCGCTGTTTTTGCCCGGTTCCAGCAGATCTTTGGCGTCGACGGTGTCATAGGAGATGACGCCACCC
The DNA here is from genome assembly GCF_014930595.1 of Enterobacter cloacae complex sp. P42RS. Classification (NCBI taxonomy): domain Bacteria; kingdom Pseudomonadati; phylum Pseudomonadota; class Gammaproteobacteria; order Enterobacterales; family Enterobacteriaceae; genus Enterobacter; species Enterobacter cloacae complex sp. P42RS. The sequence continues at coordinate 472,397 of NZ_JADBRK010000002.1, forward strand.
AGCGCGCCGCTGCCGTAGAGCAGCGCAGACGGACCGCGCACCACTTCAATACGTTTAATCAGCGCCGGATCGAGGAACGTGCTGTTGAGGTGCCCGGTGTCGGTACCCTGGCGCACGCCGTCGACCAGCACCAGAACGCCGCGGCGGTCATAGCCGCGCAGGTTAACGTCCTGACCGTTGGTGCGGCCGGTGCCGTCCAGCGTCAGACCGGGCACGTTGCGCAGCAGGTCGGCGGCAGAGCTGGCGGTCTGTTTTTCCGGGGCGGTGGCGTCAACCACGTTCACCATCATCGGGGCTTCGAAGGCGCTACGGGCGTTGCCTGTGGCGGTGACGGTTATTTCATCTGCGGCAGCAAACGCGGCGCCCGGCAGGGTGCTGACAATCGCCAGCGCCAGAAGGGACGGGCGTAAACGTGCGGTATGCAGGTGTAGCATAGCAACTCTCCATAAAGTATCGAAAGCGCTGGCTGCCTGGGGATCACCTGGGTGGCTGGCGAAAGTTTTGGTTTATTTTGTGAGGATCAATTTTCCGGCACTCGTCTGGCGCAGCAGATACTGCTGGCCGTCATGCTCAATAATCACCCGGCCTTCCTCACCCAACAGGCTTTTGCTGTCGATGCGGCGATCGGTGGAAGCAGGGGATGGCGCTGTGTGTGTTTTTACTGGCGTTGCCGCGCTGTTATCGGTCGGTGACATAATGTTTATAAATAACAATCAATGTAACAATGATAATCATTATCAATAAACTGCAAATTCACGGCAAGCGTTTTTGTGAAAATTGTGTGACGGGATCAAATTCAGGGGGAAGAAATGCGGCCTGATGCCCTTGTATGTTTAAAGTCACTTCAGTTACCCGTCAACAGACGGGTAAACTGTCACTGAGTTTGACCTG